>JAHCMK010000003.1:300000-591228 GCA_019192445.1 Oceanococcus sp. HetDA_MAG_MS8
CCCCTTCTCTAGTTTCCCGCGTGCGCTGTTCAACGGTCAGGAAATTCAGTTTGGATCTTCGCGGGTGCCCAACGGCTACTACGACATTTCGCGCTCTGCGGCCCAAGCCGGTGGGGTGAACCTCGCTGACCCGAATTGTGGCGACGGTGAGCGCGTGGCTGTCACCCGCATTGAAGGCCAGGACGGTGGCGATTCTTCCGATTACCGCTGCTTCATTGGTGGTGGCCCGGGTAACGACACCTATAACTTCCAAACCGAAAACGTGAACGTGACCCCGCAGGAACGTTTCAGCGCCTTTATGTCGGGCAGCTGGAATCTGTTCCGCAGCGCTGGGGTGTTTTCAGATGTGGATTTCTTCGCTGATGTGATCGCTCAGAACACCACTGCGAACTTCCAGATCGCGCCAGAGCCCTTTGACGCCCGCGAGCCCTTCGCCAATGTCACTGCATCCGCAGACAGCATTTTCAACCCTTTTGGTGAAGACATCGACGACCTGCGTTTGCGTCTGCTGCGCGTGGGTAACCGTGTTGAGGAGTTCAGCACCGACAAGTTCTACGTAGCCACCGGCTTCAAAGGTGTTGTCTTCGACAACTGGTTCTTCGATGTGAACTACATTGACGGTCGCGACCGTCAGTCCACTGAAGCGTTCGGTGAGCTATTTACAACCCGCACTCAAGACGCGATTGGCCCTAGCTTCCGTGACGAAAACGGCACGCCACGCTGCGGTACACCGGATGCCATCATTGAAGACTGTGTGCCGGCTGACTTCTTCCGCGCCTTTGATCCGAACCGCGATAACCAAGCCGAAGCCTTCTCTCGCTTGGCTCCGCTGGTGAACGATCGTGCATCGACCTCGCTGAAGAGCTACAGCTTCAACATCACCGGCGATGCCATGTATTTGCCGGCTGGTGCCTTGGGCGTGGCTTTCGGTTACGAGCACCGCACCGAAGCGGCTGAAACCGTGCCTGATCCGCTGCGCGTATTTGGCCTTGTGTCCGGCAACCAGTCTGCTCCTGTGAAGGGCTCCATCAGCATTGATGAGTTCTACGCGGAAGCCAGCATTCCGCTGTTGGCTGACATGCCTTTGGCAAACTCTCTGGCCTTGAGCCTGGGCGTGCGCTACTCGGACTACAACACCTTTGGTGACACCACCAACGGTAAAGTTGGCATCGAATGGCGCCCAATTAGCAACCTGTTGGTTCGCTCGACTTACGCCGACGTGTTCCGTGCTCCGACCATTGCTGACCTCTTCGGCGGCCAGAATGACAGTGCTGAAACCTACGACGATCCATGTAACTTCGTGGAGACTCCTGAGGGCGCCGATCCGAACATCGACGCCGCCTGTCAAAACGTAGTGCGTGACGGTAGCTTCCAGCAGTCGGATAGCCAGCTGCCAGCCACCGTGGGTTCAAACCCCAACCTGCAGCCAGAAGAAGGCGATGCTCTGACCTTGGGCTTTGTGTACAGCGCGCCCTTCGGCTTTGAGCCTCTGACCATTGAAGTGGATGCTTTCCGCTTTGAGCTGTCGAACACCATCGGCACGGTTGGTACCAACATCCGTCTGCAGCAGTGTTTCGATAACGGTCTGTTCTGCGACTCCTTCACCCGGAATGATCAGGGTCAGGTCAACTCGCTGATCGACGTTACCGACAACGTGGGCGCGCTCGAAACCCAGGGTGTAGACATTGGCTTCCGCTTCGACTTTGGCCAAACCCAATTCGGCCGCGTGAGCTGGAACCTGGACGGCACCTACCTGCACAAGTACGACAACGAGCGTATTGAAGGCGACCCCACCACCTTGGTTGAAAACGCTGGTACCTTCACCGAAGCCTCTGCCGGAGGTGATGGGCACTTTGCCCGCTGGCGTGGTTTGTCCCAGCTGAGCTGGGGCCAGGATCAATGGTCCGCCGCATGGTTCGCACGCTACATTGGTGCGGTTGACGAGAACCCAGGTGATTTCGGCTCTCCGAGCAACGAAAACTTCGTCACCAGCCGGGAAGTGGGTGCGCAGATCATTCACGACATCCAAGTCTCTTATGCAATGCCGAAGTACAAAACCAAGCTGAGCTTTGGTATCGACAACGTCACGGATGAGCTGGCTCCGGTGATCTACTCCGGGTTCAACGGCTCCACTGACGTTCGTACCTACGACACCATTGGGACCTTTGCCTACTTCCAGGCCAAGTTCACCTTTGAGTAAACCTTTTGCTCTTCCTGCGTGGCGATAGCGCCACCAGGAGACAGTAGGCAAAGCCGCGCCTGGGCAACCAGGTGCGGCTTTTTTTATGCGTGGGTGCAAGTGAGGTCTGCTTGCGATATCCAAGCATCATAGAGGTCTGATAGGCTCCGCCCATGAACAGCTCTATTGCAGGAAACACCTCAGCCAGCTCCTGGAAGCAGGCCTTCGCTCACCGCAGCTACAGCATCTGGGAAGAAGCGGCGCATGCTATTAGCCATGGCCTGGCAGCTGTGGCCAGCGTCGTCGCCTTAACGGTGATGGTGGCCATGGCGACCTTGCATGGTGCCGTACAGCATGTGGTTGCAGTGAGTGTTTATGGTGCCAGCCTCATCTTGCTGTACACCGCCTCCACCTTGTATCACAGCATCCCCTTGCCGCGTGCACGCAAGGTGCTCCATACCCTGGACCACGCGGCCATCTATATTTTAATTGCCGGCTCCTATACGCCCTTCGCCTTGGTGGCACTGGATGACAGTAGCCGTTGGTGGCTACTGGGGATTGTCTGGACAATGGCCACCCTCGGCGTGATTTTTAAGCTGTTTTTCACTGGCCGTTTCGACAAAGTCTCTGTAGGGCTGTATTTGGCCATGGGCTGGCTGGTGGTGTTCTTCGCTGAGCCCGTCATAGCCGCGTTATCTGCTCAAGGCGTGATGTGGTTGGCTGCGGGCGGCGTGGCCTACACCATTGGCGCAGGTTTTTATTTGTGGCGCGGGCTCAAGCACAACCACACCATTTGGCATCTTTTTGTTGTGGCCGGTAGTGTTTTGCAATTTATGGCGGTCTGGACTGACGTCATCCCGCACGGCTGAACGCGAACCCCACCCCAACGCGCGTCGCTGAGCAACTATGAGCCGCTAGCGTCGACGCTTACGCCACCAAAGTGTGATGACACCGGCGGCGACGATGACCAAGAACCAGGGCCGCACATTGGTTGGCCCCTGCGGTGACCCTTGGGCCTCTTTGGCTGAGCTTGCAAGTGAAGTTAGCGACAGGGCCGTAGAGGCTTTCCGCCAACGGCGATCATCGCAGCGTAGCTGCTGACTGGGCTTGTCTCCGATTTCTATGCGTAGCGGTAGGTTGAGACCAGCAGGAAGGCGTAGTTCGTGGGCTGCATGACCGAGTTCCCAATCCAGATTGAGCTTCGCGGGCTCCGTCTGCAGTCGCCACTCACGGTCGCCGACAGCGGCAAGCCGCAATACCGGTAAGGTTGAACCCGCCTGCCATTGTCCACGCGACTTCCAAGCATCTCCTGGGTTGAGTCTGGAGGCCAGCGATACGGCCTCGAGAGTGGCTGGAGGCCGTGGTAGCCTGGCTCCCTGGATGCCATAGGGCCGTTGGACGCGGGCGGCTTTCCCACTGGGCACGCCGCTGGGAAACCAATGCATCTGGGCTTGCGTGTCTTGAGCACTTAAGGCAACCGCTAATGTCGAGGGTGTGACTTGGGTTCCCCCATCGATGTCGATTCGCAGCAAGGTGATGGTTTCAGGGTTAGCCAGCAGCGCGGTTTGGCCTTGCGCCCGAAACGGCAAGGGCCGACTCCATTGCTGGGCGTTGGGGCTACTCCGCAGCTGTACGCGAGATACGTCGATGTCTACTGGCAGGGTGAGGCTGATGACATCTTGGGGGTAATCCCGCAAATCCAACACCCAATCCGTCCAGGGCGGAAGGGCCTCTACGCCGGGCCCACCCTGGCGGACGAGCTTGCCACTGGCATCAAAGCGAGCCCGCAACCCGACGTTGAGCGGTACTACCGGAACTTGCACCGTTGTGGGTGTTGCAGCCTGTTGCGGCGTGCAAATCGCAAAGGCTTGCTCACGGCCTGCGGCATCAAGGATGCGCAGCTGTTCCAGGGCTTGCATGCCTAGTGACGTATAGAGTGACTCGTTTAC
This sequence comes from Oceanococcus sp. HetDA_MAG_MS8, assembly GCA_019192445.1. NCBI lineage: Bacteria > Pseudomonadati > Pseudomonadota > Gammaproteobacteria > Chromatiales > Oceanococcaceae > Oceanococcus > Oceanococcus sp. HetDA_MAG_MS8. The sequence goes on from JAHCMK010000003.1 coordinate 304,129, forward strand.
GCTCAGCTTAAGCCAGCTGCTGGAGTCGTCGGCCACAGCTTCCCACTGCGCCCAAGCAGAGTTTGCAAACAACAGGCTCGCAGCTGTAGACGCGCAAGCGAGTAATCTCATGGGTAACACCTCAGGGTTAATCCAGCGACCAAGGGTCCACATCCACACTCCAGCGGACTTTTCGCGCCCAGTTGGCATGCTCTAACTCCTCACGAATGGTTGTCAGTTCGCGGCCCAAGAGGGGGCGTTGCGGATGGCGCAGCACAATTTGCGAGCGGAATCGCCCGCTGCGTCTAGCTAAGGCAATGGGACCCAGCATCTCGCAGCCCCACGGTCCAGCTAGGGCCTGCTGCCAATGCTGCCAAAACTGGTCCAAGCTGGCTTCCTGAGCCGCCTCGATACGAATGGCGGCAAGCTTAGAGTATGGCGGCCAGCCAATATCCTGACGTTCCTCAAGCAATAACTGGCTTAAGCGCTGGTAGCCACCCGCCAGCCAGGCTTGCAGATGGGGGTGACTGGGATTGCGCGTTTGAATCAGACACTGCGCATCCTGGGCTCGGCGCCCGGCTCTGCCCCGAACCTGGGTCAGCAGCTGTCCCAGCCGTTCAGTGGCGCGAAAGTCGGCGCTGTACAAGCCGCTATCGGCATCAATCACGGCAACCAAGGATAGATGGGGAAAATCATGTCCCTTCGCCAGCATTTGGGTTCCTACAACGATACGCGCTTGGTTGCTATGCAGACGCTCTAAGGCATCTTCCAACGCCCCCTTACGGGTGAGACTATCTCGATCAAAGCGAATGGCAGGAACATCCGGAAAATGCGTTTGCAGCGCCTCCATCACCCGCTGTGTCCCCCAGCCCACCGGTACTAACTCGGGATGCTCGCAGCTTGGGCAGCAGCTGGGCACGCGCTGCTGGTGGCCACAATGATGGCAGCGCAATTGGCCCGCCTGCCGGTGCCAGACCATGGCCACATCGCAGCGTCGACACTGCGGGCTCCACTGGCACTGCGGACAGTAAAGCAGCGGGGCATAGCCACGCCGGTTGAGAAACAAAAATACCTGCCCCTCGCCATCCAGGGTTTTGCGCATCTGCTGGCGGAGGATGGGTGATAAGGGCTCGCTGCTCGGCAGGCCTTGCATGTCGATCAGCCTGAGCTCTCGGCGGCCTTGAGGCCCGGCCTGTAACTCATGCTGGGTGTAGCGCCCTTGACTGACGTTGTGCAAGCTTTCTAGCGAGGGCGTCGCACTACCGAGTATGACCGGGGCTTGCTGTAACCAGCCCCGATAGACGGCGAGGTCACGACCAGAGTAGCGCAGGCCGTCTTGTTGTTTGTATGAGGCCTCATGTTCTTCGTCGACGACGACCAGGCCGAGTTGAGGCAGGGGGACGAATACGCTGGAACGCGTGCCCAGTACCAGCCCCGCCTCGCCATCACGGGCACGGAACCAGTGACGTAAACGTTCCTTAGGGCTTTGTCCCGAGTGCAACACGCTCACTGCGGCGCCTAGCCGCTGACTGATGCGCTCGACCATTTGCGGGGTGAGGGAAATTTCTGGCACCAGCATCAAGACCTGACGCCCTTGAGCAAGGATGTGCTGGGCCAGGTGCAAATACACCTCCGTTTTACCGCTCCCGGTGGCTCCCAGTAGAAGGTGGGTGGTGGGCGAGGCGGTGGTCAGAATAGCTTCGGCCACCTGTTTCTGGCCTTGACGAAGCGGTACCGGCGTAGCGGGGGAAGCCTGTGGTTGCGCCTGGTCTACGCTACGAATCCAGTCCAGCTCTTGCAGGCGAGCCAGTACGGCCGCCGGTACCGCAATGGCGCTGCGTGGTGTTGGCGCAGTCGCCTCTGCAAGCTGCTCAACGACGCTGCGCTGGCGTTGCCCGCGTACACCATCAGCACTCAACTGCGCACGGCCCTGTGCGGTTAAAACAAAGGCGCGTTCGGTCGTCGGCGCCCCACCGAAAACGCCGGGAGGTAGCGCCGTCGCTACGGTGAGCCCTAAGGGGTATTGGTAATGTTGGGCCGCAAAGCGCAACAACGCCATACTCTGCGCATCGACCAGGGGGCGCTCGCTGAGGATGCTGTGCACGCGACGTAGGCGGTTGGCGGGGACCTGGCTATGCTCGCTGTGGCCCACCACGATGCCGTTGAGCGAGCGGCGGGCGAAGGGAACCTGCACCGCATGGCCTAGCATCTCGCCAGGAGCATCTTCGGGGGCGAGGTAGTCGTAATAATCCGCCCCGGCGACGGGCAGGGCAATTTGCCAAATCGTCATTTAAGAGAGCTTAGGCTCTAGCCCGGATTATCCGTGAATCCGCGCGATGATCGCGTAGGGCATTGGATTCACACGGAATTTCGCAAGGGAGAGCATAACAGTGTCTATGGTTGACCGAGCGGAATTTCGTGTGGATTCAAGGAGCAAGCGAGGGCGTGTGGAGTTCATGAATAGTCCGGGCTACTGCTGCATAGAGGCGCATTGTGACTCATATGGCTATTCCCACTCGCCGCCGGGTGAGCAGTCTGGCCAGGGCGATCATGGCGGGTGAAAGCAATAACGACAAAGCAATAATGAGTACGGTGAGTTTGTAGGCAAAACTGCCAATGGCGCCTTCGGCGAGGCCCGCCGCCACCAACACAAAGGAGAACTCGCCAATCTGCGCGAGCATGGCGCCGGCCACTAAGCTGTGGCCCCAGGGCTTACCCAGCCAGCGAAATGCCAAGCTGTTGATCAGCCAGTTGATGATCAGCACCAACAGGAGCAGACTCAGCACCAAGCCGGCGTTATCCCGAATGAAGGTGAGGTCGACCAGACTGCCGATGGAGACAAAGAACAAGGCGACAAAAAAGGTGCGGAAGGAATCCAGCCTGGCACCCACCCAGCGTGTCTCACGGGCCACACCGATGAGCATTCCGGCGAGAAAGGCGCCCAGGGCTGCTGAGAGGTGGAATTGGTCAGTGAGCGTGGCGAAGCCTAAGAATATTGTCAGCGCTGCGAATACCTGCATCTCATGGTCTTGGTATAGCCGAGCGCCCAGCGGAAGGCGGATACGACGGGCCCGCGTTAGCCAGATTAAAAATCCTAAAGTTAAGAGCAGGCCGACGCCTTGCAAGGTCATGGTGCTGTGCGAGGGCCCATCTCCGGCCAAAATGCTGACCGTGATGAGCATGGGAACGATGGCAATATCTTGGGCGAGTAGCACGCCAATGACGTCACGGCCCAGTACCGAGTCGGTTTCGCCGCGATCTTCCAAGGTGGAAAGCACCACTGCGGTGCTCGATAAGCTCATTACAAAGGCCAGCAGCACGATACGAGGTATTGGCCAATCCCACCACCAGCCTACAAGTCCAACCAAGGCCAAGGAAATGAGAATTTGCGCCAGTGTCAGCGCAATGGTGCGGTTCCATTGGGCCAGCAATTTTCGCGGGTGCACCTTCATACCCACAAAAAACAGCAAAAGCATCACACCAATGTCACCTAAGCGGTTGAAAATCTCCGGAGACTGCAAGAGATCTAAGCCATGCGGACCACACGCAATACCCGCCAACAGATAGGCCACAACATGCGGCTGCCCGACCAAACGCAAAACCGTTCCCGCAACCAGCAAAACAGCGCTGGCGATGAGCAAGGGCAGCAGTACCGGATCGGAATGCATGGTGACCATCATCGCACATGGTTGCCCCAGATCATCGGCCATCGCGGGGCTAGCGCGATAGCTCCGGAAAATACGCGTCCGGCTTTCGAGCGTGCGCTCGCCGATGGAGCCGATGGACTGGAGTTAGATCTACAACTCACACGGGATGATGTAGTGGTGGTCTTTCATGATCACAAACTGGCTAAGCTGGGGCCGCAAACCCGGCGTATGCGGGACTACACATGGCCAGAATTGGTCTGGCGCGATGCCGGTATTTGGAAGGATGCTCGGTATAAGGGCACCTCGCTGATGACCTTGGAAGAGGTTTTGGCCAGCTGGGCGGGTACCACCCAGTTGTTGCTGGAGATCAAAGCCCATGGTCGCAATCGTCGTGGTAGTCACGATCGGCTGCTTGCTGAGCATGTGGCGCAGCTTCTGTTGACTCTGAGCGATGAGCGCTTAGCTAAGATCAAGGTGCTGAGTTTTTCTGACGATGTGCTCACCTCGCTGAGCCAGTTTTGTCAGGCAGCGGGTCGGCCTGTGCCGCAATTGGTGCGAAATCTGGTGAACCCTTCCGAACTGCGTAAGGTCACGCGTTTGCAAATGGCTCACTACAGCGCCATGTGTGTAGATATCAATGCCTTTGGTCCAGAGGATGTCGCGCGCATCCACCGCGCAGATCTGCCTTTGTACGCCTACACCGTCGACAGTTGGCAGCAAATTCAACATGCGCGAGCCCTGAGTTGTTGTCTACTCATTGCGAACGATCCTGGTCAGGTGCGTGAACGGGTGGCCGCTCTGGCTGCAGATAAGCGGGCAACGGCCTAAAGTTGTGGGTAGCGCCGTACTGTCGGCGCGTTGAGGAACAACAATTCGGGAGACAAATAATGAATAGACTCGGTGTACTTGCGACAGCGGCAGTTGCTTCTGCTGCGTGGGCAGCCCCTGCATGGTCCGCTAGCGACATGCCTCGCGCCTCTTTAGCGGGGTATGTGGTTCAGCAGGAGTTGGAATTCGGCCCTGGTGAGGTAGATGACACGGGCTTTGGTATCAAAGGCTGGGGTAGTTTGGGGCCCAACTTTTTTGCCCATTTTGAGTATCAGGATATCGGTGGCGATATCGACTCAAGCCAGTACCGTGTCGGCGGTGGCTACTGGGCGCCCTTAGGTGCCGGCCAGGGCTTTTGGCTGAGCGGTGAGTATGTGGACTATGACGGTCTTGACGGATTGGGCGTCCATTTGGGTGGCCATTCGCAGCTTTCCGAGGCGGTCGGGGTTTACGGTTCCTTGGGCTTTCTGGACCTGGAGGACGAGGACAACGGCGGCTTCGAAGACGACGGGCTGGAGTTGCTACTGGGCGCTGAAGTCGCCCTGGTTCCGGGTATGAGTCTGTTTGCGGAATTCCGAAATTTTGATGGTGATGTGGTTACCATTCAGGATCTGCACCTGGGATTGAACTACTACTTCTATTGAGTTTGCTTTGGCATCCCCACTCTCAAGAGTGAGGGCTTCAGTCCCCACAAAAAAGCCCCGGTAAGAACCGGGGCTTTTTTTGGCTCAGTGGCGGGCTCTAGTGGCCACCACCTTCCAAAGATTTCACGGCTGTGAGCATATCCACCATGACCTTCTGCGCATCGCCATAGACCATGTTGCAGTTGTCTGCATAGAAGAGCTCGTTTTCTACGCCGGAGTAGCCTTTGCCCTGGCCACGCTTGACCACATAAACCTGCTGAGCTTGGTCCACATTCAGAATGGGCATGCCATAAATGGGGCTGGACTTCTTGGTGCGTGCTGCGGGGTTCACGGTGTCGTTAGCACCGACCACGATAGCGACGTCGGCCTGAGCGAACTCTTCGTTGATGTCTTCCATATCGAAGATGATGTCGTAGGGCACGCCGGCTTCTGCAAGCAGCACGTTCATGTGCCCGGGCATCCGCCCTGCAACCGGGTGGATGGCGAATTTCACATCCACATCATTCGCTTGTAGCAGTTTCACGAACTCATACAGCTTGTGTTGGGCTTGGGCTACAGCCAGGCCGTATCCAGGGGCGATGATGACCTTGCTGGCATAGCGCATCTGAATGCCGGCGTCGGAGGCATCGGCCGGCTTCATGGAGCCTTCAATACCATCCTCTTCCGCTTCTGCGGCGCCAAAGTTCGAGAACAGCACATTGCTCACACTGCGGTTCATGGCCTTGGCCATCAGCAGGGTGAGCAGGGTGCCGGCCGAACCGACCACCATGCCGGCAATCATCAAGGCCGGGTTTTGCAGCACATAGCCCTCGAAGCCCACTGCCAAGCCGGTGAAGGCGTTGTACAGGGAGATCACCACCGGCATATCGGCGCCGCCGATGGGCATGGTCATCATCACGCCGTAGACCAGTGCCAGGCCGAAGAATAGGGTGAGTAGCCCCATGCTGACTTCGCCGCCGTTGAACACCGTGGTGCCGCCGATCAGTACCAAGACCAGTAACATGGAGCCGTTAACAGCTTGGAGGCCGGAAAAACGCCATGTTCCATTGACGCGACCGTCCAACTTGGCCCAAGCAATGAGCGAGCCGGAGAGGGATACCGCGCCGATTAAGCCGCCAAGCACAGCCAAGGTCAGGGTGACGCTGCCGTGGGCCTTATGGCCGAATAGCTCAATGGCTGCAATGGCTGCCGCTGCACCGCCGCCCATGCCGTTATACAAGGCCACCATTTGTGGCATGGCCGTCATTTCCACGGTTTTACCGCTACGCCACGCCCAGGTCAGACCCACAGCCAAGGCGATGGCGACCAAAATGATGTTGGTGGTGAGGTGCGGCTTGGCCGCTTCGTTAACGTCGAAGACATAGAGGAAGGAGGCCACGATGGCGACCACCATGCCCCAACCTGCCACGATGATGCCCGAGCGCGCTGTGACCGGGCTGGACATGCGCTTGAGGCCGTAAATAAAGAGGAATGCGGCCGCGAAGTAGGCGGCCTGAATGATGAAATCTGCGTTCATAGTAGGCCTGCCTTACTGCTTTTTCTCGCTGGGCTTGAACATTTCCAGCATGCGCTCGGTGACCACGTAGCCCCCGGCTGCATTACCAGCACCTAAGAGCACGCCAAAAAAGCCGATGGCTTGCTCTAGCGGGGTTGCGGCGTTAATCAGCGCCCAGGTGGCGCCGACCACCACAATGCCGTGCACGAAGTTGGAGCCCGACATAAGAGGGGTGTGCAAAATGGCAGGTACGCGGCCAATGATTTCGTAGCCTGTGAAGGCTGCGAGCATGAAGATATACAGAGCGACAAATCCGGTAAGCATCCTGTCCTCCTTTATTGGCTCAAGGCCTGTTTGGTGGGTTCGTGACGAATCTCGCCAGCGTGAGTCATGCACGCACCAGCAACAATGTCATCGTCAAAGTCCAGGGTCAGCTCGCCTTCCTTAACGATTAATTCCAGGAAGTTAAGCAGGTTTTTGGCGTATAGCTCGCTGGCATGTTCGGCCAGGCGGCTGGGCACATTGAGCGGTGCTTCGATGAGCACGCCGTGCACATCCACGGTTTCGCCAGGCTTGGACAGGGGCGTGTTGCCACCGCCATCGCCAGCAAGGTCGATGATGACGGCGCCCGGCTTCATACCTTGAATTTGCTCTTCGCTCACGATCTTCGGCGAAGGACGGCCGGGAATAGCCGCGGTGGTGATGACGATATCGGCGGATTGGATGTGCTTGGTCAGCACTTCCTGCGCCTGGGCCTTCTCTTCGTCGGTGAGCTCACGGGCGTAGCCACCTTCACCTTCGGCCTTCACGCCAGTGTCAACGAACTTGGCTCCGAGCGACTCGACCTGCTCTTTCACGGCTGAGCGTACGTCGTAGCCTTCGACAATCGCGCCTAGGCGACGGGCGGTAGCGATAGCTTGTAGCCCTGCAACCCCAGCCCCCATCACCAGGACCTTAGCCGGGCGGATGGAGCCTACAGCGAAGGTGGTCATCGGCAGCAGTCGTGATAATTTTGTAGCGCCGAGTAGAGCGCCGTAGTAACCGGCAAGCGCGGCCTGGCTAGACAGTGCATCCATGGCCTGGGCCCGAGTCGTGCGCGGCACCAACTCCATGGCAAAGCAGGTGATCTTTCGTTCCACCAGCGCCTTGACGATCTCAGGGTTGCGGTTGGCATAAATAAACGAAAACAGCACGCTGCCCTCGGGCAGGGCCTGGACCTCTTCAGGACTGGAAATCGCAACTCGCAGAATGATTTGCGCCCCATCAAAGGTGGCGGCTGCATCCTTAGCGAACTCCACGTCCTTGTAGAGATCATCGGCAATACGGCTGGCTTGGCCTGCGCCCTCTTGGACTGTCAGGCTGGTTCCTAACTTGCCCAGCTTGGGCAAAACGGCCGGTACCATGGCCACACGCTTCTCGTGCGCGCCAGTTTCGGCGGGCACTGCAATTTTCACAGTCATGGATTACTCCCCTTATCAGGTCTGCTAACAGCCGTGCTAGGCTGCGCTTTTACCTGCGTGACTATCTCAATTCATGAGTTCGGCATTGCCCGAGGCCACACCGGAACGGAGTCGAGTCTACCTGATCGACGCTTCTGTCTACGTGTTCCGTGCCTATTTTTCATTGCCACAGACTATGGTTAACGCAGCAGAGCAGCCGATTAATGCGGTTTATGGCTTCGCTGGCTTCCTTGCGGACCTCAGGCGGCAGCTGGGTCCCGATGCTCCGATAGCGGTTGCTTTTGATGAAAGTCTCAGCACCAGCTTTCGTAATCAGATATATCCAGAATACAAAGCGAATCGGCCTCCTGCCCCAGAAGACCTCCAACGGCAGTTCGCTTGGTGTCAGGAGCTCTGCGAGGTTTTGCGGCTGCCTTGGGCGGCGCATAGCGAGTTCGAGGCGGACGATATCATCGGGAGTTGGGCGACCCATGCACGGGCGGCCGGGCACCCGGTGGCGGTGATCAGTCGCGACAAGGATCTTACCCAGCTGGTGCAAAGTGACGACTTATGGTGGGATTTTGCGAGTCAGCTGCAGCTGGATCCGGCCGGAGTCGAGGCCAAGATGGGTGTGCGACCCGATCAGGTGGCCGATTTGCTGGCTTTGACGGGAGACTCTGTCGATAACATCCCGGGGGTTAAGGGCGTCGGGCCAAAAGCCGCCGTTGCGCTATTGCAGCATTTCGGAAGCCTGGAATCGGTTTATGCCAACTTGGCAGAGGTGTCGTCTCTGCCGCTTCGCGGTGCCAAGAGCTTGCAGCGTAAGTTAGATGAGGGGCGCGACATGGCTGACATGTCGCGACGGCTCACAGTCATTCCTGACCGTTGCCCTGGCGTGCCCGACCCCGATTGGCAGGCGCGCTTCACGGTGCCAATGGATGAGGTGCACAGCGTTTGCGAACAATTGGGCTTGGGGCTACGCGCGCGTGAGCGGCTAGGGGCCTTTGCCGAACTGCTGCTGTGATTGGCGCGCCGCCCACCCGAGGCGGCGCTACCGCGGAGATGTTCAGCGCTGTTTAGAAAGTGCAGGCGTTTTCAAATTCTGCTCTTGAGAAGGGAACCGTAGCGCCGTTCAGGGTGACGCTCACGCCGCCGTCACTCGCAAACTCCAGTGTGGCTTCCGCGCCTTCCGCATTACGAACCAGCAGCTCGCCGCCGACCAGCCCGGCTTGGCTGTCTCGGGTAAGTGCATTGATGGTTCGCAGCTCGACCAAGCCTCGGTTGCAGACAATATTGTCGCCAGAGTAGTCAGCGCCGGCCTCGCCATTGACCGTAATCTCGTCAATGCTTGCCGATTGCGGCGCTCGGCGCTGCTCCAGCTCACGCGTCACTAAAAGGCCCTCTTCACTGCCATCCGCACTGGTCACCCGAGCTTCCAGGCTTTGTTCTAGCGTCACGGCACTGCTACCGAATCGAATCGTGAAGCGTCCGCTGATCCGAACTTGCTCTTGGTTGAGCTCACGCACTTCGATGGGGCGACCGCCCTGGCCAAAGTTAATGACGGTGTTGCGGCAGCTGGCCTGATCATCGCTGCGAAACTCACCTTCGCTACAGATCAGCTCTAAGCGGCCATCGAAGAAGGTGCCCTCTTCGTCCACACAGCGCTCAAAGTTGAAGCGCAGGTAATCCGTTGATCCGGCAGGCCCGCCAGAGTCACTAAAGTCGAAGCTGCCACCACCATCGCATGGCGCATCTTCAATGCTGAGCTTTGTTGAGCCGCTCAGTTGTTTGCGAACCTGTGGTGATTCAATGGTCGTGAATGCCAATGCCGCTGCATCAAAATCGCTAGCGGCATTCAGAAAGGCAGCGGCCTGCAGGGCTTGCTCGGCGCTGTCCAATTTGGCGCTGGCTGTGGCGTTACCAGCTGATGTGGCTTGATCGGATGTTGATCCGCAGCCGGGCAGTGCAGCTGCCACGCTGAGTAGGGTCAGAACCGAGGAGATGAGGCGCATATTTGCTCCTTATATATGTGAAGCCGTGGTGCATACTGCCAGCGGGAGCATGGCGACAAAATGACAATGCCATATCTACGCAAATTCAGCGTTTTTGAAGAACCTGGCAAGGTGTTTGCTAGTGCGCATATGCAATCGGCGTTTTTCTCGACGACGAGCTTGGCATCACATCTGTGGTGCACCGTGTTTGGGCGCGAGAAAGGTGCATAGGTCCGCATTTGCGGGAACAAACAAAGGGCTGGAGAACGCCCGAGCGAGGGCCTTTTTTGCCGCGCTGCACATGGACAACCCATGGTAAGCGTGGTAGAAATCCGCGCCTTGCTTTACAACGGGGGCCCGCATGTCATCCGAGATGCGGGTCTTTTTATTCAATGAACCTCACGACGAAACGAGCCATCATGCCTAGAGAGCTGATCGCTGGCGTTGTTCTAGCAGTAGGTGGAGCCATTGCTCTGCCAGCCGCTGCGGATACGCTGGACTCCACGATTTCCGTACAAAAACGCATTGACGCCGACGCCCGGCGCTCGCAAGTGGCTATCAACCAGTTGGACGATGAAACCGATCGTTTGCTGACCGAATACCGCGTAGCCACCCGCGAAGCTGAAAGTCTGCGTCGATATAACCGCCAACTGGAGAAGCAGATCAACTCCCAGCTGAAGGAGATGGCCTCCATCGAAAATCAGCTGGCGCAGATCAATGATGTCTCCCGGGAAGTGGTCCCGATGATGTTGCGCATGATTGACACGCTAGAGTCCTTCGTGGAGCTGGATCTGCCCTTCCTGCAAGAAGAGCGCAGCACCCGCGTCGAGGCTCTGCACGAGATCATGGATCGTGCCGATGTCTCTACCTCCGAGAAGTACCGCCGCATCATTGAGGCCTACCAGGTTGAGATGGAATACGGCCGGACGATCGAGGCGTACCAGGCAGAGCTCACCATTGATGGTGCCAAGCGCTCGATGGACTTTCTCCGCGTTGGCCGCGTGGCTTTGATGTTCCAGTCCTTGGACGCAGGTCTGACCGGGTATTACGACCCGGCTAGCAAGGACTTCGTAATTGATAATGATTACAAGACTGCTGTACGCGATGGTCTGCGGATTGCCCGCAAGCAAACCGCGCCCGACTTGTTGCTGGTGCCAGCTGCTGCACCGGCCGACCTCTAAGCCAAGACTGGAGAACACAATGTTGAAACAGATTGTTTTGGCTGCGGCCCTGGTCTTTCCGGTTGCTGCCATTGCTCAAACCTCTCAGCCCGACCCGCTGCTACAGCTGCTCGAGCAAACCAAGAACGCGCGTGCGGCAGAGAAAGCTGAGAATGCTCAGCGCGAGCGTCGCTTCCGTGAGCGTCGTGATCAGCAAGCCGCCATGCTCAAAGAAGCCAAGGCTGAGCTGGCCACCCAGGAGCGCCGCTCCGAAGAGTTGCTGGATGAATTCGAGGCTAACGACAAAAAGCTGGCTGAGCTCGAAGCCTCACTGACGCTGGCCGTGGGTCAGCTGGGCGAAATGTTTGGTGTGGTTCGCCAGGTTGCTGGTGACATGCGCGGGATCGCCCAGGGCTCCTACGTGTCGTCCCAGCCCGGTATCGAGCGGGATGCCTTCCTGGAAGAACTGGGCCGTAGTAAAGAGCTGCCTTCCATCGAAAAACTGGAGCGCTTGTGGTTCGAGCTGCAACGCGAGATGACCGAAACAGGTCGCGTCGTTGCCTTTGAAACCGAGGTCGTCAATGCCGACGGTACCAAAGAGCCTCGTGACGTTGTTCGCGTTGGCGCCTTCACCGCTGTGTCTGACGGCAAATACTTGGTGTGGGAAGCCGACACCCAGCAGCTCGTGGAGTTGGAGCGTCAGCCCCCTGGCCGCTTTGGTTCAATGGCAGCTGATTTAGAAGATACCGACACTGGGGTAAGCCGCATTGCGCTTGACCCCACGCGTGGGGCCTTGCTGTCCGTGTTGGTGCGCGCACCAAGCTTGGGCGAGCGCATCCAGCAAGGTGGTCTGGTTGGCTACGTGATCCTCAGCATTGGTCTGGTTGGTTTGCTCATGGCTTTGGAGAGGGCAGTGTCGCTGACGCTGACCGGCTCGGCCATGTCCAAGCAGCGCAACGAAGCTGCGCGTGACGACAACCCATTGGGTCGTGTCTTGATGGCCTTCGAAAAGGATAAGAGTGCGGATCTTGAAACCGTCGAGTCGCGCTTGGACGAGGCAATCATCAAGGAAACGCCAGACCTCGAGAAGCGCCTGCCTGCCTTGAAGATCTTTGCTGCTGTCGCGCCTCTGCTGGGTCTGCTCGGAACTGTGACTGGGATGATTCAAACCTTCCAGTCCATCACTCTGTTCGGTACGGGTGATCCTAAGTTGATGGCGGGTGGTATTTCGCAAGCCTTGATCACCACCGTGCTTGGCTTGGTCGTCTCTATTCCTTTGGTGATGCTGCATCAATGGCTAGCCGGTCGTAGTCGCTCGTTGGTTCAGATCTTGGAAGAGGAATCAGCAGGCCTGGTGGCCGAGCGGACGGGTTCCGCCAAGGCTTAAGACGTGGAAGTCTTTATCGCAATCCGAGACTTCCTGGAAACGGGTGGCTCGGTCCTCTGGCTGATTCTCGCTGTCGCAGTACTGCTGTGGGCGCTCATTATTGAGCGCCTCATGTACTACCGCCGGGAGTACCCCAAGCTGGCGCAACAGGTTGTTGAGACCTGGCGCAAGCGGGGTGACTACCACAGTTGGGGTGCAAAGCGGCGACGCGAGGCATTGGTCAGCGAAGTGAATAGAACGCTGAAACAGTCCACTGGATTGATCAAGACCATTATTGCGCTGTGCCCGATGATGGGCCTGCTCGGTACTGTTACCGGCATGGTGCAAGTTTTTGACGTGATGGCTGTACTTGGCACCGGCAACGCTCGCGCGATGGCTGCGGGCGTGTCCAAAGCAACATTGCCCACGATGGCGGGCATGGTGGTCGCCTTGTCTGGTCTGTACTTCAGCTCCCATTTTGAACAGGTTGTGCGACGCGAAACCGAGTATCTCAACGATGAGCTCGGCGTCCATGACGACTCTACAGGTAACTAACTCATGCGACGCAGAAAACACGGCGCAACCGAGGAAGCCGAAATTGACATGACCCCGATGCTCGACATCGTGTTCATCATGTTGATCTTCTTTATCGTCACCACCAGCTTCGTCAAAGAGGCGGGTATTGATGTCAGTCGGCCGAATGCGAATACCGCAGAGAAGCAGGAGCGCGGCAACATCATGATTGCCATTCGCCCCAACGGCGACATCTGGATGGACAAGCGTAAGGTGGAATTGCGCGCCGTCCGTGCCAACACCGAGCGGCTACACGCAGAAAACCCGGAAGGGTCGGTGGTCATCATCGCTGACAAGGAATCGCAGACCGGCGTGTTAGTGCAGGTCATGGATCAGGTTCGGCTGGCAGGTGTGTACAACGTCTCCATTGCCGCCAGCAACAAGCAATAGCGGGCGGAGAACGTGATGAGACTCGTAGCCGCATTGGGCGGCGCTACCGTCGTAGCGCTGTTCTTGTTCTGGCTGATGCAGTACCTGGTGCTGGGTCAGGGCAAAGACGTGGACAAGAGCCCGGGGCTTGGTGGGGTGGACTTTGTCCGCTTAAAGCGGGATGACTCAGTAGAAACGCGTAAGCGTGAACTGCCGAAGAAGCCGCCGCCGCCGAAGAAGCCGCCGCCGCCACCGAAAATGAAGGTGGCGGAGACCACCAAGCCGCAGCCACAGCCGCAAGCTTTCGACGTGCCCAACGTGGATATGCCGGTGAGTGCGGGCAGCGGGCCCTTTTTGGGAAGCTACCAAAAAGGCTCGGACTTCCAGGGTGATGGTGAGCTGATCCCCTTGGTACGGATTGCACCGCAGTACCCGCGCAACGCTGCCCGGGACCGTATTCAAGGGTGGGTGAAACTGGAGTTCACCATTAATGAAGACGGCACGGTGTCCGACCCCAAAGTGGTTGACGCCAACCCACGGCGGGTCTTCGACTCAGCAGCGCGCCGCGCTATCCTGAAATGGAAGTTCAAGCCGCGTGTGGTGGACGGTAAAGCAGTGGCGCACCGTGCTACCCAGACCATTGAATTTAAACTCGCTCAAGACTAACGGAGGTCTGCAATGTTGATGTTACGTTTGCTTGCAGTGGCCTTGATCTGCTGGACGGGTTTAGTTCAGGCCCAAACTCTTTCTGAGTCGACCTATCGGCGGTTGACCCGGATTCATGAGCTGATCGGAGAAGAAGACTATCCAGAGGCGCTAAGCAAGCTGGATAGCCTACTGCCGTCGACCAAGTACAGTCCTTACGAAACCGCCATGGTGTACCAGACCTATGGCTTCGTATGGGCACAAAAGGGTGATTACCGCCAGGCGGCGGATTACTTCAAAAAAGCGATCAATCTGGAGGCTCTACCAGAGGCCCAGCTAGAGAGCATGAAGTACAGCCTGGGGCAGTTCCAGATTGCGGTCGAGGAATATCGTGAAGGCGTGATTACGCTGGAAGATTACATCGCCAACGCTAAAAACCCGGTACCCCCTGAGGCGCGAGTTCTACTGGCAACGGCTTATGCTCAGCTCAAGCGATATCGAAAGGCTTTGGTTCCGTTGACTCAGGCCATCCGCGAGTCTAAGGATCCTAAAGAGCAGTGGTATCAGCTCAAGCTGGCATTGCATTACGAGCAGGACGATTACAAGCGTTGTGCTGGAACCCTGCGCGATATGATCGGCTTGTTTCCGCTCAAAGAGAAGTACTGGAAGCAGCTCTCTGGCATGTTGCTGGAAATTAAGGAAGACGAGGAAGCTCTGGCGGTACTCGGCTTGGCCGAACGGCGTGGCTACTTGGATGAATCCAAAGAGCTGATCAATCTGGGGAATCTGTATCTGTATCTGGATATTCCCTACAAGGCCGCCAACATCGTCGATGATGGGCTGCGGAGTGGCGCGATCGAAGCCAGTGAGAAGCATTACGAGCTTCTTTCCAACGCCTGGGTGGGCGCCCGTGAAACCGCTAAGGCCATTGATGCGCTGGCGAAAGCGGTGCAGCTCACCGATGACGGGGAGCTCGCCCTGCGATTGGCATACCTGTATGTCGAGAAGGAAGACTGGGATAAGGTTCTCCCGACTTTGGCGAAGGCTCGTGATTTAGGCGTCGACAAGCCTGGGGAAGCCGCTATGCTCCAGGGTATTGCTGCCGCAGAGCTTGGCCGCTTTGATGAAGCCATCGAGGCCTTTCGCGCGGCTTCCAAATATGACAGCACGCGTGAGGATGCGCGGGCTTGGGCCAATCACGCATTAAGCCTGAAGGCTGAGCAAAGCCTGGATGAAGGCTGAGCTGTAGGCGTGAGCTCTGGGCAGGGACAGCGAATGAGCGGCGGTATGGGCCAAGCCTGTACCGCCGCTGCCGCTCAAGCTCGATGCCCCCGAACACCTGCATAACCCGGCTCTCTCGCAGCGAAGCTGTGAGGGCCTTTTGCTGTGCGCATGGCGGGCTAGGTGCTCGGCGACTCCATTGAGAACGCGGAGAGCAGGGACCCATGTTGGTGACGATGAAACAGCTGGAGAATGAATCATGAAAGCCCTAGGCGCTTTGATCTTGGCCTGTGTACCTTTGCTGGCACAGGCCGACGCTGTCAGCCGTGCTGCTCATCAGGCCTTTTCCGCCACGCTTGCGGATATCTCTGAGCCAAGCGCTGGGCTGTCTCCACGCATTAATCGGCTCATTGGCTGGCGTGAGGTGGGTGCTCAAAGTGCCTCGGCGCAGCAGCGGCTCGAGCGTCTGATGAACGCTTATTGGGATTGGTCTCAGACGACCAGCCCCGAAAGCGCGACATTTACGGGATACCCCGGCCAAAATGGCCGTTGGACCGACATGTCGGAGCAAGAACTCGAGCTCCAACATAAGGCGGAACGTGATTTACTAGCGGCCCTCCAGAGTATCCCTAGTCGTGAGTTAGACGAGGACGGACAGCTCAATCACGCTTTGTTGGTATTCCTGGCGGCGAAGGCGGTGGATGCACAAAGCTACCCCAGTCACCTGATGCCAGTGAATCAGATGTTCGGGGTGCAGAGCTGGGTAGCCTCCGTGCTGAACGCGCAGCCATTATTTACCCCGGCAGATCGCGAAGCCTACTTACAACGCCTAGAGGGCGTGCCGGTGCTCATGGCTCAAGTTCGGAGTCTTTTGGAGCGTGGCTTGGAACAGGGTATTACGCCACCCCAGATCACGCTCAAGCCCGTACCCGAGCAATTTTTAAAGCTAGTTCCCGAGCAAGCGGATGACTCGCCGCTGTTAGGCCCCTTGCAGAAGCTCCCGGCGAATATGTCTGAGCAGGACCGGGAGGACTTTGCTGCCAAAGCGCGCTCGATTTATGCGGAGCAGGTTCGCCCCGCGGTCTTGGCTGTGTACGTTTATGTTCGCGACACCTACCTGCCAAACGCCGTGAAGGCCACCGGGTTAGGGCAGCTACCTAAGGGCCAGGACTGGTATGCCCATGCGGCTCGGGGCTATACCACGACGGACCTCACTCCGAAGCAAATTCATCAGATCGGTTTGGATGAGGTCGAACGCATTCGCAGTGAGATGCATGCTGTGATGAAGGAGATCGGTTTTGCTGGCTCCATTCAAGCTTTCGCGACCAAGGTGAAGCAGGATCCACGCTGGTATTTCGACTCTGAAGAGGATTACGTTCAGGCGTACCGTGCCCTTGGCAAACGCGTAGACCCGCTCATCCCCAAGCTTTTCCGTACATTTGCCTCCTTGCCTTATGGCATTGAACCGGTCCCGGCTTTCCGCGCCAAAGGCGCGTCGACGGCGTATTACATCCCCGGCAATGCCGAATTTGGCCGCGCTGGCATTTTCTATATCAACACGCTGCGCATGGGCTCATCGCCTAAGTTTGAGATGGAAGCCTTGCTGCTGCACGAGGCTGTGCCAGGCCATCATTTCCAAATTGCGCTCGCCCAGGAAATTGAAGACGTTCCGGAGTTTCGTAAACACGCGCGCTTCACGGCGTACACCGAGGGCTGGGGACTCTACGCAGAAAGTTTAGGACCAGAGCTTGGTTTGTATACCGATCCCTATTACAAATATGGCGCGCTGACCTACGAAATGTGGCGTGCCATTCGCTTGGTGGTCGACACCGGCATGCATGCACTGGGTTGGAGCCGGGAAAAGGCTATCGAGTTTTTCGTGGTGAATACCGGTCGAGATCGCAGCCGCATTGAGGCAGAGGTTGACCGCTATCTGGTCCTCCCCGGACAGGCACTGGCCTACAAGATGGGGCAGCTGAAGATTCGGGAATTGCGCAGCACGGCCGAGGAGGCGCTTGGCCAAAACTTCGACGTCCGCGTCTTTCACGATGAGGTATTGCATGCTGGGGCCTTACCCTTGTCTGTCTTGGAGGCCCGCATCACAAGTTGGATTGAAGCTCAGCAAGAATCCTTGGAGGAGAAAGCGCGATGACACAGTGGCTGCCGGCCATTGGCTTTTTATTGGCATCACTCATGGGCTCAGCGCAAGCGCTTGAGTTGGCGCAGGAGCAGGTGTTGCACAAAGGCAATGGTGCAGAACCTCAAACTTTGGATCCGCATAAGGCCGAAGGCGTCCCCTCTTCGAACATCTTGCGGGACATCTACGAGGGCCTCACCTCGAAGGCGCCTACCGGGGAGATTATCCCCGGTGCTGCGGAATCCTGGGAAATCAGCGAGGCCGGACGGGTGTATACCTTCACTCTGCGTGATGACGCGCGCTGGTCCAACGGCGACCCCGTGTTGGCTAGCGACTTTGTCTTCGGGCTACGGCGCAGCGTTGATCCGGCCACATTGTCCAAATATTCCCAAATATTGTCCTCCATCCAGAATGCGGAAGCCGTCATCGTTGGCGACAAACCACCCGAAGCCCTCGGTGTAAAGGCTTTGGATGACCGCGTTTTGCAAGTGACCTTAAAAGCTCCAACACCCTACTTTTTGGGGCTGCTGACGCACTCGTCCACCTACCCAGTGCACGCCGCCTCCGTACGTGAGCATGGTGATCGCTTCTCCAGACCTGGGAACTTGGTCAGCAATGGCGCCTTTGTGCTCGATGATTGGGTGGTGCAGTCGCACATTCAGCTCAAGAAAAATCCTTACTACTGGGGCGCCGAGGATGTGGTGTTAGACGAGGTGTACTACCACGCTACGGAGGACCAGTCCTCTGAGCTCAAGCGGTTTCGTGCCGGCGAATTGCATTGGACCAACGAAGTGCCACTGGCCCAGGTTCGTTGGATCCGCGAGAACATGTCGGAGCAGTTTCACATCAGCACCTATTTGGGCGTGTACTACTACGGCTTTAACGTCACCCAGCCGCCCTTTAAGGACAACCCAGACTTGCGCCGTGCGCTGACGATGGCTATTGATCGGGAAATTCTGACCGAGAAGGTCACCCGTCTGGGCGAACAGCCTGCCTACTCCTGGGTTCCTCCCGGCGTGAATAATTACCAAGCTCAGGTGCCGGAATGGGCGAGTTGGACCCAAGAAGAACGCTTGGCCGAGGCGCGACGTTTGTATGCCAAAGCAGGCTACGGAGACAAGAACCCGCTGCGCATTGAGCTGCGCTATAACACCAGCGAAAACCACAAGAAAGTTGCCGTGGCCATGGCCGCCATGCTCAAGCAAGCCCTGGGCGTTCGGGTCAACCTCATCAATGAGGAATGGAAGGTGTTTTTGCAAACCCGTAAGCAAAAACGCATCACACAGCTATTCCGTGCTGGCTGGATTGGTGACTACGACGACGCTTATACCTTTGCCGAGCTTTTACACACCAAACATGGCATCAACGATTCCGGCTACAGCAACCCCGAATACGATGCCCTGCTAGAGCAGGCCTCCATCGAGGCTGACGAGCATCGCCGGCGTGAGCTTTTGCAAGATGCTGAGCGACTGCTCTTGGAAGACTTGCCAATCCTGCCCATTTACTTTTATGTGTCCAAGCGCATGATCAGCCCGCTGGTGGACGGTTATGCGCCCAACATCATGGACCATCATTACTCCAAGAATTTCCGTTTACTGGCTACGCCCCAGTAGCGCTTAGGAACCTGATCCATGTTGCGTTATGCCTTCAAGCGCCTGCTGGGAGCGATCCCCACACTGCTGGTGCTGATTACCCTGGCTTTCTTCATGATTCGCATTGCCCCAGGGGGGCCATTCGATAGTGAGAAGTCTTTGCCGCCGGAAATTGAAGCCAACCTGAATGCGGCCTACCACCTGGATGAACCCCTGGTGCAGCAGTATCTGCGCTACCTGGGCAACATCCTCCAAGGGGACTTCGGGCCCAGTTTTCAATACCGTGAGTATTCGGTGAATGAGCTCATCGCTCAGGGTTTTCCAGTGAGCCTGACCATCGGTGGTTTGGCCGTGCTTCTGGCACTAATTGTCGGTGGCACTCTGGGTATTGTGGCGGCCTTGCGTCAAAACCAGCCCACGGACTACACCGTGATGACGGTAGCCATGACGGGAATTTCCATTCCCAACTTTGTGGTGGCGCCGTTATTGATCTTGTTCTTCGCCGTGGGCTTGGGCTGGCTGCCGGCCGGTGGCTGGGATGGTGGTGGAGGCGCCAAACTGGTGTTGCCCGTGGTGTCTTTGGCCTTACCGCAAATCGCCTACATCGCAAGGCTGATGCGCTCATCCATGATTGAAACCCTGCGCCAAAACTACATTCGCACGGCGCGCGCTAAGGGCATTTCTGAGTTCAAAATCATCATGCGGCATGCGCTGAAGCCCGCATTTTTGCCCGTTCTGTCCTACCTGGGGCCCGCCACTGCGGCGGTCATTACCGGCTCGGTGGTGATTGAGAAAATCTTCGGTATCCCTGGTCTTGGCCGCTTCTTTGTGCAGGGAGCGCTGAACCGGGATTACACCTTGGTGATGGGTGTAGTGGTGTTCTACGGAATTCTGATCATCGTGTTCAATTTCATTGTCGATCTGCTCTACGGCGCGCTCGACCCGAAGGTGCGCTATGACTAATACGCGTAACGCAGAGACTCTGGCAGCTGCGGCAGAAGCGGGCAGCGTTGACAGCGCAGCGGTGCAGCAGGATGTTCAGGGCCGCAGCTTATGGTTTGATGCCTGGCGCCGGCTCAAAGCGAACAAGGCAGCGCTGACGGCGACGGCCATTCTGGGGCTGATCACCTTCCTGGTGCTTTTCGGGCCGTGGCTGTCCCAGTTCAACTTTGATTTTACCGATTGGGACCATGTGTCCGAGGGTCCTAGCTGGAGCACGGGTCACTATTTCGGCACCGACGCTGTCGGGCGCGATCTTTTTGTGCGCACTCTGGAAGGCGGGCGCATCAGTCTGCTAATTGGCGTGGTGGCTACCATCGTAAGCCTGGTGATCGGTATCTCCTGGGGCGCCATTGCTGGCTATGTCGGTGGTCGGGTGGACAACGTGATGATGCGTATCGTGGACATCCTCTACGCCATGCCCTTCATGTTCTTCGTGATTCTGCTGATGGTGTTCTTTGGCCGAAATATTCTGCTGATTTTTATCGCCATCGGCGCTATCAATTGGCTGGATATGGCGCGCATTGTGCGCGGGCAAACCATCAGCCTGAAGCGGCGTGAATTCATCGAAGCCGCGGTGGCTTGTGGGGTGAGCAGCCGCCGCATCATCTTCCGCCACATCGTCCCCAACCTGTTGGGCGTGGTGGTGGTTTACGTCACCTTGACCATTCCCCAGGTGATTCTGGTGGAGTCCTTCCTATCCTTCCTGGGCCTGGGCGTACAAGAGCCCTTCACCAGCTGGGGGGCCTTGGTCAACGAGGGTGCTCAGGAAATGCAATCGGCGGTGTGGATGCTGATCTTCCCGGCAATTTTCCTGGCGCTGACGCTGTTCTGTTTCAATTTTATCGGGGATGGGCTGCGTGACGCGCTCGATCCCAAGGATCGTTAAGGTGGCCACGCAAAGTTTGTTGGAGGTCCATAACCTCCGCGTACGCTTTCAAACGGATGACGGCGAAGTTGAAGCCGTTAACGGTGTGAACTTCTCGCTGGGTGCCGGGGAAACCCTGGGTATCGTGGGCGAGTCGGGGTCGGGCAAGAGCCAGACGGTGTTGTCGATCATGGGCTTGCTGGCCGCTAACGGCAAAGCCAGCGGCAAGGTGGTCTTCAACGGCCGCGACCTGCTCACCATGAATACCAATGAGCTCAACGCGGTTCGTGGCTCCAATATCGGCATGGTCTTCCAAGACCCAATGACGTCCTTGAACCCATATCTGCGTATCTCTACCCAGCTCACCGAAAGCCTGATGGCGCATCGGGGCATGACCAAGCAAGAAGCGCTGGCCCGTGCCATCGAGGTTTTGGACGCGGTGAAGATTCCCGATGCCAAGAATCGTGTGCACTACTATCCGCACGAGTTCTCCGGGGGCATGCGCCAACGCGTTGTGATTGCCATGGCATTGCTCTGCAAACCGCAACTTATAGTTGCCGATGAGCCGACCACAGCCTTGGATGTGACCGTCCAGGCGCAGATCCTCAATCTGCTCAAAGATCTGCAGCAGGATTTCGGGGTCGCGATCATTTTGATCACGCATGATCTAGGTGTTGTGGCCGGACTCTGTGATCGTGTGATGGTGATGTACGGTGGGCAGGTCATGGAGTACGCCACCTTGGATCAGGTGTTCAACGAGGCTCAGCACCCGTACACGCGCGGCCTCCTCAAAAGCGTGCCGCGCTTGGATGGTGCTGATCATGGCCGTTTGTTGACCATCCCAGGGAACCCCCCTGATCTCACGAGCTTGCCTGTGGGCTGCCCCTTCAGCCCGCGCTGTGTGGATGTACAAGAGCGTTGCCGTAGTGAGCGTCCCGTACTCACCTACCACCAAGAAGAACGCGCGCGTGCTTGTCATGTGCCGGTAGGAGATCTGACATGACGGCGCCTTTGCTGAAGCTAGACGATGTCCGCGTGCACTTCCCCATTCGCCGTGGCCTGTTTCAAACCGATGTGGTCAAAGCCGTGGACGGCGTCAGCTTCGAGCTAGAAGCTGGCAAAACATTGGGCGTGGTGGGGGAATCTGGCTGTGGTAAGTCGACCTTGGCGCGTGCCATCTTAGGCATTCACCCGCCAACATCTGGCGAAATCTGGCTCAATGGTCAGCCGCTCTCAGGGCTGAGTGCGCGGCAGATGCGCCCATTGCGGAAGACCATGCAGGTGGTCTTTCAAGACCCACTCGCCAGCCTGAACCCGCGGATGACTGTGGGCGAGGCCATTGCTGAGCCGCTGCGGGTGTTTTTCCCGGAAATGGATGCCCAGAGTCGGCGCACAAAAGTGCGCGAGTCTATGGAATTGGTCGGCTTGCTGCCCAATCAGGTCAACCGTTACCCGCATGAGTTTTCAGGCGGTCAATGTCAGCGCATTGGTATTGCACGCGCCCTGGTCGTTGACCCCAAATTGCTGATCTGCGACGAGCCGGTGAGTGCGCTGGATGTCTCCATTCAGGCCCAGATCGTGAACCTGCTGATGGATCTGCAAAAGGAGATGGGCCTGAGTTTGCTGTTCATCGCGCATGACCTGGCCGTCGTTCGCCATATCTCAGATGAGGTTTTGGTGATGTATTTGGGCAAGGCTATGGAGCATGCTTCGCGGGATGATCTGTACCAAGCTCCCCAGCATCCGTATACGCGGGCTCTCATTGACGCCGTTCCGGTGCCCGACCCGGACACCGAGCGCAACAAAGACATCACTTTGCTCAGCGGTGAGTTGCCCTCACCGTTGTCACCACCATCCGGCTGCGTGTTCCGAACGCGTTGCCCCATGGTTCAGGCCAGCTGCAGCGCAACGGTGCCCGAGCTCAAGCCTGCAGCTGCTGGGCCGGGGAAGGTGGCCTGCCAGTTCGCTTGAGGATCGGCATAATACGCGCACAAACATTTGGGATAGGACGCTTCATGAGCCGGAAATTGGCGAGCGCTGGATTGATGCTGAGCTTGGTCGCGGGTACTGCCGCTGCCAGCAGCGAAATCAACCTCGGAATTAGCTCCGAGTATGTTTTCCGCGGTGTGCCGCAAAGTGACGGCGCCCAGGTTTGGGCCTCCCTGGACTACAGCTTCGATAGCATCGGCGCTTATGTTGGAGGTTGGGTATCCAATGCGGGCTTTACCGGCTGGGTGGCCGAAAGCGGCAATGCCGGCAATGAAGAAGTGGACCTTTACGCCGGCTATGCCATGCGTTTGGCTGACACACTCAGCCTGGATATCGGTGGAATTGGCTATTTTGACCCGAGTGCGGGTGAAGCCGATGACGGCGTGAACCGTAGCGAAGCCTACCTGGGCCTGAACTGGGGCCGGCTGAACACCTACGCGTATTACGGCTTCGGCACCACTTTGGCGGATGAAGACGAATATGCCTACGTGGAGGCCAACTATGAGTTTGATCTGCTGGCTGATGCGTACTTACGCGTGAATGCGGGTTACTTCCTAGGAACCGGCGATTACTACGAGCAGTTCGCAGATGACGACTATGCGCACTACGGCCTGAGCTTCATCAAGGACTACGGTATGGCGGGTCAGGTAGCCATGGCCATCACCGGTACGACCATCGGCGTCAGCCACGGACTGACGGCACTTAACCCAGTGCTGGAGAGCGAGCGTCCGCAGTTCACTGTGGGCTGGAGCCGCAGCTTCGGCGCTGCCTTTTAAAGATCTATGATGCGAAGGGAGCCTGCGGGCTCCCTTTTTTTGCGTACGCTAAGCCCCGTGCGCCTTGAGGACGACAATATGACCGCATTGGCCCAAACTCTGCGTCTGCCCTGTGGGGTGGAACTACCCAACCGGCTGCTGAAATCGGCCATGACCGAGGGGCTGGCAACGCCCTTGGGCATTGCCACGGAGCGGCATAACACCTTGTACCGACGTTGGAGTGCTGGCGGTGTAGGCACGCTGATTACCGGCAACGTGATGGTGGATTACCGCTACCTGGAGCGGCCGGGCAATATCGTTTTCGACGGCAACGGTGGCGAAGCCGAACTGGCGCGCTTGGCCGAGGCCGGTACCGAGCACGGGAATCAGCTTTGGATGCAGATCAGTCATCCCGGTCGCCAATGTACGCGCTTATCCAATACCCACCCGCTGGCTCCGTCTCCGGTGCAGCTCAAGCTGGGCGGGCTGTTTGGCCAGCCACAGGCGATGACCGAAGACGATATTCGTACGGCCATCGCGGGCTATGCTCGCGTTGCCGCTGGTGCCAAACGCGCGGGCTTTACCGGCGTACAGGTGCATGGTGCACATGGTTATCTGTTGAGCCAATTTCTCTCCCCGCGCACCAACCAGCGCGATGATCAATGGGGCGGCGCCTTGGAAAACCGTGCCCGCATGCTTCTAGAGGCCGTACGTGCCGTACGCGCTGCCGTGGGCCCGGACTACCCGGTGAGTGTGAAACTGAACTCTGCGGATTTCTCGAAGAATGGCTTTACCCTGGAAGAGTGCTGCCAGGTGGCGCAGTGGCTACAAGCCGAAGGCTTGGATCTGCTGGAAATATCCGGCGGTACCTATGAGGACTTCGCGCCCCTGGATGGCAGTACCCGTAAGTCGGAAAGCACCCTAGCGCGCGAGGCCTACTTTATTCAGTACGCCGCACAGATTCGCGATGCTGTCAGTTTGCCTATCTGCATCACCGGCGGGTTTCGATCGCGCAGCGTGATGGACCAAGCCCTGGCAGACAATGCCCTGGATGTGGTTGGCATTGCGCGTCCACTTTGCGTGGAGCCGGATGCCGGTCATAAATTGCTGGCAGATGCGGACTACCGGCTTCCACAGCCTGAAGAAAATTTGCGCCTGGGCCCTGGTTTCTGGGGGCCCTACTCTTCCAATAGCCTGATCAAAGCCCTCAATGTTCAGGCCAGTGTGGCTTGGTTCTACCGCAACATCATTGCGATTGCAGAGGGCCGAGATGTTCCTGAAGAGATCAGCGCGCTCACCGCCTACATGCGCCACTTCCGAGACGAATGGAAGCTCTCCCGCGCCCGCATGCGTCAGCTTAAGCAAGCCGGCCGCGACCTGCGCCAACGCACCGAGGCGGTGGCCGGCTGAAGTCCCACCGTGTCGGCTGACCTCAATTTGCGGCAGCAGAGCAGGCTTAAGCAGAAGCAGCTGGGCCGCAGATTCTCGCAGATTGTTTTTCCACAGATGGTCACTGATGGCCACAGATGGGAATGAGGCTTTAGGGCGAGGGCTGGATATGCGGTCGGTTTGGTCCAGCCTTGGTCCGACGGGTTATTGGCTGTTGCTCTTTGCATCGACGTGAATCTGCGGCAACAAAGCAGGCTCAAGCGAAGGCCATTGGGCCGCAGATTGGCGCAGATTATTGGTTCCGGTCTACTTGAAGACGGATATCGTCGGCCAACACGTGCCTACCCTGCAGGAGGAGCTTGGGTATGGCGACGTGGAGTGGACGGAGCTAGCGGCTGGCTTGGGAAGATGAGCTAGTGGCGACTGCGTGCTCTGCCGTCAGGGTCCATGTCAAGCAAGCTCTCGTCACTCATCTGCGACAATCGGTAATTGCAGCCCTCACGATTCTTAGTGTGAACGACGCTCACGCAGCTCACGGATCAGAACGCGCTCGGCGCGACCTACACTGGCTCTTGGCGCATTCGCCCATTGTAAGTGGGGCGTCCCAAGCAAACCTCGGGTGGCTGGCAACAGCGCACCTGAAGGAGTTGCGCTCGGACTTAGAGGGTGTCATCGACACCCTATCTGATCAGGCCTTGGAAGCCGCACTACAGGAGCGACGCTCGGGGCGTTACTTTGAGGCCTTGGTGGTTGCGCTACTTCGCGGCTCGCAGCGGTTCGAAGTGTTAGCCCATGATCTTCAAGTCCGTGAAGATAAGCGTACTGTGGGGGCTTTCGATGTGGTTCTTCGGGATCTGCAGCAAGACGTGCATATTCATCTTGAGCTCGCCTTTAAGCAGTATCTGCATCGCAAGGGCGATCCCACATTGATGCACAACTGGGTGGGGCCTCGGGGGCGTGACCGCCTGGATCTGAAATACAGCCACATGCAGGAGCGCCAGTTACAACTTGGCGCTACGCCGGCAGGACAGAGCTGCTTGCGCTCCTTAGGAGTTCAGCATTACCAACGTTGGGCCTTGATGGCTGGGCGTCTTTTTCTACCTTGGGAGAGTTTTCGGCATGGTCCCCGGCCGGATTTGCCGGCACACTGCGAGCCGAACGTTGAGTGGGGGTGGTGGATGGGAGCTGCCCAGCGGCAAACCTTGGAGAATCTTGAGCATAAACCTCGCCTCCTGTCTCCAAGGTGGGCTTTGGCGCCATTGCAGCCGGAGGACTGCGGCGCTTTACCTGCCTACGACGGGCAGCTGGTAGATGCCCAGCTGGGGCGTGGTGTCCCCGTATTGGTTGCCGTCATCGATGACTCTTCTGAGCTTAGCCGGGGGTGGATTGTTCCAGAGGTTTGAGTGGCGACAGCCTAGTGATGGACCGCGTTGGTCCATGCCAGGTAATCGTCTATGCTGAAGTGAGGAAACAACAATGGGGTAGGGGATATGGTGTGCCGGAAGATCACTCAAAAGCTCTTCAGTGCAAGTTTTTTTTCTGGGAGTGGGGTCGCATGGGTGCTCATTGGTGGCGTACTTGCTGGCTGTGCCCATGAGCCATTAATTCGATCTCCCGTTGCCGAGAACTCCCGTGTCGGGATGGTTTTCCATGGCTTTCCTGATCAGATGACGCATGTTTATGTCGGCACCACGATATTTAACAACGCGACTAATGACTATCCATTACTTAAACCAATGCAGCCCTTCGTAGAGCAAAGGTTGGAGCGTGAGCTGAGGCGAGCGGGCATGGTTCCTGTTGCCTTAGACCTATCGCTGCAGCAACGTGAGGCTTTGGAGAACTCCTTTGTTCCCAGGCAGTGGGACGGGAATTTGGTTGCATCACCCGATGCTGAACAGATCATCACGGAGATTACCAAGACTTATGATCTCGACTTGATCATCCGGGTTTGGTCCAGAGAGGGCGCTGTGATGCTAAGCGATGTGAGCCATCCCTCGGGTCACTACGGCCCTTTTACCTTCTCCTTCCTCGGTTCTAATCGGCACATGGCCTACTCTAATATCTGTATGCACGCCTACTTGGCGAGCCCTGCACGGACCAACAGTCGCGGGTGCCAACTCGCAAACCCCAAAATCGAACACTTGGTTCCGCCGGCTGACCCTAAGAACCCAGATCGATTCTATAGACAGGGAATCGAGGCCTATATTCGGAACTGGACAGCCGAACTCATTAAAGCGGGCGTGCAAGACGCCATGGGCGAAGCGATTCCTAAGCAAGAGCTGATTTACTTTAGGCCCTAGACCACAACACCTGCACCTGCACCTGCACCTGCATGGTGGAGAGAGATTCGATGTGTCGCGGGCTCAATAAGTCAGGACACGGCATAGATAGTCGCCGCGTAGTATCAGTATGGCGTCACCGGTCGCGAGTACGGCTTTAGTCGCGCCATCTGGGCAGTTGTGGCGTAGCCGCTGAGTCTCCTTCAGCGTCGCCAAAGAGTGCCAAATCAGGCTGTTGCCTTGGCTGACAATAATGTGTTCGTCCAACACGGTATTGGGGCCGGGGACGATATTGCCGACAGCCGACAGATCCGTCGTATCAAGCGCTTGGCCTGCGCTGGTGAACACTAGGTTTTGCATGTCACTAAGGGTCAGAGTGGGGCTCGGGCCTTCTTCGCTGCTTATGCTCGTTTCCAGAACGCGACGCTGCGTCGCAACCGGGGTGAGGTCTACGCCGTCGAACTCATACACCACCGCTGGGTCAGATAATTGCGCAGCGTAAGCGCCGGGAGATCCAAATTCGCTTGGTGCAAAGATCAATGCACTCTGCAAAGACTCCCCGTCGAGTGCACGTTTGACTGGTGCAAAGAACGGATACCCATCTGGCTGGGGTTCGTATTCCACGCTGGCAAGGTAGGCCGAGCGACCAGCATCGGGTTTGGCGCTGATAAGGAGTTGGATCGGGCTCGCGGCTGAAACATCCCAACCCTGCTCTGCGTCCCACACCGAGCCCAATTCTAGTGTGACCAGGGAGCCATCTCTGAGCGATATTGAACTGAGGCCTCCTCGACGGGCGACGTGTAGGCGCTCCCATCCCAGGTGCATGCCGCGGGGCTCAGGACCCACGGCTATGTGTTCTGCTATGGCGAAACTCGCGGGGTCAATGCGTACTACGTCGCCAAGATTGGGCAAGCTCACGTAGACGTTCGAGAAGTCCCACCCAGCTTCCAAGGCATGACCTTCGCCAGGCAGCTCCAGGACCTCGGCACGAACATCGAAAGGCGGGAGGATGTAATTCGATTCCAGCATAGGGAACAGTGGCACTAAGGAGGAACCAATTAATACCTCGGTCCACATTAAGGGCAGTCTGTCGTCGTCAAAGAGTCCGTCGCCGTCATACTCGCCCCGGAACTCTAAATCTGCGTCCACGGGACGAGCCCTTAACTGTCCTTGAGTCCCCGCGCCGCCAGTCAAAGTTAAGCCACCGCTGCTAGGTGGCTCAGCAAAAGACCCCGAAAATGGCGTGTCCGTGGATAGCTCGACGAAGGCATCAAGCTGCGGAAAGTCAAACCGCCCAGAGTAAGCAAAGGTGTTGCCATAGTCTGGATAACTGAGCGACTTCTCCGCAGAAAACTCGCTCACCAGTACCGTCAGCGGTGCGCCACCGGCATCCATGGATACACGCGCCGGAGTCTCCGTGCTGTGCACCGAAATGGTGGCCCTACCAAGATGCTCTGTATGCCGAAACAGCCAGGTCCCAGACACCGGAAGAGTGTCACTGATGGAAAGGCTTCGAAGAGTCATGAAAAATTCCATGCTCGTTTGGCTCTGGCTGGCATCTAGAGTCCCGCTGCGCATCATCATGCTTACAGAGCCAGACACTTGGGCGCCCAGAGCCTGCATGGAGCATCTGTCGTACTCCAGCTTGATCTGATCACCCGGATTCACACTTCCATCGCTATCTCGATCCAGCCATTCAATGCTGTACTCCTGGGAGTCTTGAGCGTTATCTTCACACCTCAGAGAGGTGAACGATGTGGTCTGCTCCACCAATTGCGCCAGTGCCAAATTGGTGACCTGGCCGATTTGTAAAAGCGATTCGCCTAGAGCCGCCGCAAAGATCGTGACATCAACAGCTGGGAACGTGTCCGGGTTGTCGGCGGCGCCCAGTCTCATTCCTTCGCCTCCGAATGAGAGATACCAGGGATAGACCAGTTCTGGCAGGTCTTCTGGGGTACTCGCAGCTTGCTCGCCCCCTCCACACGCATTGAGTGTGCACAGCGTTACTGCCGTCAGGACTGCAGTTTTGAGCGACCCCCCGATTCCTGGAGAGGATTGAAGGGGGGCGCTGTAGACGCGCTTTGACACCGGGGAAAGAAAAGCGCAGTACATGTAGCAACACCAATGACACGAAGTAGAGTCACTAGGTATAGGGGGATGCGCGTCAAAAAACTGTCAGATGTCAATTCTTGGTGAGTTCAATGGTCTTGGGCCTCACACTGCTTTTGGCAGAGCATCATCAGGGGCCTGCTACGAATGAGTACGCAGGTGGTGAAGGGGAAAAGCTCGTCGGTTTTTTGGCAGTACCGTCTGTTCAGGGAATGCGGGCCCAGCAAGCCCATCGCCTTAGCATCACAGCGAGTGACTTCTAAGGAGTGTTGGCAGGGACAACAACGGATGGTTTCAAGTCACCAAGATTCACTGGAGGGTCGCAAATCTAACTCTTGGGTCCAAGCGCAGCGATGCTGTTGGGCCAGTGTCCAGTAGTTCTCGGCAATGGCGGCCGGGTCCAGGCAGCCTTGCTCGCCTTGGGCTTTGAGATACTCTGGCATGCTGCGGCGCAGTCGATCGCCGTCGACGACACCATCAATAATGGTATGCGCGACATGGATCCCTTCTGGGCCAAACTCGCGCGCCATGGCTTGAGCCAACATGCGCAGTCCAGCCTTGGCTTGAGCAAAGGCTGCAAAGCCGGCGCGGCCCCGTAAGGATGCCGAGGCGCCGGTGAAAATAATGGTCCCGCGGCCGCGCTCGCTATCCGCTTGTTCCAGCATGCAGGACACCGCCTGCTGGCCGATGAGAAAGCCCGAGCGGCAGTCGCTGATCCAGCGTTTTTCCAGCGCTTCAGGGCGGATGTCCAAAAATGGAGTCGGCCGATTAGTACCCACGTTGTGAACGACCAGCTCCAGGCGACAAGCGTGTTCGCGCACCGTGGCGAAGGCGTCTGCGATGGCGTTGGGGTCGCGGACATCTACGGTGAGGGCCTGAGCGCGGCCACCGGCGTCACGAATGGCCTGCGCCGTGGTTTCCACCTTGGCGGCATTACGACCACTGATAAAGGCGTGCATCCCCTCAGCTGCGCAGCGTGCGGCAATGGCTGCACCGATGCCAGGCTGAGCGCCTGCGCCAAAAATGAGCAGGGCCGGCTGACGCTTGTCGCTGCCAAACGCGTCGCGCTTGCGTTTTCGCTGCGCCAAGTTCAGGCGTTGTTCGGCAATTTCACGAAGCAGGCGGCCGAATATGCCGCGGTCATGCTGAGACGCTCTGGCCATCAGAAGGGCTCCTTGTAAGGACGCAGGTCAAGCTCATGGGTCCAGGCATTGACCGGCTGCTGGTGGAGCTGCCAAAAGGTTTGTGCGACTGCGTCGGGGTGCAGGCTGCCGTCCTTGCCCTTACGGCGTAACAGCAGGCGTCCTAAGCCGGAACCAAATTGCTGAACGATTGCGCCATCGACCACGCCATCAATCACGACATGACCTACATGAATACCCTGCGGCCCAAACTCACGAGCCATGGACTGCGCCATCGCTCTGAGGCCAGCCTTGGCGGCAGAAAAACCGGCAAACAGTGGTTTGCCGCGCAGGGAGGCGCTGGCCCCGGTGTAAAAAATCGAGCCACGCTGGCCCTGCTCGGCTGCGTTATGGAGCATCAGGCGCACTGCGCCCTGGCCGGTGATCAGGCCACCATACGCCCCTCGTTTGAACTGCCCGTCGAGTTGCTCGGCGGAGCTTTGCAGGAAGGCTGAGGGCAGATTGCGGCCGGTGTTGTACAGCACAAAGCGCAGGGGCAGGCCACTGTCGCGGATGGTTGCAAACACCTGCTCCATTTGTGGGGCGTCAGTGCAGTCGGCGTAGATTGCCTGGGCCGTCCCTCCGAGGTCTTCGATGGCCCGCACGATGGGGGTTAAACGGCCTGGCGTGCGCCCGACCATAAACACCTTCATGCCCTGTTGCCCGAGTAAGACGGAGGTGGCGCCGCCAATCCCCTGGCGCTCTCCAACTCCCACGACCAGAGCACAGTTCTGCGTGGTCATATTTGTGCGGCTCCGGATGCTGCGGTTTGGCATGCCTGGCTAAACCAATATTGCCGCAGCCAGGGGCGATGTGTGCGGGATGCGTTGCCTAGACGGCCATGATGAGCTTGTGTCTCCATGCTCGCAGTATGCCCATTCATGACGGCTAAGTTGATTAATCCTTGACTCGAGGTGACATACCGTCAGGTCCCTGTGGGGGCGTGGCCCTTGCTGCTACATCTGTTTTTTTGAAGGATCGTTTGCATGGACCCAATCACTCTCAACCTTCTCTATGCCGGTTTGGGCGGAGTGCTGCTGATTCTCTTTGGCTGGGCCAGCGTGCGCTTCTTTCGGAGTTTTATGCAGTTCCGTATCAGTGACGAGCTGCAAAAAGGCAACGTGGCGGTTGGTCTGGCGGTGATGGGAATATTCATCGGTATCGGCATCGGAATGGGGCTGGTGATTGGCCTGAGCTTGAACTAGGACCATGCGCTATGCGGTGACCCTCTTGGCATTGGCTCTGATGTGCGGCTCCGTGCATGCATCGCGAGATTGGCCGGAAGACTACGACGCCCATTTTCGCAAGTACACCAAACGCTACTTCGGCCCGAATTTTGACTGGCGCTGGTTCAAAGCCCAGGCCATTGCTGAGTCCAGCTTGAAACCCGATGCCCAGAGTCACGTTGGGGCGGTTGGCATCATGCAAATAATGCCGGCCACTTTTGCTGAGATTCGCGCGAAAAACCCGCATTACACAGACATTAGTGACCCACGCTGGAATATCGCCGCCGGAATCTATTACGACCGTTACCTCTACCGGCAAAAAAGCTGGGCGGGGCTGTCTGATTACGAAAAGCTCTGCCTCACCTTTGCCGGGTACAACGCCGGCCTCGGGGGGGCATTGAAAGCCAAGCGGCGCACACCTCCGCCCGCGGATCGCTGGGAGCATATTCGCCCTCAGGCACCCAAAGAAACGCAGAACTACGTGGCGAGGATTCAGCGCTTCAAACAAGAGCTGGAATAACGTAGAAGGCCTGGAGTAGGCCTGCGAGCTGATTCGCTAAGGTGCGCTCACAGGGCGTGGCCGCACAATAGAATGATGGATCCAGCCGACGAGGGCGTCATCATTGACGGCGGCATGCACCCAGTCCCCGTTGCGGTTCAATTCGGTGAGCTGGGCGCCCTGGGTTAAGCCGCGCAGAATTTTTGAATTCAGTGAGGCCTGGTCGCGAAAGTTTGCGCGTTCGACGCTGACCTCAAGTTGGCCGCCTAGCACTGCCGAGTATTCCTTGAGTAACAGTAGCCTTTGGCCGCTGCTATCTTCGTCTAGTTGGCTGAGAACAACCCGGGCTAACGCGTCGGCGTCACGAATACCTGCAGCAGTTGATTTGAGCAGGTACTGGGCGGCTTGGCCTAAATTGCGGCGTACGCCACGGCCGCCGAGGCGATACAAGTTGCCGATGGCCAACCACGCTTCTGGCTGGCCGGCGCTGGCCGCGTCTTGCCATAGCGCTAAGGCCTGTGCGTCATCCAAGATCAGACCATAGCCGTTGTGATACATCCAGCCCAGATTCAGCAGGGCATCCGCGTCACCTTGGTCGGCCAAGGCGCGCCATAAGCAGTAGGCAATGGCGTAGTTGCCGCGTTGGGCCTCAAGCGCAGCTTGCTCGGCAGGCGGCATCTGCTGAGCCTGGCTTGTGGCACTGCTCAACAGCAGCAGGCTCATTGCGAAATAGTGATAACACCGACGTCTTTGTAGCATCACCCAGCTGAGTCCTCTGTGCTTTGGTCAAAGGGAAGCGCTACCGGGGGCATGTTGTGAGTACAGGCAGCACAGCCGCCATGCTTGAACCAGGCCACGAGCCAATGGATAGCTAAAAACCGGCTCAGGATTAAGGGCGGATGGGTGTGCACTGCGCCAGACGGCGGGCGTTCCGGGTGGCTGTCTCGCGTAGACCCGTCGTCACTGCGGCTTAGCTGCCAATGGCAGCTAAGGGCAAGGCCGGCGATTCAGAAGTAAAACTCCTGATGCAGGTCCGGGTCGGGGAGCGTGGAGCTTGGCGTGGAATTGGGGTCGAAATCCGGCACGCTCATGCGCACTCTGGCTAGTGCGTCGCTGGGGATCTCTGGCAACGCGGCAATCCGCTCTAAGGCCGGCGCTAAGCCTTGGCCGGTCGCCAATTGAATGGAAAGGCCAGGGCGTGCGTTGAGCTCCAGCATTAAAGGTCCAAGCTGCCGATCCAGCACAATATCGACGCCCAAATAACCGAGGGGAGCCAGTTCATAACAGCGAGCTGCCAACAGCAGCAGCTCAGGCCAGTGGGGAATGGCAAAGTGCGCCAACTGGGCCCCGGTGTCCGGGTGCTGCTGAACCGGAGCGTTATGGTGAACGCCGCCAACAGTATGGCCTGTGGCAAGGTTGACACCGGCGCCCACTGCGCCTTGATGCAAATTGGCTTTGCCGTCGGATTCTCGTGTGGGCAGGCGAACCATGGCGCAGACCGGAACCCCGCGAAACACCAAAGTGCGGATATCTGGCACACCGTGATGCGTAATAGGGGCAAATACCGGGTCGAAGTCGACGCAGTACTCCACCATCGCCTGGTCCGGCATGCCACCGAGGCTGAACATGCCGGACAAGATGTTAGAGGCGTGATGCTGCAGGGCGTCTAGGCTAATGGGCTGGCCGCCAGCGCGAACAAAGTCCTGACCTTGGCGGCCGTTAATGACCACAATGCCTTCACCGCCCGCTCCATGGGCCGGTTTGATCACGAAGCGCTCATGTCGCTCGAGTAGCGCCGCGAGGCCAGCGATGTCGTGCTCGGTATGAATGGCAGCATACAGCTCTGGCACATGGATGCCTGCCGCTTCGGCGAGTTTTTTGGTACGTAGCTTGTCGTCGACCAACGGATAAAGACGGCGCTGATTGTAGCGGGCAATGTAATGCCCATTGCGGGCATTCATGCCGACGATGCCCGCAGCCTTGAGCGCTTGCCAGGGCCACTTCACGGCGAGCCTTTGTTCGAGCCGGGTAGCCAGACGCTGCGGAAGCGCCATAACTCACTCAGGCGGTAGCCGGTGTAGCGTCCGAGCAGCAAAGTCGCGGCGAGCACGATGAGCAAAATTTCTGGGAAGATCCCCACCAGATGTTGTAGCTGCCGATGCGTCATCAGCAAAAAGGCGAGGGCGGCGACCAAGAGGCTGCCCAGACCTTGGGTCAGGGCGTCTCTAGGGCCATGTTCTTCCCAGACTATGGACATGCGCTCAATGGTCATGGCCAAAATCACCATGGGGAATAGGGCAATTGACAGGCCACGGTCAAAGCCCAGCCTGTAGGAGGCCATGCTGAAGAGCAGCATGAGCAAAATGACCAAGGTGAGTACTGCGGCCAGCCTGGGTACCAGTAGCAATTTCAGGTGCTCAAGCCAAAAGCGCATGGCTAATCCGGCAGCGACTACGGACGAGAACAGCACCACGCCCCATAACAACTCGGTTTCTCGAAAAGCCAAAGCAATAAGCACCGGCATAAAGGTGCCGAAGGTGCGGATGCCAATGACGTTACGCAGCAGCACCACCAGTAGCGCCCCAAAGGGCACCATCAACATGATGGTGTAGGTGTTCTGCACATGTAAGGGCAAGCCCAAAAGGGAGAACTGTGCCAAGGGCGCATTTAATCCGCGGGCGAGGTCTAGGGTGCGGGCTTCGGCGCGGCGCACAGCAAAGCGCAGGTCGGCGTTGCTGACGCCCTCACTCATTAAGGGGCGTTGGCGACTGTGATGCCACACCAAAAACTCTGCTGGTCGACCCATATCGCCCGTTTGCGGATCAAACATCAGCCATTGCTGCTCGTTATGCACCTCCAGCATGGGCCTCAGGCGGCCTTCAAGTAGGCCATGCTTGAGGTCTAGGCCATGCACCACCCGCGCAGGTATGCGTGCGCCTGCCAGTAAGTCGACGATTTGTTGGGCTTGGGCCTCAAGGCTGCGGGCCTCATCTTGAAGCAGCGCAATGGCTGGGTCCGCGGTATCTCGGCGCAGAGCTAATATGAGCTGGCGGGCAAAGCTGGCGATGTCGGCAGATTGGGTGCGCACATCGGCCAGTAGCTTCTCAATAGCAGGTCGGTATAGCTCCGGGTAATCAGGAACCTCGGGATAGCCAGGAAAGGTGTTGGTTTGGCGACCGGCAGTGCTGCGCGCATTGACCGAAATTCTGTAGTACAGCGCTTGCGGGCCGAAGGCTCTGCGCGCCGACAGCAAGGCCCGGCGCTGCCCATCGACACGTTCTTGCGCCAGCCCATAATCGCGAATTACGAAGTCTTCGTCGAGAATGGTGAAGCCAGGTGGGTCTTCTGGCAGGGCCCAGCTTAGTTTGACCCGGCCATCGCCACGGAAGCTCGCACGCGCTTCGATGGTCCAGGTGGCTGAGGTTTGGTCCGGGCTGAAAGGCAAACCGAGTTCGCGATGCTTGATATTCATCGTCAGCAGCGCCGTGATGCACAGGGCTGCAGCAAGCCAGACAACGGGGTGGAGCTTCATGAGGGTTGCTCAGAGCATTGGGCGTCGGTGATGAAAGTTTCGCTGGGGTCCACGATGGCCACACCTCGCAAAAAGCGCCGGCCGAGGAGCACGGGATAAATAAAACGCGAGCGGTCGGCCAAGGTGAACTGGGCCTCATGCCACTGCTGCCCTAGGCAAAACTGCATCATGACTACGGGGCGACGGTCGTATTCACCTTCATGCTCCTTAATACGCACTCCGCGTACTTTGGGCCGCTCCAGCTCCAATGTGTGCTGGCGCCCATCGGCATCTTCTACGTCCAATACGAAACGCACCCAGGTCTCATCAGCGCGTTCAAACAATTCGATCTGGGTAGCATGGAGTGAGGAAGTCAGCGCGCCGGTATCTAGCTTGGCCTTGAGGGGGATTCCCGCCGGCGCGATCCGAAGTTTTTCTACCCAGCCCATGGTCTGGGCCTCTGCCCAGACTGCACCGGCCCATGCGCTCAGTGCGGCCAGTAGCACCGCACACCATTGCTTGGCCTGCATCGATGTCCTCACTACGGTTGTTCCTATAATGGGGGAATGGTACTGCAAGCACTCCGACTCCTCGTCTTTGCCCTATTGACGACTCCATGCTGGGGGCAGGACGAGCAGCCTGCAGCTGCCAGCCCTACACCCACGCCGCTGCCGGCCATGGAGCTGCTGGGCCAAACTGTGCAGGCCGGGCTACGCGCCCGCTTGTCATGGCGTACGGGCTTTGGTTACGGGCTGAATGAGGAGCCTGTGCCGGTATTGGTAAGCCATGGTGGCCAGGCCGGGCCGGTGTTATGCCTCACGGCTGCCGTCCACGGGGATGAGCTCAATGGAATTGAGATTGTCCGCCGCATTATGACCTTGGCCCAGCCCAATGATTTACGGGGCACGGTCATTGGTGTGCCGGTGGTGAATGTGCATGGGTTCCACCGCCGCAGCCGTTATCTTCCGGACCGCCGGGATCTGAATAGGCACTTTCCAGGGTCTGCTACAGGTTCCTTTGCCTCGCGCGTAGCGCATGATTTTTTCACTCGAGTCATTCGCCACTGCAGCATCTTGGTCGATGTACACACGGGCTCGTTTTATCGCAGCAATTTGCCGCAACTCCGTGCCGATTTGCGCGATGAGGCCATCTTGGATCTCACGCAATATTTTGGGGCGATGACCGTGCTCCATTCGCGCCCTGCAGAAGGAACCTTGCGACGGGCAGCGCAAGATGCGAGCATACCCGCCGTCACCATGGAGGTCGGAGAGCCCAATCGTCTGCAAGCTGAAGATGTCGCGCTGGCTGTACGCGGGTTGAAAACCTTGTTGGCAGGCTTGGAGATGATCGGCAGTCGGCCAATTTGGGATCGCGCGCAGCCGGTGTATTACGAGTCTGAGTGGGTGCGTGCGGACCGTGGCGGCATCTTGTTTTCCACTGTAGAGCTGGGGCAGAAAGTCCGCGCGGGAGAGGTTTTGGGCACTGTGACGGACCCTTTATCCAATGTGTATGTGGAAATTGCCAGTCCTATTGACGGACGCGTGTTGGGCAAGGCTTTGAACCAATTCGTGATGCCAGGGTTCGCCGCATTTCGTATCGGCGTAGAGACCGCCGAGCCCGATGTGATTGTGGAGTCTGGGGTGCGCTCAGATCCTGAGGCGCAGTCAGACGATAGTGCGCTAGAGCAGCCCGATATGAGCCCGGTCGACGAGCAGGAGCGCTTGCCGTAGAGCGGCCTTCATTGACGGAACAAGGCCTGGCCAAGGCCAGGCCTTGTCTTGCTCAGGCCGCCGCTGCTAAGCCGTCTTGCTCCAACAAAGCCTCAATTTGCGGGGGGCGTCCCCGGAAGCGCTGATAGAGCACGGCGGCGTCTTCGCTACCACCACGCCGGAGGATGGCATCGCGGAACCTGGCGCCGGTGCTGGGGTTGAATAAGCCCTCTTCTTTAAAGGCGCCAAAGGCATCGGCAGAGAGCACTTCTGCCCATTTGTAGCTGTAGTAGCCAGCCGCATAGCCGCCCGCAAAAATATGCGAAAAGCTGTTGGCAAATCGGTTGTATGCGGGCGGTCGTACTACCGCAACCTCGCTGCGCACTTGTTCCAGCACGGCGCCGATATCACCCGCTTGGTCACTGCAGTAGTCCCGGTGCAGCCTTAAGTCGAAAAGCGCGAACTCAATCTGGCGTAGCGTGGCCAAGCCTGCGTTATAACTGCGGCTTTGCTGCAACTGTTCCAGCATTGGCTCTGGCAGCGGTTGGTCGGACTCGATATGGCGGGCGAAGATGTCCAGCGCCTCGCGCTCCCAGCACCAGTTCTCCAGAAACTGACTGGGTAGCTCTACCGCATCCCAAGGCACACCATTGATGCCACCAACGCTGGGCAGATCGATCTCCGTGAGCATATGGTGCAGGCCATGACCAAACTCATGGAACAGCGTGAGCACTTCATCGTGGGTCAGTAAAGCGGGTTGATCACCGACGGGAGCCCGAAAATTACAGGTGAGGGTGGCAATAGGTAGGCGCGCGCTCTGCTTCCCAGTGTAAAGACTGGCGCAATCTCCCATCCACGCTCCACCACGCTTTTTCTCGCGGGCGTAGAGGTCGGTATAGAACCATGCAATCTGCTGCCCGTGCTCATCGTCGACCGCAAAGGCTTGGGCTTCGGCATGCCACAAGGGGATGGCGACAGGCCGCACTTGAATGCCGAAGAGTTTTTGGGCCACCGAAAACAGACCTTGAAGCACCTGTGGCAGGGCGAAGTAAGGCCGCAGCTTCTCGTCCGACAAGCCCAAAGTGGACTCTTTATGCTTTTCGGCCCAGTAGGCCATATCCCAGGCTGCTAGCGGTGTGTCCGCGCCGTGTTCGGCGGCAAAGGCATTGAGCGCGGCCAGTTGTGCTTGGGCGGCAGGCTTGGCCTTGTGCGCGAGGTCCAACAAAAATTGCTCGACGGCGTCTGGCGACTCGGCCATCTTGGGCACCAAGGACACTTGCGCGAAATTGGCATAGCCCAGAAGTTGGGCTTCCTCGTGCCTTAAGGCCAAGATTTGCTGCATTAAGGGCAGGTTGTCTGGGCCGCCATTTTGGGGACTCTGATCGGAGGCGCGAGTGACAAAGGCCTGGTAAATCTCCTCACGCAGTGCCCGGTCATCCGCATAGGTGATGATGGCATTGAAGCTGGGGTAGTCCAGGCCGTAAATGTAGCCCTCTTCGTCGCGTGCCTGGGCCTTGGCGCGCCCCTGCGCCAGAGCGGATTCAGGCAGGCCCGCTAATCGGCTGCTATCACGCAGGTGCAGATGCCAGCCATCGGTCGCATCCAGTAATTGGGTTTCAAAGCGGTTGCTCAACTCCGCGAGTTGTTGCTGGATTTCCGCAAAACGGGCCTTGGATGCGGGCTCCAAATCCACACCGGACAAGCGAAAGTCGCGCAGGCTGTGGTCTACAATTTGGCGTTGCTCGGGGCTGAGGTTGGGTTGCTCAGACAGGGCCTTCCAGGCTGCGAACAGCTGCGGGTTTTGCCCCATTTCGGTGGAATAGGCAGTGAGCTTGGGAAGGCAGGCCTCATAAGCTGCGCGCCATTCTTCGGTGTTGTTCACACTGTGCAGATGAGCGCCAGGTGAGAAGGCTTCATGGAGCTGTTGCTCTAGCTCTTCTAAAGGCGCGCCAAAATTGTCCCAGGTGAAGCTGTCTTGCTGCAGCAGGGCGGCGATGGCATCCCGGCTGCGCTGGAGGATGGCGTCAACCGCTGGTTCCAGGTGGGCTGGCTGTATGTCAGCCCATGGCGGTACCGGCCCCTGCCAGTCCAGCAGCGGGTTATGCGGGCTGCTCATTGCAGCACCTCGAAACGCAGTCCTGCATGGGCTTCTAGCCGCTTGCGTAGAGCATCACCCAGCGCCGAGGCCGGGGTCCAGAAACCACCAGCCAGGTCGGGTACATCCTGGGCCAAACAGGCGGCGGCTTCGCCCAGCATTTTGGCGGTGGATCCGTAGCCGGGGTCGCGGTCGCCGGTGACCTTCGTCACCAAGGACTGGCCGTCTGCAGTACGCGCGTAGAAACGGTAATCCCAAAAGCCAGCTTCTTGAGCCGCAGGACTGGGGCCCTCGCCGGGGGCGGGTAGAAAAGTTTTTTCCATCAGCCAGCGAGTCGGAGGTAGCGCGGCTCCGGCAAAGAAGGCGCCCAGGGCCGCTGTCATTCCCATGGCTGCAACGCGCCCGCCCAAGCCAGCACCCGTCAGCATGGCTTCGTCATAGAGGAAGTCTTCGCCCCAGTCGTAGCCCAAGAGGAAGTTGGAGCGGTGCACCACACGGGTATTGATGGCGGCCATCACGAAAGGAGCCACCCAGCGCTGGGCGTCGCTGTCGTACTGGGCACCGCTTACGTTGGGCTGGCGGGTCTTAAGCTTTTTGTCGCTGGGGCAGAGTGAGTAGGGGTTTTGCAGGACTTTACGCACGGCAGGGTTCGCCATGACTTCTTTGGCCGCGTTCACCATGCTGGCGACCGTGCCTCCCGAGAAAGTGCCACGCATGGCCTTAACGCGTAGCTTGACCCGCTGAGCGCGCTGGCCAAAGCGGCTCTGAGCCTGCTCCTGAGTGTAGGCCACGCCCAGGTCCGAGGGGATAGAGTCGAAGCCGCAGCAATGCACGATGCGCGCGCCATTGGCGGCTGCCGTTTGCGCATGCTCGTCCAGCATGCGTGCGATCCACTGCACTTCTCCGGTGAGGTCGCAATAGTCGGTGCCAGTTTCGGCGCAGACCTTAACCAAGGTCGACCCGTATAAAGCGTAGGGGCCAACCGTGGAAACCACGACTTTGGTCGACTCGCATAAACGCTTCAGTCCGGCTTCGTCGGCAGCATCAACGGCGATAAGTTCGATCTGCTCGGCCTTATCTCCCAGCTTGCTGCGGACCTCGGCGAGCTTGGCAGGGTTACGCCCGGCCATGGCCCAGCGCAGGCTTTTGCCATCCACGCCGTGCCGGTTGTAGAGGTATTGGGCCAAAATTTGACCTACAAAACTGGTGGCTCCGAAGACCACGACATCAAACTTAGGAGCGGTCATCTGCAACTCGACTGAAAGTGTGGGGGCATTATCACGCACCTGTTTGGGTTTTTGCTGTGCCTGGCGTGCACCTAGCGAGGCAGGCCCCCAACAGCTGCGAGTTGCTTATTCGGGCAGGCTACGGGCCCAGGCGCTGATTCTTTTTGCGAGTTCTTCAGGAACCGCGTGATGGGGGGAGTGCCCCACCCCATCGAGGAGCTGGGCCTGGGCATGCGGGACAACGGGTAGAACCCGCTGGCCATGATTCCACCAGGGCACCAGTTCGTCTGCGGCGCCATGCAAAAAGAGGAGTGGCTGGCGAATGTCCCGGTAGCGCGGGCTGAAGTTCTGTAGCCACTCACTCAGCTCGCGCATGTCGCGGCCATTGGCCAAGAAGGTGCCCCCGCGCAGGGCCAAACTCGCCGCAATTTTTTCGCTGTAGTTCTCGGGGACGGGGTTGGGCTCCAAAACGCCGGCGACCGCGCTGTCCAGGATGACACTCCCCGCAGGCCACAGCACGGTATGGGCGAAAAGTGGGCCAATAATCGGCCAGCCGGCGAGGGCGTGATCCCAGTCTGGGCCGCCGGCCCAATGCCCGGCAGCACCACTGAGGGAAATGCCACCGCGAATGCGCTGTCCATGCTCTACCAGAGCCGCCATCGTAATACTGCCAGCCCAGCTGTGGCCGATGAGTACAGCCTGTTCAATACCGCGCTGCTCGGCAGCAGTGAGAATGAGATCGGCGAGTTGGGCGGGGTCCTGCCATTGACCCCGATGGCGGGGAGAGTGTCCAAAACCTGGGCGATCGACCGTCATCACCCGGTGGTGTTGACGGAGCAGCGGGGCAATAGAGCTCTCAAAGTCGCGCAGGTTGGAGTTGGCGCCGTGTACCAGAATCAGAGGCGGACCCTCCGGATCATGCTCAGGCCCTGCATCTACCAGATGCAGTGTCTGCCCATTGACCTCCACCATATCGCCGATGGGGGGGTAGCGATGATTCAGCACCGGAGTCGCGCAACCACTGAGCCCGGCAGCAACCGCCATCAGCAATGTTCTGGCCATAAGCATATGTATCTTCCAAAAATCGGACATCAAGCGTAGTCAATACGCATGACAAGCGTCACC
The DNA here is from genome assembly GCA_019192445.1 of Oceanococcus sp. HetDA_MAG_MS8. Lineage (NCBI taxonomy): Bacteria > Pseudomonadati > Pseudomonadota > Gammaproteobacteria > Chromatiales > Oceanococcaceae > Oceanococcus > Oceanococcus sp. HetDA_MAG_MS8. The sequence continues at coordinate 346,175 of JAHCMK010000003.1, forward strand.
TGGATGGTGCAATGCGGCAAAATCTACCGCTAGACCCTTATTGCACTTCCCCCATGACGCATTCCCTTGCTGCCTTAATGACTCGTCGCCGCGGTTGGCTGGCGCTGCTGAGCGTGATTGTATTCGCTGCCAGTGTGGCCGGCTTGCCGCATCTCAAAGACGAGAATAACTACAAGCAGTTCTTCGATCAGGATGATCCCTTGCTGGTAGCGCACGAGGCTATGGAGGATGCCTACACGCGCTCCGATAGCACCAGTATTTTGGTGGGCACCCGTGATGGCTCGAGTTTGCTGACGCCGGAATATATGGCGGTCGTGGCTGAGCTCACTGATCGGATGTGGCAATTCCCACGCGCCCTGCGGGTGGATTCGGTGGCGAACTACCAACATTCTCAGGGGCAGGATGATGATTTGTTGGTGACGGCTTTATTCGCCGAGCCGCAGCAGCTCAGCGCTAAGGAATTTGAACGTCGCGCCCAGATTGTTCTGCGTGAGCCGATGTTGGTGAACGCGCTGATTGCCGAAGACGGCTCGGCTACGGCCATCCGTACCCGGCTCAACATGCCCACCGATGATGTGGAAGAAGCGGCGGCTGCCACCGTTGAGACGGTGATGCGCATGCGTGAGATTCGCGACGAAATGGTGGAGCGCTATCCCGAGCTAGAGTGGCATGTGTTGGGTTTGCCCCAAGTGGACTATGCCTTCAAAGAGTCCATGGATCGCGACATGGTGGAGCTGGTCCCCATGATGTTCGCGGTGATCTGCCTGCTGTGCTGGTTGCTGATGCGCTCTTTCCGGGCCGTAGCTATCACCGTCGCGGTGATTGTGTTCACCGTCCCTGCCAGCTTGGGTATGGCAGGGTGGTTGGGACTACCGCTGAACGAGGTGAGTGGTGCCTCGCCGGTGATTATTCTGACCTTGTGCGTGTGTGATGCCGTGCACGTGTTGGTCACTTACTTAAAGTCGCGCTATGCCGGTAGCGATGGTGATACCGCCCTAGAACATGCACTGAGATTGAACCTGCAGCCGGTATTTCTGACCACGGTGACAACGGCCGTAGGCTTTTTCTCGCTGAATTTTTCTGACGCGCCTCCCTTCCGTGACTTGGGCAACATTACTGCCATTGGGGTGTTGCTGGCGTGGTTCTTTAGCATGACCTTGCTGCCAGGGCTGGCCGGCTTCATGACGCCTCCGCGCAAGCCCGTGCGTGAATTAGGACTGAGCCGTTTGGCGCATTGGGTGCTGAACTACCGCCGGCCCTTGCTGTGGAGCTTGGTCGTGATTGCTGGCGTGGTGATTAGCTTTTCCCCACGTAACGTCTTGACGGACAGCACCTACCAATATTTTGATCCAGGCGTGCCCATCCGCGATGCGGCCGAATTCGTCGAACAGCGACTCACTGGTTTCGACAACATCAACTACTCCCTCCCGGCAGGCGAGCCTGGTGGTATTTCTGACCCAGAGTATTTGCGTAAGGTCGAGGCCTTTGCGCAGTGGTATCGACAACAGCCTTATGTATTGCATGTGAGTGCCATTACGGACACCTTCAAAAAGCTGAATCGCAACATGCATGGGGAGGACTCAGCCTATTACAAAGTCCCTGAGGAGGCCGATCTGGCGGCGCAGTACTTATTGCTGTACGAGTTCTCACTGCCGTTTGGCTTAGATCTAAATACCCAGGTGAACTTTGATAAGTCGGCCACCAAATTCGTGGTGACGTTGCGCGGGGTCAAAGCCAAGCAAATCCAAGAGACTCAGGCGGCTGCAGATGCCTGGCTTGCGGCGAATGCGCCCGACCTGCGCCGCCCGGGTACGGGCGTGTCGGCGATGTTTGCCACGATTGGTCAGAACAATATCCGTTCTATGTTAGTAGGGAGTCTGGTGGCGCTGCTGGGTATCAGCCTCACGATGATGTTGGCGCTCAAGTCTTGGCGAATTGGCTTAATCTCACTCATTCCTAACGCTCTGCCGGCATTGATGAGCTTTGGCGTATGGGGCGTTTTGGTAGCCGAAGTCAATCTGGCGGTGGCTGCGGTGTTTTCCATCACCTTAGGGATTGTGGTGGACGACAGCGTGCACTTTTTATCCAAGTATCTGCGGGCCCGACGTGAGGAGGGTTTGGATGCTCCGGGCGCAGTGCACTATGCCTTCAACACGGTCGGTGCCGCCTTGCTGGTGACGACGCTGGCCCTAACGGCAGGCTTTGGCATCTTGGCCATGTCGGACTTCCAAGTGAACGCGCTGACGGGCCTACTGACGGCCATTACCATCGTCATTGCGCTGATCTACGACCTGTTGTTCCTGCCACCGCTTCTGGTCAAGCTGGACCGGTGGTTGTTACCCGAAGCCTCTGCTCAGGCTGCGTCAGCGAGCTCAGACAGCCCGGACGCGCTTCGCGCGACGACTTAAGATTGGCCGCAAATGGCCATATGAAGGGGGCGAGCCAGCCCCCTTGGATTCTGAATGCAAACGATGTCAGAATTCCTAGATGAGCGAGATTAATGCCACCCAGGGTCGTCGATATCGTGGCGCGAGTGCTGTTCATCGGCAAGAGCTGCGGCGGGAAAAAATCCTGTCTGCCGCATTGGAGCTCATCGGCGGTGAGGGGCTCAAGGCTGCGACCGTGCGTGCCGTGTGCGCGCGGGCTGAGCTGACTCAGCGCTACTACTACGAGTCCTTTGAAAACGCTGAAGATTTGCTGATTGCGGTTTACGAACAGCAGTGGCAATACCTTGCGGAGTCGCTTCAAGCCGCCATTGCACATGCCCCTCAAGAGCCGGTATCCATGGCGCGCGCAGCGCTGGCTGCGGTATTTGCCCATTTGCGTGCCAACCCCCATGGGGCGAGGGTGCTGTTTTTAGAGGTTCTGGGGGTGTCTGGCCGGGTAGATCGCGCATACAGGCAGGGCAGCCAACGCATGATTGAGTTGGTTGTGGGGCAGGCGACTCCCTTACTGCCACAGCCTACCGTGGAGGGTTTAGATGCCCAGCTGCAAGGCGGGGCCATTGTTGGCGCCGTCATATTCGTGGCGATGAATTGGATTTTGTCGAACTATGCGACACCGGAAGAGGTGTTGGTGGACAACCTCATGGTGCTCGCCGCTTCGGTGATCGAGGGGATGCAGGGGCATCGAAGTTCAACTTGAGTCTGTGCCATCACCAGGGCACACTAAATCGCATGCACGCTCCTGACGACAGCCCTAAGAACGTTTTGGGCGGCACCCTTCTGGACTGCAGCCATAGCCCGCTCACGGGCTGGATGCGCGACGGATGTTGCCGTCATGACCCCAATGATCGCGGTCAGCATCTGGTATGTGCGGTGCTCACAGCAGAGTTCTTGGAGTTTTCCCAAGCGCGGGGGAACGATTTGTCGACACCGCGGCCGGAGTTCGATTTTCCTGGCCTGAAACCCGGAGACCGTTGGTGCTTGTGCGCGGCGCGCTGGGAAGAGGCTCGCCGTGCCGGCTGCGCACCCCAGGTCGTGCTGGAAGCCACAGCCATTCAAGCTTTGCAAATACTGAACTTGGAACAGCTGCGTCAGCACGCGGCTCCAGCCAGTTAAAGCCTAAAGCCAAAGTCCATCTCCTGTGAGTTGCAAAGTGCTTGCTCTGAGCGGGCTGGGCTCTGAAGGTTTGGTCTGGCAGGCAGTGTCCATTGAGTGGATCACAACTTACTCCCCGAGGAGTCCCTGAAATCTGGTCTGAGCCGGGGCTCAGTCGCTGCGTCATATTTCGGCAACAACGACGCCACTGAAACGCCATCTGGGCGTCATAGATTGGCCACGGAAGCTTCATGCCTCAGCCGTACTGTCTGTGCGGGAATTCTTTTTTGTTTCTTACTGGGGGAAACATGGACCGCCAAGATCGCAAGGGCAACGCCAAGTTGTCGAATAGCCAAAGTCCGCATTTGAACGAGCTGCTGGAACACAAACTGTCCAGACGCAGCACACTCAAGGGCGGGCTGGGCCTAGCCTCAACCACCATTTTTGCCGGGGCCGGAGTGAGTGCCTGCTCAGACTCTGATGGGGACAGTGTGCCGGCTGAACTGAAATTCACGAATGTGTCGGGCTCGGACGCCTTCGATCTGGTGAAGGTCCCGGAGGGCTATGTTGCTGAGATCCTGGTGCCCTGGGGCACACCGCTGGCCGCCAACGGACCAAATTGGGCGGGAGACGGAAGCAACTCGGCCGCCGAACAAGCCCAGCAGGTGGGCGAGAACCATGACGGCATGCACTACTTCCCCATTGATGGCAGCCGCAATGGCTTATTGGTGATGAACCATGAGTACACCAATGGCACCCTGTTTGCGGGCGAGGGTCGGAGTGAAGATGCCGACGGCAATCCCACCGACCCTGATGAAGTACGCAAGGACATCAATGCGCATGGGGTGTCTGTGCTGGAGATTACCCGCGCCGACAATGGCCAAGTGAGTTTCGTTCAGAACAGTGTTTTCAATCGCCGCATCACCGCTGCAACGCCCATGATGCTGACCGGCCCTGCAGCTGGTGATGCCTTATTGCAAACGCCTTATGACCCCAGCGGCATGATGACTCGGGGCACGGTGAATAATTGTGCGAACGGCCACACGCCGTGGGGCACCTACCTCACCTGCGAAGAAAACATCCAGGGTTACTTCATCACCAGTGACGAAAACCCACCTCGCGAAACTGAGCGCATGGGTATTGGTGCTACCGGTTTTGGCTACCTGTGGGCCAAGGTGGCTGGCGCTGCTGACGAAGACAATGGCGAATTCGCACGCTGGGATGTGAGCACGAGTGGCGATTGGGCGAACGAAGCTAACTGCTTTGGTTGGGTGGTCGAAATTGACCCCACCGATCCCAACTCGGTCCCAAAGAAACGTACCGCCATGGGTCGTATGCGCCATGAGGGCTGCCAGCCAGGACGTATTCGCTCGGGTGAGAAAGTGGCCTTTTACATGGGCGACGATGCGCGTTTCGAGTATTTCTACAAGTTCGTTACCGCGCGCGCTTACAACCCCAACGGCGACAACACCGACATGCTCGACGAGGGCACCCTATACGTCGCCAAGTACGAGGCCGACGGCACCGGCACCTGGATGCCTTTAGATGTAAGCCAGAACGCCGCCCTCGCCGCTGAGTTTGTTACCCAGGCCAACTTGCTGGTGAACACCCGCAGTGCAGCCGATATTTTGGGTGCGACTCCGATGGACCGTCCAGAGTGGGCCACGGTGGACCCGAACACCGGCGAGGTGTATGTCACCCTCACCAATAACACTCGCCGTAACCCCGGTGACGAGAACGCCGCGAACCCGCGGGCGCCAAACACCCATGGTCATATCGTCCGTATGGCCGAAGAAGGTGGCGCGGCAGATGCTACGCGCTTTACCTGGGATATCTTCGTCTTCGGCTCACCGGCCAGCGCGGATTCCAGCTTCAACATCAGCGGTTTGACCGCTGATAACGAGTTCGGCGGACCCGATGGTATCTGGTTCGACCCACGGGGCGTGCTCTGGATTCAAACCGATAACAGTCAGCCTCTGGACTATGGCGATGACCCCAGCGACCAAATGTTGGCGGTGATTCCCTCCCGCTTGCCTGGTGATCGCACCATCAACCCTGAGACCCAGTCTCAGCTGAAACGCTTCTTCGTGGGACCCCGTGGCTGTGAAGTGACCGGGGTGGTCATGACACCGGACTACCGCACCATGATGGTCAACGTGCAGCACCCCGGTGGTAGCTGGCCTGCCAATGACGGGAGCACGCGTCCACGCTCCGCTACCGTCGTCATTCGCCGCGAAGATGGTGGCGAGATCATCTAGCTCTGGCTTTCGCTGACAAGCATCTTTTGAGCCCCGCTAGCGGGGCTCTTTTTTTGCCAAGCAAGCTTGGAGATGGATGCCCAGCGCGACGCTTAAAGACGAATCCTGGCAACGCTTTGGTCCAGCGACTGCATCAGGTCTGTGGTGGCGTCGCCAAGCATGGATTCCGAGCAAAACTGTTGCCAGCGCGTGGCTGCGGCTGGGTCAATCTGGCTGTGCAGATGGAACTTCAGGTCACCGCTCATTTTGGACGAGGAGTCCACACCATCGGTCATGCGGGCTTTGTTGTCGCTGTAGGGATTGAGCATGTCTTCGTGGAAGGGCACGCCCAAGAAGGAACAAAGCTCTTGCATCTGAGACTCCGGGTCGCTGACGATGTTCTCATAAGACAATGAGAACCAGCGCTCTGCGGGGATTTGCTGCCCGAATTGGAGAATGTTGCGGTTACTCACCAACCAAATCATCTCCGCCAATGCGGCCGAGGAGAATTCGCTGCCTTTCATCAGCAAGGGCATCATGCGTGTGAGATCTGATTCCTCATAGGAGCGGATCATGCCGCAAGGGTGGCGTAGCAGATGAATGTACAGGGGGTCTTCAAATAAGGCTTCGGCCTGGCGGAGGATGTCTAGGCTGTAGGCATAGGTGGGGGTTTTATCCACCAGTAGCCGCCCGCCCAGGTTTTGCTGGAGTTCAGCGTAAATGGTGCCTACGCCGGCGCCTTCCGCTTCGGCTTGGTTGAGTCGTTTTCGGGCCTGCTCAGCCGTCCAGCCACGAGTTTCCATCAGGGCTCGCAGCACACCTTCAGCCAACTGGTCGCCGCGCTCTCCACTCAGGTCGGCTTTGCGCTCGGCCATATTGGCATAAGCCAGCAGATGCAGCTCCGGAGGAGCAAACAGTGCTGGGTTGCCCGCAACCATTACGCGTAACAAGGTGGAGCCGGATCGCGGCGGCGACAAAATAAAGACCGCTCGCGGGTTTTTGCGGGTGCCAGAGGGGGGCGCTGGGAGTTGGCGAGGTTTGATCAGCTCTAAAAACCGTCCCACATCAGCGTCCGTAATCTTAGGACGGCTCGGCTCTGCCGGCGACGGCATGGCTGGGCTTGCTGCCGCGACAGCGGCCGTTGCCGCCTGCGGATTCGTCAATCGACTGGTGGCGAAGTCAATGACCTGGCCAATACTCAAATCATCCACGTACTTGCCGTTTTGCATCAGCAAGTCTTGAAAGCCAATTTTCTGGCCGAGTTTTTCTTCAATGGCAACGATGAGCTGCACAAAATCAATGGATGAGAACTCCAAGTCCTCAACCAAGGTCACCTCCGCACTGAGCTCTTCCTCGAACTCGGCTTCCATAGCTACTAGCAGTTCTTCAACCGCTTCCAATACCCCGACTTCAATGTCTTTTTGTTCCACGCTTTGAGCCTTCCATGTCAGTGTCCCGGTACGGCTCCTCGGTATATCTCCTCCAGATACCACCGAGCCCCGCATTGCCGCCGACCCTGCTCGGGGCAATGTGTCGATTGTAGCCCGCGTTGCCCGACGGATACCCCGCTCCCGACGTAGGAAATCTCTGATTTCCGCGCCCGCCTTGGAGCATTCAATGGCTGTGACTCAGCGGCTGCGTTCTGAAGTCCTCGGCATCACGTTGGCGGCAGAGTCGCTAGGCCTCATCTGACGCCGTTGTGTCATGTGCACTTCATCTACAGGCCACATGCTAAGGCGGCTTTTGCTGCCCGAGCCTGTGAGTAATGGCTCGCGAATGGACTATGGAGAACACCGTGACTTCGATCGACTCATACCACACCGTGACCGATGCCGAAGATGAAGGCATTAACCCCAGCACCAATACTCCTTTTGCCGAGGTATTGAATGCCCGGCTGTCGCGTAGGGATACGCTGAGAGCGGGTCTGGGCTTGTCAAGCGTGGCTTTTGCCAGCCCCTTGGCGCTGTCAGCCTGCGGCGAGGGTGGTCGCCTTGAAGGGGAGCCTCGATTAGGGTTCACGTCGATTGCGCCCTTTAAGGGGGATGCGGTTCGTGTTCCTGAGGGCTATAGCGCGCGGGTGCTCTACGCCTTTGGGGATCCCCTCACAAGCTCGGTGCCAGCGTTCAAGAATGATGGCACCGATGACCCCGCGACCTACGTTGACCGTGCCGGAACGGGTCACGACGGCATGCATTACTTCCCCTTGCCCGGCTTCGACAGCGATAACTCCGACAACGGCTTATTGGTGATGAACCATGAAAACGTGTTCATCCTCGGGGCGATGCACGAGAACGGCGGCCCCACCGTGGATGAATCTGGCAGCCGCACTGAACTCGGTGAAGTGATCCGGGAAATGTCAGCACACGGTGTCTCCGTCGTGGAAATCTCTCGCGCCACAGGCCGCTTGGAAGTCGTGCAGGATTCGGTATTCAATCGCCGGATTACTGCGCGTACCGAAATGCGTATTGCCGGGCCAGTGGGTGGTTCGCAGTTTGTGCAAACCGCCTTCAGCCCGGATGGTACCCGCACACGCGGCACATTAAATAACTGCGCTATGGGCTACACGCCCTGGGGGACTTATCTCACCTGCGAAGAAAACTGGCACGGCTACTTCAAAACCGATGAAGCCACACCGCCAGCCACAAAAACGCGTTATGGGGTGAATGCAGATACCAACTACGCTTGGGAAACGGCGGCTGAGGACAGTCTCTACACGCGCTTTGATACCACTCCGACTGGAGCCAATGCCAGCGAAGACTTTCGCAATGAGGCCAATGGCTTTGGTTGGGTGGTGGAAATTGACCCTTACGACCCCACCTCGACGCCGGTAAAGCGCACGGCTCTGGGCCGGTTTAAACATGAAGGTTGCTGGCCTAGCCGCGCCATTCCTGGCCAACCGCTCGCGTTTTACAGTGGTGACGATGAACGCGGTGAGTACATCTACAAGTTTGTAACGGCGCAGGCCTACAGGCCGGGGCTGTCCAACGGCAGTATCTTGGATGAGGGCACCTTGTACGTCGCGCGCTTCGATTCCAATGGCACCGGAGAGTGGTTGGAGCTGAGCATGGATAACCCCATCTTGGCCGCAAACTTTAGTTCCCAGGCCGAGCTGCTGGTTAACACTCGTGCGGCGGCGGACTTGGTTGGGGCTACACCGATGGACCGCCCCGAGTGGGGTGCGGTGAACCCGGCCAACGGTGAGGTGTATATGACCCTCACCAATAACCGTAACCGTGGTCAGGCTGGCCAGGAGCCGGTTGATGCGGCCAACCCGCGCAACTACCAAGCCGACGATGACCCCCAGCTTGAGGGCAACCACAACGGGCACATCATTCGTTGGCGCGAATTTGGCGATGACCCGGCCGCGACCGGATTCCAATGGGACATCTTTCTCTTTGGTGCCCCAGCCGATGCAGACCCGGACTCAGTCAATATTTCCAACTTGGACGAAACCAATGCCTTCGCCAGCCCGGACGGGCTGTGGTTTGACCCACGCAGCGAGCGTGGCCTGCTCTGGATTCAAACCGACGATGGCAGCCTGAGAGAGTTCACCAACAATCAGCTCTTGGCGGCGATTCCGGGACGGGTGGGAGATGGCCAAGAGGTTGACATTGATGGTCAGCAAACCTTCGTTGGGCAACAGTTGGGACCAGATGCGCTGCGTCGCTTCATGGTGGGCCCGGCGGGCTGTGAAGTGACGGGTATTGCCACCACGCCGGATGGCAAAACCATGTTCATCAACATCCAGCATCCGGGTGGCGAACTGCCGCGTCTGGAGCTGAGCAACAATTGGCCTATTGCTGAAGATGCCACCGTGGACTCCCCGGCCCGAGATGGTGAGATTGCCCGGCCCCGTCCAGCGACCATTGTGATTACGCGTGACGATGGCGGCGTTATTGGCCAGGACTAAACCAGCTCTGCATCTGATCGCCAATTAACAGCGATTCTCTTTATTAACCGCTCCAAGGTGCTTGCCTCGGGGCGGTTTTTTTTGGGGGTCTCTCAAGGGTCTGGGCTTTTTCTTCAGTGAATGAGTCCCCTACGGAGCTGGCTGCTTTCAGCTTTTTCACTTGTAAATTATCAAAAACACCTTGATGATCCTCAGGAGAACTTTGGGACAAAACATTGGAGAATCGCGCGATGCGCCTACTCGTATTTTTGTGGGCATGCCTTCCCGGCGTGCTTTGGGCCGGCTTTGGCAACGGCAACACGCAGTTTGAGAATATTGTGGTGCCGCTGGTAAGTAGCGCGCCGGAACCAACAATCGGTATTCCGTGGACCACCGATCATGTGTTTTACCACGCCGGTAGCACCACGCTACGCTTCATTCCTGATGCCATGCCGGGGGCGGAATGGGAAGACGTGACGCCTCCGTATCAGGTGCCCACCAACCTGGACCCCATGCTGGTCGTGCACGAGGAAACCGGTCGCATCCTGGCGGGTGGTTTGCTCGGCGCATGCTCGGTCATGATGATGAGCGACGACGATGGCGAAACCTGGATTCCTACCGCGAACATGTGTAGCGGGGCGCAGTTTGACCATCAATCTGTGGGCCTGGGTATTAAACCGCCGGGTTTTCCCTTGGCTGCGACGGGCGCTTCAGGGCTGAATGGTTACTACTGCGGGCAGCTTGGAGAGATTGGCTGCTCGGTAAGTCTGGATGGAGGAATTACCTGGACAGTACCGACGCCTGCGGCCCTCGTGAGCTGCGGCGGATTCCATGGCCACTGGCGGGTGAGCCCAGTTACCGGAGAGGCCTTTTTGCCGGTGCCCGGCTGTGGCAGTCAGCATGGACTGATCAAGCCTTCAGTGCTGCCTGAGTTCGGCGGCATCACCGGGCTCACCTTCGAAGAGCGCCTGGTTGAGGGAAGCCATACCTGGAATGGAGGCTTTGACTCGTCTATCGGCATCACGCGCGAGTCTGGATACCTGTATTACGGTATGGCGGACCAGCAAGGGGCGCGTATTGCACTGAGTCAGGATGAAGGCGACACCTGGGAGAAAATCGGCCCGCGCCAGGAGCAAACCTGGCTGGATGTCGGTCAGTTTCATAACCCTCCTGTCATCGCCGCCACCTTTGCTGATGTGCAGGCCGGAGACGATGACCGTGTGGCCTTTTCCTTCATTGGTATTGAAGAAACGGGTGTGCCGCAAATCGATGTGCATCTGCGCAGCAATGCCATCTACAGCTGTTACGACAAAGGCGAAGGTGAGGGCGATTGGGGCGGCGGCTTCCCGCTGAACCAAAGCGATATGGTCTGGCACTACTACGTAGCCTACAGCTACGACAAAGGCAGCACCTGGGAGGTGCATAAAATCTCAGAGGATCCGGTACAGGTTGGCGGTGTGTATGACTCGGTCACCGACGGCAGCGGTGGTTGTCGCAACCTTCTGGACTTCAATGACATGGACATCGACTCTCAGGGTCGAGTGCACATTGCTTATGCCGACGGCTGCACGGGTGAGTGCGCCGCCGCAACGCCAGAGCAGGCGACGGCCTTGCCGGGCTACCGGGATCAAGCGCCGCGCATGTTCCGCCAAATCTCCGGCAAGGGCTTATTCGCTCAGTTCGATACGCCTGAGGATCAGGCTGATGGGGTCGTACCGCGCGGCGACATCGTCGGTAGCTCCGGTGGCGGTGCTGTGGGCTGGCTGACCATGCTGGTTGTTCCAATACTGGTATGGCGACGTCGTATGACGATGCTTTGAGCTTGCTCAATTAAAAAAACGCCGCCTGATGAGGCGGCGTTTTTTTTGCGGTGAGCTGCGGGTTATTCCGCAGGCCCAAGTACTCTGAACTCCACCCGCCGGTTTTGGGCGCGGCCCTCGACGGTGGCATTGGTGGCCACTGGCTTCCACGGCCCCCAACCTTTAGAGCGGAGTTGCTGCGGCGACACACCTTTGCGGACCAAGTAGCGCTTGACTGATGCCGCTCTGGCCTCCGACAGCTGAACGTTGCGTGCGGTAGAACCGGTGATGTCGGTGTGGCCCGAGAGTTCGATGCGTGTTTGCGGGTTGTTCACCAGCAATTCCACCATCGGGTCCAGGATGAAGCTGCTATCGGACTTCAGGGTGGCCGAATCAGAGTCGAAATATACCCCACTCAACACCACCTTTTGCCCAATCTGGCAGCCTGAGGAGTCCACGGTAGCGCCTGGTGGCGTGTTCGGGCAGAGATCGTCCCGGTTAGGAACTCCATCGCCATCGGTATCAGCAAGCGACTCACGGCGGCAGCCCACAGCATCAACAATGGAGCCTGGCGGGGTTCCTGGGCATGCATCCCGATTATCTGGCACGCCATCACCGTCGGAGTCGAAAATATCGTAGTTGGAGGCTTCTGCTTCTGCCTGCGGACACAGCGATGGGCCAAGCTCTTCGCTGAGCCAATCCTGGCGCTCAGGCACTTCAGACTTTACTAGGTCTAAGGAGCGCGCTAACTGACCCATGCTGGCCAGGGTGCGCACCTGTGCAAGGTCTAGATCGACCTGATTTCGGAGTAGAGCTCGACTGGTTTCAAAGAACTCGTTTTGGGTATCCAGTAGGTCCAGTAAGCTGCGCTGGCCGAGGCGAAACTGATTCAGGTAGGCGTCGCGGGCTTTATCGACGGATTGCTTTTGTACTTCCAAGAAGCGCTGCTGATCGCTCAATCGGCTAAGGTCATTATGCGCAATACGCAAGGTTTGGCGGACATTACGGCAGCGCACATTGCGCACGTCATTCGCTACATCAATGCCGTGACGTGCTTGAGCGATGGCCGCACGGTCGGCGAGACCGTTGAACACATTCAGGGTCATCACCACTTCGGCGGTGGTGTCTGTGAGTCGGCCGCGGATTCGCTGAATGTCTTCCCCGTAATCTCCGCTCAGGCGCAGATCAACGCGCGGGTGGTAGCGTGCTTTGTTACGGCGAAGGTCCTGCTGGGCCGCCAAGATTCCAGACACTGCCGCAAGTAGATTCGGGTTCTCGGCATAGGCTGCGCCCAGTGCCTGAGAAATGGTAGCCGGAGCGCGAATGTCCAAAGCGGGCTCCAGAGGCGTTAGGTTTGAGGGCGGTGCCATACCCACAACGCGTTGATAACGAGCCGTCACGTCATAGAGGTTGTTTTGCTCGGTGATGAGATTGGACTCCGCCAGGGCAAGACGCGCAGTCGCTTGATCTAAGTCGGCCGAACGCGAAACACCGGCATCCACCCGCTCACGAATCTGTTGCAACACCCGTTGATGCTGCTCAAGGTTGTCGCGGGCCAGCTCAACTAAGCCTCTAAAGCGCAATACATCTTGATATGCGGTCACCGCTTCCAAAGACGAGGTTTCGATTTGCGCCATCAGGTCAAAATATCGGGCGCGCGCTTCTTCACGGCGCTGCCTCGTGGCGGATTGGGTTGCAAAGCCGTCATACAACATTTGAGTGAGGACCAAGCTGGCACCGCGCGTATCAAAGTCCAGCTCGTTCATCTGATCGATGAAATCCTGGCGCCCCACGCCGGCTCGCAGCGTGAGGTCTACCGTGGGAAGAAACTCGCCTCTGGCCACGCCCTCGGCTTGCACTGCGGCCAGAAATCGATCCCAGGCAGCTTGGACTTCGGGGTTGGTCTCCAAGGTATGGGCGACGATGTCGCGAACGATGGAGTCGACCTCACTGCGTTGAGTTTCCGGCGACATAGTGGGGCCTTGTGCCAGTACAGACAGTGGCAGCAAGAGAAGGATGGCGAGCAGGCGTTTCATGGCGGGTTGTCCCTAATCAATCGTGAAAGCGATGTCCGCCGGGATGAACCAGCCCCCGGGTCACATATCTGGCGGACGCGGAGGGCGTGCACCTTGCATGCCATGGCGAGCCTCTTGCACGGCATGTAGATGCCCCTGTCGCCATCGTCCTCATGCCCTGCTCGTTGGCCGTCCCGTGGTCACAGGAAACATTTGCCCGGCGGTTTCTTGTTCGGGCTATTGCTGTTCACGCTGTGCTCTGGAATCGGTACGGGTTCACAGCACTTTTCTCAAGCGCGTCTGGATTGGTTAGCGCTTATTCGCGCTGCACATGCCAAGCCCATACAAGGCCAATTGCAGCAGGTAAATAGCCGGGTGAATCAGTTACTGCTATTTGCCGACGACTTGCAGGTGTGGGGACAGAGCGACTTTTGGGCCACGCCGCTGGAGGCCATCCGCCGCGGGGCAGGGGACTGCGAGGACTTTGCCATTGCCAAATATGTGGCCCTGTTGCAGCTTGGCCTGCGACCGGAGCAGTTACGCCTCATTTATGTTCGCGCCGAACGGCCTCAACAAGGCGGCGGGATACAGCAGCAAGCCCATATGGTTTTGGGTTATTACCCCCAGCCCCAAGCCACGCCATGGATTCTGGACAACCTTATTCCTGAGGTGCTGCTGGCAACCCAGCGTCCAGATTTACAGCCCGTTTTTAGCTTTAACACTCAAGGTCTGTGGGCTGGGGGGCGGCGGGCGCCGACCTCACCCAGTGCGCGTTTATCGCGCTGGAGGGGGTTGCTGGCACGAATGCAGCAGCAGGGGATGAGCCTGGAGCGGCAATCGCTGCCGTCATTGGAGCAAGAATAGATGAGTCTCAGAAATCGATTGTGGTTAGGTTTAGGGCTGGTAATGTTGGTGACCATGCTCGGCACCTGGAGTGTCCAGTTCTGGGGCAGCCAGCAACTGCTGCGCGAGCAGTTGCGGGTGAAAAACATTGATAACGCCACCATCTTGGCCCTGACCTTGTCTCAATTCGTCGACGAACCGGTGACCCGTGAGGTTTTTCTGAGTGCCCAGTTTGATGCCGGGCACTATCAAAACATTCGTTTATTCAGCAGTGATGACCGGGTGCTATTCGAGCGCTCTGCCAGCGCTAGTGTTAGCGTTGCACCGAGCTGGTTTCAGTCCATGTTTCCCTTAGAAGTGGAGCCCGGAATGGCCCAGGTGCAGCAGGGGTGGAAGCAACTCGGAAGACTGGAGGTACAGAGCCATAGTGGCTACGCCTATGCAGCTTTGTGGGACTCCGCACAGCGGATATTGCTTTGGTTCGTCGTGGTCAGTGTGGTCGCCGGAGGTTGGGCGGCCTGGGCTTTGAGCAGAACGTTGCAGCCCTTGGCTTTGGTCGTTGACCAGGCGCAGGCGGTTGCGAGTCGCCGCTTTCCCGAACTTGATCAACCCCGAATTCTTGAGTTCCGGCAGTTGGTTGCGGCCATGAATCAGATGGCCCAAAGCGTTCGCGGTATGCTGAACCGGGACGCCCAGCGGATTGAAGCCTTACGCGCCGAGACCGAGCTGGATCCGGTGACGGGTTTGTTGCTACGCAAGGTTTTCCAGCAGCGTCTCCAGAGCAGCCTCGATGAGCGTCTGGGTGGGTATTTGATCAGTCTGGAGCTGGCGAACCTGCTTTCACTCAACCAGCAGCATGGTCATCCAGCCGTGGATGCCCTGTTGGCCAAAATAGGGGTGGCGCTCAATGTTCAGGGGCGTGAGTTGGTCCGTGGTCGGCGCTGGATGGGAGGGCGTTTAGGTGGCTCCGAAGTGGTTTTGTTCTTGGAAAGAGTGGGCAATATCCACACGACCGCCGAGCAGCTCTGTGAACACTTACAAACGCTGGCACTAGATGCCAACATGAATCTGCAAATGCATGTTGCCGTGGTGGATTTAAGCGCTGCTGGCGATACCGCTGAGGTGTTCAGAGCCATGGACCGTGGCTTGGCCGAGGCCGTCAGCCGTGGAACCGTAGTGGAGTTGGAAGCTGGAGCAGCCTCGGACGGGAACCCCTCTGAGCGACGCCAAGAGCTGCAGGCGGCATTACAACGCAACGATCGCGTCCGCTTACAAGCCTATCCGGTGAAGCGTCACGATGGTGGCATTGAACGACAGGATGCTTACGTTGAGGTTGAATTGGGCGGCCAATGGCTGAGCGCCGCTGAAGTCTTGCCCTGGGTGCACCGTTTGGGCCTGGACGGAGACCTCAATCGACGAGTTATTGACGTTGCGCTGACGGAAAGCCGTCACGCCAAGCCCCTGGCTTTGCAGCTATCCATGGAAGCTGTCACCGAGGTGAGCGTGCGGGATGACATTATGCGTGCGCTTTCATCATCGCCCCTCGCGGCTCAGCGCTTATATTTGGACGTACCTGAGTGTGGCGCTCAGCATGACCTGCAACTGTTCCGCCAATGGGTAGAGTCCTTGCGGGGAATGGTCGCTGGAGTCGGTATTCGCCATGGCGGATATGCCCCAGACTTGCTGCAAAACCTCTCGGACCTGGGAATCTCTCATGTCAAACTAGACGCGGCTTTGGTGCAAACCGCTCAGGACGCCCACGTGATGGCGGTGATTGGTGGTTACTGCAGCATGGCGCACAGTATGGGGATTCAGGTCACGGCTTCAGGTGTCAATGACGCCGCTTTGGTTCAGCGCCTGTTCCAGCTCGGCGTCGATGGTCTCACCGGGCCTGCTTGCTGATGACCTGAATGCGCGCCCGTGGCCGCCTTTGGAGGCCTTGTCTGTCTTTAGATGATGTCGGAGCTGTCGCTGGCGTCCAACAGGCTTCGGCCGCTAAGCGCGCCGCGCAGGCGCCGGCGGTGGAGCAGTTTTTCCTGCGCCGCATTTGGGAGATCGGTAAATCGGATGAGCTGCTTTTGAATCATGACATCGACAAGATCGTCGATGACCCGAACCAAGTCGGCATCGGAAGCATCCAAAGCCGACGAGGTTTGATTGTCTAAGCCCAAGTAAGCCCGCAGCTCTGGATTGTGGAGGTCGCTGCGCTCTACATGCTCGCTATCGGCGGCATTGCGCACGGAGTCTATAGCGCCATCGGCACCCCGGCGCAGGAACAGCTGACTGTTCCCGGCCGGGAAAACCTTATCGGCATCAGTCGACGATGAGCTGGCCACGGTTGAGTAGATCCTGAATGATGCTGGTGTCGGACAAGGAGCCTCCTTGCGTGAGATCGATGCCCTGCAATTGAATGCTGTGATCGACCGCCGTACTACTGTAGCCGCTGCTGAAGTCGCCGTCTCGGCTGATTTGTATGGTGGTGTCACTGCCGTTGGTTTCAAAGTGCAGGTAGTCGCTAAGGTCTTCCCCTTGCTCACCTTGCAAAAGGTCGCGCAGGTCTAGGCGATCGCCTCCAGCATCAGTAGCTGCTGAGGTCCAATCGGTGATGACGTCCACTCCGCCGTCGGCATCATCGAAGCGCCAAATGAAGGTGTCGCTGCCGTCACCGCCACTCAGGGTATCGTTGCCCGCACCACCCTGGAGCTGATCTTTGCCCAGTCCGCCGAGGAGGTCGTCCTCGCCGCCATGGCCGAAGAGAATGTCGTTACCCAGCTCGCCCAGCAGAGTGTCATTGCCGTTGCCACCAAAGAGCTGGTCATCGCCGCTACCACCGGCAAGGCTGTCGTCGCCGTCACCGCCAAGTAGACGATCCGGCGTAGAAGCCCCACTGAGGCTATTGGAGTTGTCACTGCCCTCGGTGATCTGCACCGAATTCGCGCTAATACTGACCTGGCCGCTGGCCGAATCGCCATCGTTATCCAGCGCGACGTAGGTGAACACCGTTGTTGGCATGCTGGCATCACCAGTGGTGGGCACAAAGCTGTAGTCGCCGGAGACAAAGTTCAGTTCCAGTTCGCCGCCAGACAAGGTTGTAATCGTAATTTGACTCGCTGCCGCATCGAAGCTTGATCGGTCCGTGCCCCCACTCACCAGTACGCTATTGGTACCGAGGTCATAGCGATAAGTGGTGCCGTCAATGGAGACCTCGCTGAGGTGGGCGCCATCGGCTCCGGCCTGCAACTGCAGTTCGCCGCTGCTCAGCAAGTTGCCGCGGGTGGTGTTGGCTACGGTGTCGTCTAGGGTCTGCTCCAGATCGTTAAGGCTGGTCACGATCACAGCGTCGCGGTTTTCTCCTGATTCTCCATCATGTGCGATGGGGTTCAAGTTGCTTTGGTTAACGTTATCACCCAAGCCCATGGCGTAGGCCGAAATAAATTCGGTATTGAGAAAATCGACCCACTCGGCTTCTTCGGAGGAGTTAATGCCTCGGCTGCCGTCAGGGCGTGTTGGCCTACCATCGGAGAAGAAGTAGGCGATGTTTTGGGCATTGCTCAAAGCGCCAGTACTGGCAAAAGCGGTCTGCGCAGTGTCGAGTGCGGCATCGTAGTTGGTTTGCCCGCCAGCGCTCAGGCCTGAGAGGTCGCTCTGCGCCTGTGCAATGCTGGTCCAACTGCTGCCAACCGCTTGGGCGCTGCCGGAGAAGGCCACAATGCGCACGGCTACGTCGCCAAATTCCGCGTAGCGGCTCATCAGGCTGTTGATGGCTGAAATGGCGGAGGCTAAACGTGTTTGCCCGCCTATACCGTCATTGGTGCCCATGCTTCCAGATACGTCTAAGACCACAAGCAGGTTGGTGTCTAAGAACTCTACGGATTGATCGATAGAGTCCGCGCTGGGGGCATCGTCTTCGACATTAATCTGCAAGGTGGCTGTAGTGCTGTCTTGGCCGTCACTGGCCACCACACCAAAATCGATGCTCAGAACATCCTCGCTAGTGGAGTCTGGATGATCTAGCGGACGAAGTAAGTCGAACTGGTAATTGCCATCGTTATCAATGCTCAGGCGGGCAACCTCTTCACCGCCTGCAGTGGCCACCAGTGTTTGGGTGTTATCACCCTGCCAGCTCAGGGTTTCCCCGCCGCTGGTCAAACTCGTGCTGGGGGAAACCAGGCTTAGTTCCACCGCATCTCCATCCGCATCGCCGACTGTCAGTTGGCCTGTGACCTGCGTGGCATTGGAGGTATCACTAGGGTTGCCGGTGGTATCGGGTATACCGCCAGCCAGCCCTTCCTCAGACACAGCAGCGGTTGCTCCACTGAGGCTGGGGGCGTCATTCACACCGGAGACATTCACGGTGACGGTGGCCGTATCCGTGGCATCGCCATCGGAGATGGTGTATTCGAAGCTGAGCGTGCCGTTGTAGTTGGTCGCGGGCGTGACGGTAACCGTGCCATTGGCATTGAGGGTCACACTGCCATTAGCAATGGCGACCGAGTCGCCAGCTGTCACAGCCGTACCGGCAATCTCGACTACGCTGAGGGTATCGCCATCGGGATCAGAGTCATTGCCGAGAATGGCCAGGGTGACCGGTGTGTCTTCGGGCGTGGAGTCCGAATCGTTCACAGCCACGGGGCCGTCATTGCTACCGGTGACCGTGATGGTCAGGGTGGTGGTATCGGTGCTGGAGCCATCCGATACCGTGTAGCTGAACACGTCGCTGACCGAGTCGCCATCATCCAGGGCTTGGGCGGCAGCGTTGGGCGTATAGCTGTAGCTGCCGTCGGCGTTGAGCGTCAAAGTGCCGTAATCGCCGGCCAAAGCGGAACCGACCGTTCCGGTAGTTCCTCCGAAGGCCACGGCGCTCACGTTTAGGGCATCGCCGTCGGGGTCGGTGTCGGCTTGCTCGCCAGCCTCAGGTGCGGTGATGACGTTGCCTGACAGAGCGGGGCCGTCTTCGCCAACGCTCCGCACATCCGGCTGAGCCGTGGGGCTGTCGTTCACACCAGAGACATTGACAGTTACGGTGGCCGTATCGGTCGCATCCCCATCGGAGATGGTGTACTCGAAGCTGAGCGCGCCGTTGTAATTGGGAGCCGGCGTGACGGTGACGGTGCCGTTAGCATTGAGGGTCACACTGCCATTAGCAATGGCGACCGAGTCGCCAGCTGTCACCGCGGTGCCAGCGATTTCGACCACGGAGAGCGTGTCACCATCCGGATCAGAGTCATTGCCGAGAATGGTCAGAGTGACCGGCGTATCTTCGGGCGTGGAGTCCGAATCGTTCACGGCCACGGGGCCGTCATTACTCCCCGTGACCGTAATGGTCAGAGTGGTGGTATCGGTGCTGGTACCGTCAGAGACGGTGTAGCTGAACACGTCGCTGACCGAATCGCCATCATCCAGAGCTTGGGCGGCCGCGTTGGGGGTGTAGCTGTAGCTGCCGTCGGCGTTGAGCGTCAAAGTGCCGTAATCGCCGGCCAAAGCGGAACCGACCGTTCCGGTAGTTCCTCCGAAGGCCACGGCGCTTACGTTTAGGGCATCGCCATCAGGATCGGTATCGGCTTGTTCACCAGTTTCGGGAGCCGTGATGACATTTCCTGAGAGGGTGGGCCCATCTTCCGTGGTAGAGCGGCTGTCGGACAGGGCAGTCGGCCCATCATTCACGCCGGAAACATTCACGGTCACTGTGGCGGTGTCCGTAGCGTCCCCATCGGAGATGGTGTACTCGAAGCTGAGCGTGCCGTTGTAATTGGGAGCCGGTGTGACGGTGACGGTGCCATTGGCATTGAGGGTCACGCTGCCGTTAGCAATGGCGACCGAGTCACCAGCCGTCACAGCCGTACCGGCAATCTCGACTACGCTGAGGGTATCGCCATCGGGCTCGGAGTCATTGCCGAGGATAGCCAGTGTGACCGGCGTATCTTCGGGAGTTGAATCGGAGTCATTGACGGCCACCGGACCATCATTACTCCCCGTGACCGTAATGGTCAGAGTGGTGGTATCGGTGCTGGAGCCATCCGACACCGTGTAGCTAAACACGTCGCTGACCGAGTCGCCATCATCCAGAGCCTGGGCGGCCGCGTTGGGCGTATAGCTGTAGCTACCATCGCTGTTCAAGGTGAGCGTGCCGTAATCGCCCGCCAAGGCAGAGCCCACAGTGCCGCTGGTAGCACCAAAGGCTACGGCACTGACATTAAGTGCATCGCCGTCAGGGTCGATATCGGCTTGCTCGCCAGCCTCAGGTGCGGTGATGACGTTGCCGGTCAGGGCGGGGCCGTCTTCGCCAACGCTCCGCACATCGGGCTGAGCCGTGGGGCTGTCGTTCACACCAGAGACATTGACAGTTACGGTGGCCGTATCGGTCGCATCCCCATCGGAGATGGTGTACTCGAAGCTGAGCGTGCCGTTGTAGTTGGTGGCGGGCGTGACCGTGACGGTGCCATTGGCATTGAGGGTCACGCTGCCGTTAACAATAGCGACCGAGTCGCCAGCCGTCACCGCGGTGCCAGCGATTTCGACCACGGAGAGCGTGTCACCATCCGGGTCAGAATCGTTGCCCAGAATCGCCAAAGTGACCGGTGTGTCTTCGGGCGTGGAGTCCGAATCGTTCACGGCCACGGGGCCGTCATTGCTACCGGTGACCGTGATGGTCAGGGTGGTGGTATCGGTGCCGGAGCCATCCGACACCGTGTAGCTGAAGACATCACTGACGGAGTCGCCATCATCCAGGGCTTGAGCGGCGGCGTTGGGCGTGTAGCTATAGCTACCGTCGCTGTTCAAGGTGAGCGTGCCGTAATCGCCCGCCAAGGCAGAGCCCACAGTGCCGCTGGTAGCACCAAAGGCCACGGCGCTCACATTGAGTGCGTCACCATCAGGATCGGTATCGGCTTGCTCACCAGCCTCAGGTGCCGCGATGACGTTGCCGGAGAGGGTGGGGCCGTCTTCGGAAGTGCTTCGTGCATCGGCTAATGCCACAGGTGCGTCATTAACGTTGTTGACGTTGACCGTGACCGTTGCAGTGTCAGTTTGATCACCATCAGTAATGGTGTATTCAAAACTTAAGCTGCCGTTGTAATTGGGGGCCGGGGTGACGGTAACCGTGTTGTCAGCATTGAAAGTGACGCTGCCGTTGGCAATAGCAATAGAGTCCCCAGGGTTGAGCGCAGTGCCAGCAATGCTAATGACGCTGAGGGCATCTCCTTCGGGGTCAGAGTCGTTATCGAGTATAGCCAGCGTGACTGGGGTGTCCTCTGGAGTATTCCCTACATCATCTTGGGCCACAGGGCCGTCGTTGCTGCCTGTGATGGTGAAGCTCAGCGTGGTGGTGTCGGTTGCTGTTCCGTCGCTGATGGTGTAGGCGAAAACGTCCTGCACAACGTCCCCTTCGCCTAGGGCTTGTGCAGCCGCGTTGGGGCGATAGCCGTAACTGCCATCATCATTGATGACCAAATCGCCATAGTTGCCGGCCAAAACTGAACCGATGGTGCCACTGGTTGCCCCGAAGCTGATGGCAACCACGCTCAGGGCATCGCCGTCAGGGTCTGTATCTGCTTGTTCGCCCGCCTGAGGTGCGTTGATGACATTCCCGCTGATGACGGAAGTGTCTTCATTGAGGCTGCGCTCATCCGCTAATGCATTGGGACCATCATTCACCCCCGTCACATTGACTGTGACGGTCGCGGTATCCGTTTCATCGCCATCAGAGATGGTGTACTCGAAGCTGAGCGATCCGTTGTAGTTGGGTGCAGGGGTGACGGTGACGCTGCCGTTGGAGTTCAGGGTGACGCTGCCATTGGTAATAGCCACGGAGTCGCCGGGTGCAACGGGTGTCCCTGCGATCTCGACCACATTGAGGGCGTCGCCATCGGGATCGCTGTCGTTGCCGAGTATGGCCAGGGTCAGTGGAAGGTCTTCTGGGGTGCTTCCCAAGTCGTCTTGAGCAATAGGGCCGTCATTGCTGCCCGTCACCGTAAAACTGAGTGTCGTGGTGTCTGTCAGAGCCCCGTCCGAGACCGTATAACTAAAGACATCCGTGACCGAGTCGCCATCGTCCAGCGCCTGTGCTGCTTGGTTGGGAACGTAGCTGTAGCTCCCATCACTGCCAAGGACGAGATTGCCGAAGTTGCCCGTGAGGACATTTCCGACGGTTCCAGCAATACCACCAAAGCCCACTGCCACGATGCTGAGTGCATCGCCGTCTGGGTCTGTATCGATTTGCTCACCTGCCTGAGGGGCACTGATGACATTGCCTGTCACCCCAGCGGCGTCCTCGTTACTGAGTCGTTGATCAGGCTGTGCAAGCGGAGCATCGTTCACATTGGTGACGTTGATGGTCACCGTTGCCGTATCGGTGTTTCCACTATTGTCTTGGATCGTGTAGGTGAAACTATCCGGACCAGTGCTATTCGGGGCTGGCGTATAGGTGATGCTGGTGCCACCCGCATTGATTGTGGCAATGCCATTGTTGGGGGAAGTCACCGCGATGATGGTCAATGGGCTGCCATCCGGGTCGCTGTCATTGCCCAGCACATCAATCTGCACTGGGGTGTCTTCCGGCGTGGAAATGATGTCGTCTACGGCATCGGGCTGTTCGGCTTGGTTTGCTTGGCCAATGTCTTCAGCGCTGCCGTCCCTGTCGCTTGCTGTGCCACCAAGCTGAGCATCGGAAACAGATTCCTGAATGCGCTCCAGGCGCACAAAGCTGTGTCCTTCTCCTTCGGGCGTATTGCCCGGCCCTGCTGCGGTGGCTTCTAGTTCGGATTCAAAGTCGGCACCTGCCAAGATGGCCTCAACCAGCGGGTCCACGTCATCGACGGAGGCTTCATCAGGGGTCGGGCGGGTGCTATTCGCCCACTCGATGGTCACCAAGGCCTCCATCTGTGGGGCTAGGACCAAAGGAGGCCCATCCACCAACTGAACGCTCACCGGAGCATCCTGAGTATTGGTAATTACATCACCAACTCTTAAAACTTCGCCAGGCTGAGCGGGCCGTTGTTCTTGCCCTGGCTGTTGAATGAGGACTCCTTGAGCCTGGGGCAGGGTAGCAATCGCAGCAGTATCAGTCATGGCGGAAGATTCTGAGTGGAGGGTCACCCTTCAAGCCTAGAAGCTTGTCGCCGCTGCGGAATCGTACCTTGGTCCGATACGCAGCTAGCTTGGAGTAGACGGTGCTGTGAGTTGACGCTTATGCATTCGCGCGGCCAGTTGCAAGCGGTCGCGGACTTCGGCTTTTTTGAGAATCGCCGTGATGTGCGATTTGGCCGTTCGCTCCTCAATGCTTAAGTGACGGCAAATTTCTTTGTTGTTCATGCCGTCCAAGATGCAGCCTACGATTTGTTTTTCCCGGGGCGTAAAGCGATTCCACACTGCATCATCGTCGCGCAGGGGTTCCCGTAGAGCTTGTAGGCCCTGCTGCATGAGGTCTGCGCCTACCCAATAACCGCCATGGCTCACCACCTCAGCCACATCCTGCAGCATCTCGGCAGTTGCCAGGCTGTGGCAGTAGCCTCGACATCCTTGGCGCAGACAGCGCAGGGCCGCTGCAGGATGGGGGTGGCGACTCAGTATCATGACCAAAGCCCTGGGATGGCTGCGAACCACCCTGGATACGGCCTCCGCCGGCGGATCCTCCAGCCACAGCATGCTATTCCGCTCAAGGCCAGACTGTGCGGGTTGTAGCGGCCATTGATGTCGCAGTACAGCCTGCGGAAAGGCCCGCTGCCAATGCGGCAGCAGCTGCGGCTCTGAACTGATAAATATGTGATCCATCAGCGCTCCCGAAACGCCGTGTGGCGGGCCCGCAGGACGGGCTTGAACAGGTACTGCAGCAAAGTTTTTTTGCCGGTGACGATATCAACCTCGGCCAACATGCCAGGGATGATGGGCATGCCTTCGGCCAATTCTGGGCTAAAGGTGCGAATACGGGCGATGTAATGAGCGCTGCCGTCTTCCGCAATGACAGAATCGGCGGCGATTTGTTGGACTTCCCCGTCCAGACCCCCAAAAATCGCAAAGTCATAAGCCGAGAACTTCACGACGGCCGGTTGCCCAGGGCGTAAAAAGCCAATGTCTCTGGGGCGGATTTTGGTTTCCAAAATCAGGGTGTCGTCTAGCGGCACGATCTCCAATAGCTCGCTGCCAGGCTGCACCACACCGCCCACGGTATTCACCAATAATTGCTTCACTGTGCCGCGTACAGGGGCCCGGATGATGGCGCGATCCACCCGGTCTTCCAGGGCTGCGCTGGATTGGTTTAAGGACTGAAGCTCAGCCAAAGTTTCAGTGAGCTCTTCTTGAAGCTGATTATTGGACTGGCTGCGAATTTGCTCGACTTTGCGCTCGGCCTGCTTATACGCAGATTGCACACGCAGGATTTGCGCAATGGCCTGGTCGCGCTCACCGACGAGGCGGGCTTCTTCGCGTTCTAGCCTGAGGATTTCGACCTCCGAGACTGCGCCAGTGCGCAGCAGTGGCCGGGTTACAGCCAGCTCTTTACGAACCAGCCCCAATGTTTGCTTGGCTTGGTCGCGCCGCGCGCGCGCTTCTTGAATTTCGCGTTGACGCTGTTGGATCTCTTGCTCGGCTCCAGCCACCTGTGCGCGCAGCTCTTGGCGTTGTGCCCTGTAGGCCTCCTCCTCGCTACTCACAATATCTGGAGCCTGCGTGCGCAGGCTGTCGGGTACGCTAAATTCCAGCCCGCTTAGCATGGCGCGTAGGCGCGCGGCACGGACCTCCAAATAGGTGGAGCGCGAGCGGGATTCTCCGAGGTTGGAGGCAAAGCGTGTGGTGTCGATTTGCATAAGCAGCTGTCCTGGCTGCACTACATCGCCAACGCGTACTTTGATGGCTTCCACAACGCCGCCATCGACGGCTTGTACAACCTGGAGCTGAGAGGACGGAATCACCCGGCCATCCCCACGTGCAATTTCATCAATTTCGGCATAAGCCGCCCACCAAAGCAGTGCAGCGATCACCAGCATGGATAAATACATGAGCCGCCTCGCACGCAGGGGCTCTTGATTGAGCAGAGCGTACTCAGCGTCGGCTTCCCAGCTGTCGTTGCGCGGCTGAGTGCCGCGGGTGATGCGGCCAATAGCGCGAACATAGCGCGGCGTGGGTACGGACTCGGTCATGCTCGGCCCCCTTGGTTGGTCGCAACCCGGCCACTGCGCAGGGCTTCGAGCACGGTATCTTTGGGGCCATCCGCCATTAATCGCCCTTGGTCAAGAACGATGATGCGATCCACTAGGTCGAGCATGGCGGTACGGTGGGTAACCAGTACTAAAGTTTTATTGCTGGCCAGGGCTTTAAGCCGGCTGCGTACGCGTTCTTCGCTGCCGTTATCCAGGGCGCTGGTGGGTTCGTCGAGGAGCAGAATGTTTGGGTTGCCCACCAATCCGCGCGCCAGGGCGACGGCTTGTCGCTGCCCTCCAGACAAGGATTCCCCACGCTCACCAATATGCATATCAAACCCTTGGGGATGGGTGTCGATCATGTCTTTGAGGTCTGCGTTGTAGGCGGCCTCAAGCAAGGCTTGGTCGGCAATGCCGGTGCGGCCCATCAGTAGATTTTCGCGCAGGCTGCCGTAGAGAAGCGTGGGCTGCTGTGAAATGTAGCCGATGGCTTTACGGACCTGATCGGCCGCGAGCTGCTGGGTGTCAATACCATCTAGCCGCACTGAACCCTCTTGGGGTTGATAGAGGCCCAGTATGAGCCGGAGCAAGGTGGATTTTCCTGAGCCAGCCCGGCCTAAAATCGCGACCTTCTCGCCTGGAGCAATCCGCAGGCTAATGTCGCGAACGGCATTACCATGGCTACGGGGGTACTGAAAGCTCACTTCCTTGAGTTCTATGGCTCCCTGCAAATTGGGCCGATTAATTGGCGCCTGAGCCGGCTCCGGAGGCCCTTGCCCTAACAAGGGGTCAAGTCCTAGCAGCGCCGTTTTAGCATTGTGGTATTGAGTCATGAGCCCAGCGAGCTGTGCTAATGGCTGCATAGCTCTAGAGGTCAGCATCATCGCGGCAATCAAACCGCCCATGGATAGCTGCTGAGACATAATGAGATACACACCCAGCACTACGATGCCCAAGGACGTGCACTGCTGCACGAACAGCGCGCCATGCATCACGCTACTACCCAACAGCTTGAGCTGCGTTTGGTTATGGGCCAGGTGTTGAGTGACTTGCTCCCAGCGGCGCTGAATAAGGCCCTGTGCACCCTGACTTTTAATGTCTTCCAAGCCGACGAGGCTCTCGACCAGCGTGGCATTGCGCAAAGCCCCAGAACGGTGGCCTTCATCGGCGAGATAACGGAGGCTGGACTGGACCGACCAGGAGTGAATGACCAAGACCGTCGCGCCGATGATGAGTGGGATAGCCAGTGGCGGAGCAATCCAGGCCAATATGGCGACGAATATCAGGGCAAAGGGTAGGTCGATGAGCGTCGTGATGCTCGCCGCGGTGACAAAATCTCGCACCACTTCAAAAGCCCGTAGATTGGCGGCAAAAGATCCGGTGGACTCGGGTCGGTCCTGCAGGCGCATGCCTAGAACGGCTTGCATGATGGTGGTGGATAGGTCGCGGTCAACGCGGTTCCCGGCTAAGTCCACAAAGTGCGCGCGGGCGCTGCGTAGGGCGAGTTCTGCGGCGAGTACGATGGCAAGCCCAGCGGCAAAGACCCACAGAGTTTCAACGGCTTCGTTAGGCACGACGCGGTCGTACACGTTCATCACGAACAAGGGCATGGCCACCGCAAAACTGTTGATCATGAAGGCCGCAACCAGGGCGTCGCGATAGAGCTTGCGATGTTGAAAGAGCGCCCCCCAGAACCAATGCCGACGCCGCTGGCTTTGCATTTGCGGGGCGCGATCATCATGTTCGAAGCGTGGCCTCAGCATCACCAAATGCCCCGAATAACGCTGGGCGAGCTGCTGCTCAGTCCACTCCTCCAGGCCCTGCTCAGGCACAAAGACACTGGCGGTCTGCGTGCTGGCATCCCTGCTTTCCAAGACCACAGCTGCTTGATTGTTGAGTAGCAGAATAGCCGAGCCTGGTGCTTGGCCAAGGGACGATAGTGGCTGAGCCAAAAGCTTGGCCTTAAAACCGGCGCGTGGCGCAGCGCGCAACAGTAAGCTGGGGGTAAGCTTGCCCTCGCGCAGCGGCAGACCCGTACAGACGGCATCTCTATTGAGCTCGCGGTGCTCGCGTAAAGAGACATGGGCCAAGCACTCCAGGAGTTGATCCACCTCCTGCGGGCCTGCATCGGCTACGGTGGTTGCGAGGGTGTCGTCGGCGGTGTTTGGCGTAGACATGACTAAGCTGCAGCGGCCTGGGGAAGGTGGGCGAAGCGAGCCCACAAGAGGATGGCGCTCGGATTACCGACGCCATGCAAGCTTCACTCCGCGGAATTTCTCGTCATCTTCGGTCGTGGTGCCCAGTTCTTGCAGCCTACGAATATGACTCTGAATTATTCAATGGTCGCTATGTATTGTGCTTTTGCACAAACGGAGCCAGGGTATAGTGTCCTCACGCTCCCCATGGTGACATCGTTGTGGAGAAACGCATGATTCCTCATCCGCGCATCGCTTTGGTGGAAGACTCGCAGGCGGATCAAGTGCTGTTTTGCAAAATGCTCAGCCGGGCCGTGCCTAACGCTCAGGTGGAGGTGTTTTCCAGTGCTGATGCCTTTAAATCAGCTTTGCGGCCAGGCAGCTTCGATTGTGTGTTTTTAGACCATCGCTTACCTGACGGTACTGGGCTTGACGTGCTGCACGACCTGCGCTGCCAAGATGAGTTTGAAACCTTGCCTGCCATCATGTTGACCGGCTGGGGGAATGAGGCAACAGCCGTTCAAGCCATGAAATGGGGAGCGTCGGATTATTTGCCGAAGGGTCAGGTCGATGCCAAAACTTTGACATCCGCGATGGATGCAGCCTTTAGCGCTGCAGCCCGCGCGGAGCGTAAACGCGACAACGACCGGCGGTTGAAAGAACAAATCTTCACGGATGATTTAACGGGTGTTTTTAACCGACGGGCATTTGATGAGGCCATTGTGGCCTTAGATCAGGGCCAGTCTCGTCCAGCTTTGGCCTTGGCTTACTTAGATTTGAATGAGTTTAAGGAGGTCAACGATATCCATGGTCATGCCGCCGGTGACGAGGTGTTACGCCAAATCGCCAGTCGCTTGCAAAGCCGGCTGCGCAGCAGCGATAGCGTTTATCGGCTGGGCGGGGATGAATTTGTGGTTGTGCTCTCGCCACCGCCTCGCGGGCAAGACCTGGATGCATTAGTGAGTGGACTCCATCAGGCCCTGAAACAGCCTATCCGTGATGCCGACGGCAAGGTGTTACTGCAGGCTGGTGGAAGTTTGGGTGTGGCCGGGCGTGGCGAAGGTGGAGAGCCCATGACCTCGCTAGTGGAGCGGGCAGACCGGGCCATGTATAGAGCCAAACGCAACCAAGGCGGCCGCGATATTGATTGCCCGGAGCTGGATTGTGTCAATAGTCATTCCGGTGATGGCTGCACAATGCGACCCAAGGTTGAGAATTTCTAGGGTGCGCTCGCCCCGAACCGCAATAACTTAATGCGTTCTTTGACTGGCAACTGAGCCCAGACCAACACTCACTCCCTCTCCGTTTTGGCTCAGCAGAATTCCACTTGGGGGAATGTTCTTCATGAAGTCGTCGGCGCGTACCGCGCGACCGTAAAGATAGCCTTGGCCCAAGTCGCAAGCATGGTCGCTGAGAAAGCGGCTTTGTCCATCTTCTTCGATGCCCTCGGCCACCACGCTGAGGCCCAGAGTATGTGCCAGAACAATAATGGCACTGGTGAGGTCAGCATCGTGTTGGTTGTGTTCCAAATGCTGAATGAAACTGCGGTCAATTTTCAGCTTATCTACGGGATAGTTCAGTAGGTAAGACAAGCTGCAATAGCCGGTGCCGAAGTCATCGATGGCCACGTGAACGCCCATCATGCGTAGGGCCTTCAGGGTGTCGCGCGCATGGTCTGGATTTTCTAGCAGCAAGTTTTCCGTGATCTCGAGCTCGAGGGCGCTGGCCGGCAATGCCGTTTGCCGGAGTGCTTGCTGGACTTCAGCCACCATGTCCATGTGCTGGAACTGTAGGGCTGACACGTTGACCGACATCACAAACTGCTCACCGAGCTTCGCACGCATTCGCCGCGCGTCTAGGCAGGCCTGATGCAGCACCCAAGGGCCAAGCTTGGCCATTAGCCCACAAGACTCGGCGAGTGGAATGAAGACACTGGGCGGAACCTCTCCCAGCTGGGGGTTATGCCAGCGCAGTAAAGCTTCGCAGCCGCAGAGGCGGCCGGTTTTGAGATCGATCTGGGGCTGGTAGCTCAGCCACAGCTCTTCCTTAAGCAAAGCCTCGCGGAGGGCGGCTTCAATATGGAGCGCATCCCGTTCGGCCAAGGCTGTTCCGGGCTGCGCTTGGGTTCGCCGACGCCAGGACTGCGCCTTGGATTGCTGCATGGCCAGAGCCGCTTGATGCAGGAGCTCATCCACGGTGCGCGCCCTGGTCGGGTAGCTGCTAGCCCCGAGGCTGGCTCCAAGAATGATGGTTTCTCCGGCAACCTCAAAGGGTTGCTGCAGCACAAGGCTCAAGTCCTCCAAAGCCGCGGCCATGCCGGTGTCATGGTCTTGCGGAGTAGAGCGCAGAAGAATCGCAAAGTCATCTGAGCCCAAACGCCCTACACAATGCGGCTGAGGATATTTCTGGAGCAGGCGCTGGGCAAGGCTGCAGAGCAGAGCATCGCCGCCCTGCTGCCCCAAGCTATTGTTGATGCGTTGAAAGCGGTCCAAGTCCAAAATCAGCAGGACGACCTCAGTCTGGTCCGGCTGATATTCGCTCACCGCTTGGCGAAGCTGGGCAAGAAAGTCTTGGCGATTCGCCAGGCCTGTCAGCGGGTCCAGACTCGAACCGATGGGCTGCGGCTCAATGGCAGTGTGGTGACGCTTTTGGCTGCCCCGCTCAGGCAGCCTGCGGCGGCCGAAAAGCAGCCCCAAACCCATTCCACCGAGCATGGCGCTCAGCAACCAGCCTAAACCGGTCATGGTTGCTGTCTGCCCTTGGCTCTGTGCTCGCCCCGCGCATGAAAGAGCAGCGCCTTGAAGGATGCTGCGGCGATGCCGGGCTGGAGCCATGCTAAAAACGTCTGCATGGCTATGCCCAGCAAGCTTTGTTCCGCTAGCCCCTCACTTTAGAGTGAGTTGGGGGGGATCGAAGTCACCATGGCGCCCCTGGCCTTCTTTAAAGCGTGTTGCGCCTGCGAGGGTTTCTCCGGAACCTAGCGTATTCAGGCCATACTCAAACTCTTGGCGCATGGCCTGTTCCTCGTTCAAGGACCATTGCTGGCGAGCACTGCGTAGGTCGCCACGTAAGCAGGTTTGGGGAAAGGCCATGAGCTGCTCAGCGAGCTCCATGGCCGTGTCGAAGCTCTGGCCTGCAGCGCAGCGACGGTTGACCAAGCCCATTTGGCTCGCCTCCTCTATGGCCACGGGGCGGCCCGTTAGGATCATGTCTAGGGCTCGACTTTGGCCAATCAGTCTGGGTAGGCGAACGCTACCACCGTCGATGAGTGGTACCCCAAAGCGGCGGCAGAACACCCCAAAGATGGCGCTGTCATCGGCAACGCGTAGGTCACACCAGCAGGCCAGCTCCAAACCACCGGCAACGCAATAACCGCTGATGGCCGCGATGACTGGCTTAGCGCATTGCATCCGGGTCGGCCCCATGGGGCCGGGGCCATCACGGTCAATTCTGTTGGCCAATTCAGGCTTGCCGCTGGCAACGGCTTTGAGATCCGCCCCTGCACAAAAGTGACCTCCGGCCCCATGCAGGATGGCGACATCCAGCTCAGGGTCTTGGTCGAAATCAGTAAATGCGTCCAGGAGGGCGTCAGCTGTAGGTCGATTGACGCAGTTACGCACTTGCGGTCGTTGAATACGAACTTCGAGAACCCGACCGTGTCGGACGCAAACGACGAGAGGGTCGGCTGGCTTGGTCATTACTTAAAATTGTGAATGCGAAGTACTAATGTAATAAACTGCAAGCTGGAATGCAGTACATCCCAAGCAAAATGACAGCACAAAACCCACCGCTAGCCGGAGCCGGCGAAACCCATCCTCTGTTCAACGTGGGTACCGAGCTGACTGATTGGAACGTTTTTGATTCCGACGCCGCCATGGTGGACGGATTGGAGCGCGAAGGAGCCGGCTGGGCGCAAAACCAAGTGCGCGCGCATGGCGAGTGTTTGGGCGAATCTCAGGTTTTGGAATGGGGGCATCTGGCGAACCGTTACCCACCCGAGCTCGATACGCATGACCGCTTCGGGCGGCGCGTAGATGCCGTGCGCTACCACCCCGCCTATCACGAGCTCATGCGCCTAGCGCTGGAGAATGGCCTGCATAGCCAGCCTTGGCTGCAGCCACGGCCCGGAGCGCATGTGGCCCGTGCGGCCATGGTGAGTATGCAGGCGCAGGTTGAAGCCGGCCATGGCTGTCCTGTGACTATGACTTTTGCCAGCGTGCCCACCTTGCAAATGCAGCCCGAGGTGGCTGGGCTTTTTTTGGACAAGGTGCTCACTCCCGGCTACCAGCCTGACAATGTGCCCTATACCCAAAAGCGGGCCTTGACCGTAGGCATGGGCATGACCGAAAAGCAAGGCGGCTCGGATGTGCGAGCCAACACCACCGTGGCTCAGCCCACGGGGGCTGCTGGACCTGGGCAGCTCTACAGCATTACTGGGCATAAATGGTTTTTGTCGGCGCCGATGTGTGATGTGTTTTTGGTATTAGCCCAGGCGCCCGGTGGTTTGAGCTGTTTTGCCTTGCCGCGATGGCTGCCCGATGGCAGCAAAAACGCCATGCAGGTCGTGCGCTTGAAGGACAAGATGGGCAATCGCTCCAATGCCTCCAGCGAGGTTGAATTTCGCGGTGCCCAGGCCTGGCTGATTGGCGAGGAGGGGCGCGGTGTTCCAGCAATTATTGAAATGGTGGGCCTCACTCGTTTCGATTGCATGCTGGGCTCAGCGGGCCAGATGCGGATGGGCGTGGCTCAGGCCATTCATCATTGCCAGCAGCGCTCGGCTTTTGGAGCCCTGCTCACCGAGCAGCCGTTGATGCAAAACGTGCTGGCTGATCTCGCTTTGGAGTATGAGGCTGCGCTGGCCATGAGCTTGCGCTTGGGAAGGGCCTTGGATGCCCGCCAAGCGGGAGACGAGCAGGAGACCAAGCTGTTCCGTTTAGCGACGGCGGTTGGTAAATATTGGGTGTGTAAACGCGGGCCGCAGCATGCCTACGAAATCATGGAATGCATCGGTGGCAGCGGTGTGATGGAGAACTCTATTTTCCCACGCCTATTCCGCGAGTCGGTGATCAACCCCATCTGGGAGGGCAGCGGCAATGTGCAGTGCTTGGATGTATTACGAGCGCTGGCCAAGGATCCGCAGGTCCTCGAGGTATTTCGGCAAGAGCTGCAGCGCGCACGCGGCGCACATGCCGCACTGGATACCCATCTGCAACACTTAGATCGCCATTGGGTGAGCCTTGCACAGGCGGACAGCCATAGCCTGCAATGGCAAGCGCGTAGCTTGGTCGAGGACATGGCCTTGGGCCTACAAGCCGCTTTACTGCAGCAGTCGGCGCCCAATGCCATTGCCGATGCTTTCTGTGAAGCGCGCCTGGGCGATGCCCGCCGCATGCAATATGGCGCGCTGCCTCAGGGGGCTGCTGTAGAGCTGCTGCTGCAGCGGCACGATCCCAGCCATTAGGCGCCAAGGTGGCTCCTGAACTCAGGGGCGACTTATGGTTTGCTTTGCGGTGGCTGCAATTGTTCCTGTAAGCGCTGCAGACGTTGTTGCATCTGGTCCATTTGCTCGCTCAACGCGGCAAGGTCGGCGTGAAGTTGTTGCTGGTCGGCGCGCCTGGCGGTGTTCAGGTGCGCCTCGGTGCGCGCCAGCTGCTGCTCTTCGATGCTTTGCATTGCATCCACCATGATGGCGATGAACAGGTTCAAGACAGTAAATGTGGAGACCAAAATGAAGGGGATGAAAAAGGCCCACGCCCAGGGATGCGTTTGCATCACGGGCCTGGCAATCCCCATTGACCAGCTCTCCAGGGTCATCACCTGAAACAAGCTATACATGGAAGCGCCCAGGCTACCAAACCATTGGGGGTGGCTATGCCCGAACAGGCTGGTGGCGATGATGGCAAATACATAGAACACCAGTAGCAGCAATCCGGCAATGGAAACGATGCCGGGAATCGCATGCAGCAGCGCTTCGACGATGTAGCGCAGTTTGGGCACCATTCGTACCAAGCGCAGTAAACGCAGCACGCGCAGTACAGCAATGGGGCCACTTGCGGGTACCCACGCTATGGCAACAACAATGAAATCGAAGACATTCCATGGGTCGGACCAAAACCGACGTCCTAGTGCGAGCAGCTTGACGCTGATCTCCGCGCTAAACAGAAGCAGAATGATCAAGTCGATGGGGCGCACCCAGACGCCAATGTCTGCCATTAACTGTGGCGCTGTGCCCAGGCCCAAGGTCAGGGCATTGAGCAAAATCAGGCCGACGATGCCTGTTTGAATACCCGGCGATTCCACCCAGGTGTGTAACCGTTTGCGCCAATCCATCCCATCCTCCACGCGTGGTCTGATTAATGACAAAGCCATCACCCCGGCGCCAAACCTTCGGCATGGCCGCCGGCGCGGCATTGTACGTGCTCAGACAGCGACATCGATGACCATGTTGCATTGCGACAGAAGCCGGAAGCGGGCACTCTTGGCGCGGGACCACACGGGAAATTCGACGTTGTCAGCACCACGCCGACGCTTTCGTTCCTATCTCACTCCTTTGCTCACGCGGGGGAGCGGGCCATTGATGCGCCAACGCGGCGGTTCCGGCCGCGTACTGGAGCTGTACTACCAGCCCGGCGACCCGCACTCCCATCTCTGTGCCCAGCTACTTAGCGAGCTGCAACGCCGGCTGCACATTCCGGTTCAAGTCTACGTCGTGCCGGAGCCGGCTTCTGACTGCTATCCGGAAGCCGAAAAGCAGCGCCTCTTCGCGCGCCAGGATGCGGCCCAGATTGCCCCCGCCTACGGGCTGCACATGCCAGGCCTAGAGCCGCCCTGCCCGGATGATTGTTTACGCGCCGCGCGCACCTTATTAGGTGCTCGGAATGTGGATGACTTTGTGCGTCGGGAGGCAATTTGTGCCGGCGCCTTGTTCCGCGCCGAGGACATAACCGCTGCGGCCCGACCGTTTGCGGCTTTGGATCTGGCCGCGACGGAGCGACAACTGGCCGCCAATGCCAAGCGTCGAGAGCGACTTGGTCATTATTTGCCCGCCATGTGGCAATTCAACGGTGAATGGTTTTGGGCGCTGGATCGTTTGGGGTTTTTAGAGCAGCGATTGCGTGCGCAGGGTGTGCTCAGCGGCTCGGAGTCCTTAGTGACTCGCCATCCGGCATTGGCGACGTGGCCTGAGGATTCCGTCAATCACTCCTGTGATTTCTGGTTTAGTTTTCGTAGCCCTTATTCCTACTTGGCGGCGATGGATTGGGCCGCCAAACCGCAGTATCACAAGTATCTCAATGTACGGCCGGTGTTGCCGATGGTAATGCGGGGTTTACCAGTGCCGCAGGCGAAACGTCTCTACATTGTGCGTGATGCCCAGCGCTTGGCAGATGCCTCTGGAGTGCCCTTTGGCCGTATCGTGGACCCCGTGGGCAGTGGAGTGCGGCGCTGCCTGGCGGTGTTCCCACTCGCCGAGGGCGTGGGTCAACAGCTGGCCTTTTTGTGTGCGGCTGGCCGGGCTTGCTGGGGTGAGGGCATAGATCTGGCCACAGATGCGGGGCTGCGCTATGCGGTCGAACAAGCCGGGATGTCGTGGTCACGGGCCCGTGCCATGTTGACTCCGCCGCTAGACATCGACTACGCAGAGAAAAATCAACAGGACTTATTCGCTGCTGGGTTATGGGGCGTACCCAGCTACAAAATGGGTGAGTGGGTAAGCTGGGGGCAGGACCGCCATTGGTTACTGCAATCCTATTGGGACCGCGCGGCCACAGAGATGACCGATTCATTTGCTCATGCGGGGTAGACTCTGCGCTCGGTTCATTTTTCAAGAGTGCGCTCATGAGCGAGTGGGATCTCAGCGGAGAAGAGGCAAGAGTCATTGCCGTATTGGTGGAGAAATCGCAGACCACGCCGCAGTATTACCCCATGACGGTGAATGCGATCACCCAGGGGTGTAACCAGAAGTCTGCCCGGCATCCAGTGATGCAACTCACGCAGGGAGAGACAGGGCGGGCACTCAATGCCTTGTTGGAGCGCAACTGGGTCGATCGTGAAGAAGACGGCGGGCGCGTGCCGCGCTGGCGGCAACAGATGCGTAGTCAGCTGCTGCTGAAAAAGCCCACCCAAGCCGTGCTCACGGCGCTGGTGCTGCGTGGGCCACAAACCCAAAGTGAGCTGCAACGACATGCCCAGCCCCTCGGCGGCCCCACCGACAGCGCTTCCATGAGTGAGGCTCTAGACGATTTGGCGGATCGTGCTCAACCCCTGGTGATGCGTCTGGAGCGGGCGGCTGGGCAAAAAGAGCCACGCTGGGTGCATTTGCTCTGCGGCGCAGAGCACGCGCAGGAACAGGCTCAGTCAGCGGTGCGCGTGGCGCGCATGCCACATAACGAGGACGACACCTTAAAGGCTCGCGTGGCCGCGCTGGAAGAAAGGGTGGCCGCTTTGGAAGCCCAGCTTCATTCAGTAACGACCACGACTCAGCCCTCGCATAGCGAGGGCTGATGACCAGCCCGTTTAATAATGGGGTGGGCGCTCGTCGTCGTTACTGCCGGTGGCTGCCACTTCAGTCCGCAGGCCTTCAATTTGCCGGTGTAGCTGCTGTACCTGTTTGACCAACGCATCCAGGCTGAGCTGTTGCTTGGCCACGATCTCATTCAGGCTGCGCACGGTGTCGTCGGCAAAGGCCAAGCGGCTCTCCAAATCCACTAGGCGCTGCTCTTGCTCGCTGATCGAGAGACTCATGGGCTAACCGTCGGGAAGCAAAGCTTTGATGACGCCTTCTTTAAGCGTCACTACGCTCGGTGATTTCCAGCAGGTGGTAGCCAAACTGAGTTTTGATGGGCCCGTGGACGGTGTGCAGGGCATCTCTGAATACCACTTCATCGAATTCGGGCACCATCATGCCCTGACGAAACTGGCCCAAATCGCCGCCGCTTTTTCCTGAGGGGCAGGTGGAGTGCTGCTGGGCGACTGCTGCGAAGTCCGCACCGTTGGCAATTTCATCTTTGAGTTGTTGGCACTGTTCTTCGGAGGCCACCAAAATGTGGCGTGCACTGGCTGAAGGCATTTTTTTCGCTCTGAGGAAAGAAAACATGAGGGAATGCTAGCAGTCTGGCCGTTTGCGGTCAGTAAGCGCGTCGCCCTCCACACAGGCGAGCGTCATGATTGGCCCTTGGCGCGCTATGCATGATGGACATTGCACGGAGGTCGATAGCCTGAGAGCGGGTGGACTTCCGTATAATGCTGCAATGCAACACACACTGACGAAACCATGGATGGTTGTGCTGCTGGGGCTGCTGAGCAGCCAGGCCGCCGCCGTGGACCTCAAGCTCGAAGGCCAGCTCAACCAGTACTCCGGCCTCAGCCCGGTGTTGCGGCCTTCTGCGGCATTGACTCTAGAAGCTCGGCCTTATGCCAGGGAGCGCGGAGGAACCACCTATAACTTGGACGTGGTTTTGTTCGGCCGCTACGGCGAGGGCGTTGAAGAAGGCCGTAAACACGTGGATATACGTGAGTTCGGATACATCTTTGCCAACCGCCATTTGGAGTGGCGCATGGGCATCGGGCGGGCTTTTTGGGGCGTCACCGAGTCTGTGCATCTGGTCGACATCATCAACCAGGACGATGCTCTGGAAGACATTGATGGCGAGGACAAGCTCGGCCAGCCTTGGTTGGCCGCGAGCACGCGGTTGGGTCCGGGGAATTTGGGGGTGTTCGTCTTACCGCGCTTTCGCGAGCGTGAGTTCTCGCCGGTGTTTCGGGAGCTGGCGCCTTTCGCGATTCGCGAGGAGGAACGTCGTTTCGAGTCCAGCCGCGAACAACAGCATGTTGATTACGCCCTGCGTTATGGGCAGCGCTGGGGCGGACTTGAGGCGCGACTGTCCTATTTCCAGGGCACGAACCGGGAACCCGTGCTGCAGCCCTGCGCGGCCCAAGGCAGCGGCCGTCCTGGCACCGAGAATCAAGCGAACTGTGACCTCAGTGAAGCTTTTGCTCCCCCCGACGTTGATCCATTGACCGCTGTGCTCATCAATACCGCAGCCTTATTCGACCTAGGTCCTTCCCAAGACGAGCTGGAAGAGGAGTTCATTGAAGAGGCCCTGGCCGATGTGGTGTTGATCCCGCGCTATGATCAAATTCAGCAAGTCGGCCTAGAGGCGCAGTGGGTTCGGGGCGCCGCCGCATGGAAGTTGGAAGGGCGCTGGCGCGAACAGCGCTCTGAAGACCAAATCGCCTTTGCAGGCGGGGTGGAATACAGCTTGGGGGTGTTTTGGGATGGGCTGTTGGATATTGGCCTCCTCGCCGAATATCTGTACGACGATCGCGACCCAGACGTATTTTTCAACCTGTTTGACGACGACATATTCGTCGGCACGCGGGTTCTAGGAAATGACATTGCCGGCACTCAGATACTCGGCGGAGTGATAGTTGACCGCAATGATGGCTCGTGGTTTTGGTCCTTAGAAGCCAGTCGCCGTCTCAACGGGCGTTTGCTGGCGACCATCGAAACTCGCGGCTTCCAGCCGCGTGGTGAGGCCGCAGTCACCGACTTCTTGGATGATCTCGATAGTCTGCGCCTGCAGCTAGAGCTGTTTTTTTAGGCTCCTCTAGCCGTAGCGCCGAATGAGTCAATCATGGCTTAGCGGCGGTTGGTCTAATCTCTAAGCAATACTAGCCCAGCGCCTCAACTTTGCAGCAGGCTTGGTAATCCAGTAGGGCACGGGGCTTGAGCCCAACTACGCAACATTGCGGTCGTGGGTTCGGGCTGGGCCTTCAACTTTGGCTTCTTCTTTGCATGGCTAAAAAACATCGTGTACGGTGTTTTTATGCGCTGCAACACGCGCGAAGTCATTTGTCCCCTGGAGTTTCATGCACATTCTGGCAACCGACCTCGATGGCACCTTTCTTGGTGGTAGTGAGACGGCGCGCGCCCGTCTCATCGATCATTTCCTGGCCGCGCCAGATCGACGTCTGCTGTATGTGACCGGCCGATCAGTCAACAGCGTACAAGGCCTGATTCGTGAGGGCAGGCTGCCCGAACCTGATGGCATGATTTGCGATGTGGGCACCACCGTGGCCTGCGGCCGCGGCCAGCGTTTGCCAGGGCCAGCTCAAGAGGCGGTGGAAGCTGTTTGGAAAGATCAGACCCAGGCTATTTTGGAGCTGCTCGATGGGCATCCAGGCCTGCGCCTGCAGGATGATTTTGGTCCACGCCGGGTGTCTTACACCTTTGAGCCGGGCACCGACCTGGATACTCCTGCCGCCAAAGTGCGGGAGTTAGGTCTCACCCCGCTGGTGTCAGCCAACGTCTTTTTTGACGTGCTACCACCGGGAATCAACAAGGGCGTGACGCTACGCCGCTGGTTAGAGCAACATGACTATCAGCCCCACCAGGCGCTCGCTGCCGGTGACACTTTGAACGATTTGGCCCTCCTGGAGTCGGGTTGCCCAGCGGTCATGGTGGGCAATGCCGAAGAGGGATTGAAACAGCGCCTACAGCCCAGTGACACCATCTTTCACGCCCGAGGCGAGGGCTGCGACGGAATCGTGGAGGCCTTGGAGCACTTTGGGGTGGAGTTAAACGCATGAGTTCTAGCCTCGTCGTCGTTTATCACCGTCAGCCTTTTGAAGAGCAGATTGTTGACGGCAAAACCGTGGTGCGCAGCCACCGCAGCCCTAATGGGATCGTTCCCACCCTGCGTGGATTCTTCCAGTATTTCGATAAGGGGACCTGGGTGGCCTGGACCGAAGTCTCCGAAGACCAAGCTGGCGGAGTCGTGAGCGAACGTGAGGTGGCCTACGCCGGTGAGCACTATCATGTGTCGCAGGTGGGCCTGACGCCGGAGCAGGTGCACTCCTTTTATAAGGTGACGTCTAAAGCTTCGTTATGGCCGGTGCTGCACACCTTTCCCAATATGTTTGACTACGATGCGGCAGATTGGGACACCTTCCGCGAGGTCAACCGCATTTTTGCCAAGGCGACTTGCGAAGTGGCGGAAGAAGGAGCATGGATTTGGGTGCACGACTACAACCTCTGGTTGGTGCCCAAGATGATCCGAGACATGCGTCCGGATCTGAAAATCGCGTTCTTTCACCACACCCCGTTTCCCAGCTCCGATGTGTTCGGGGTGCTGCCGTGGCGGACGGAGATCACCGAATCTTTGTTGTCTTGCGATCGGGTTGGATTCCACATCCCGCGCTATGCAGAGAACTTCGCCGGTGTCGCACGTGCTTTCGGTGGGGCGCGTGCAACTCGCAGGGAGCCTGTGTCTGAGCGGCTTCGGCCTGAAGGGTGGGCCCTGCAGGAATCATGGTGCGTGACCGAGCTGGAGTGGGAGGGGCGAAAAATCGCCGTGGATTCCGTGCCTCTGGGCGTGAACGTGGATCAAATTGAGGCTACCGTCAACGCGCCAGAGGCGAGGGCCCGCGCAGCAGACATCCGGGAACAAATCCGGGTGGACACCATGCTGTTTGCGGTGAGCCGCGTGGACTACACCAAGGGCACGCTGGAAATGCTGCAATGCTACGAGCGCTTGCTGCAGCGGCGTCCGGATCTGATCAACAAAATCAAACTCTATGTGGTTTGCGTTGCCCCGGCCAAAGGCATGGCGGTATACGACCAGATTCAGGCTGAAATCGAACAGAAGGTTGGCTCCATCAACGGTAAGTATTCTCAGCTGGGCTGGGTGCCGGTGGTGTTATTTTCTACGCCCTTGCAATTCAGCGAGCTCATGAGCTGGTATATGGCTGCGGATGTGTGCTGGATTACTCCCTTGAGGGATGGGTTAAACCTCGTGGTGAAGGAGTATGTGGCCGCCAAACAGGGTGAACCTGGCCGGTTGATTCTGTCGGAGTTCACGGGCGCAGCCGTGGAGCTGTCCGATGCCATTCTTACGCACCCTTACTCGGCGCGGAGCATGGATTCCGCCATTGATGAGGCCTTGGCCATGGGTGATGAGCAGGCCCGCGAGCATATGCAAGCCATGCATAGAGGTATCCGTACCCATGATTTGGCGGCGTGGACCCGGCGCTTACTAGAGCGCTTTGGGGTGGACAGCTCTGCGGTTGGGCAGAGCAAGGGTGCGGCGGCTTAGGCCCGTACTGTGAGCGCGGGCGCATAACTCGCAGCGGCCCGCGGGTTCGGCACTGATACTAGCGGCGGAATTCCTCGGGTGCGGCTTGCGCTTGGTCCAGCAATATCTGGCGCGCCGCATCAATGTCCGCGACATCTAGCAGCCAGTGGCCCATTTTTCTTGCCCGCCGTGGCGCTTTACCGTAAAGGATGATTTCGCCGCCGTAACGGGCTTGCATAGCCTGCGCGGTCGCTGGGTCATTAATGCCATGCTCGGGATATAAATTGAGCATGCCGCAATCGCGAACATCGAGCTGGGGTAAGGGGAGCTCCATTGTGGCTCGAACATGGAGTTCAAACTGGGAGCAGTTGGCTCCACGCGAGGTCAGGTGGCCGCTGTTGTGTACGCGAGGGGCAATTTCATTCACCAGCACCTGGCCGTCGGGAGCGAGAAAAAACTCCACGGCAATCACCCCGCGGCCGTCCCATTGGCTGGCGATACGTCGCCAAATTTCCTCGCCGCGCTCGCGGGCAGCGGCCGAGATTGGGGCGGGCCAGCGAGAAATATGCAGCTGTCCCGCGATGTGTACGTTGTCGATGGGGGGATACAGGCGCATTTGCCCCTCGCTGCCACGAGCGCCAACGACGGAAAACTCCTGTACGTCGATAATCCAGCGCTCCATCACACAGGGCATTTGGCCAAGCTCATCCCAGGCTTCAACCAACTCTTCTGCACAACGCACCTTGCGCTGACCTTTGCCGTCATAGCCGCCTTTACGGAGCTTGAGTACGGCCGGGAATTGCGCTTCGGCTTGCGCTTGCTCCAAGGCGCTGCGGGAATCTATAGACCAAAACTCGGGTTGAGGCGCGCCCACTCGGCGTAAGAAGGCCCGTTGAGTTAGGCGATCACTGAGCTGGCGCATCAGCTCAGGCCCGGGCTGCACCTCCGTGCGTTGGGCCAAATACACCAGTGTGGCATCAGGTACGTGTTCAGTATCCAGGGTGACCACCTGGCTGAGTTCGGCCAGGCGATTTAAGCTGGCGTTATCCCCAAACGAGCCCTGAACAAAGTGGGTACATGCGCTGCGCGCCGGAGCATTGGGGTCGGCACTGAGTACGGCAGTGTCAATTCCTAGTTCCTGTGCTGAATGGCACATCAACATCGCGAGTTGACCGCCACCCAAAATTCCCAATGTGGTACTCATGGCAAGATGTCGTTGGCTTCGATGGCAGCTGTTTGGCGGCTGCGGAAGGCGTCTAGGCGTTTTGCTAAGTCAGCATTCTCTAGGGCCAGAACGGCCACCGCACTCAAAGCCGCATTGGCTGCGCCGGCTTTACCGATGGCAAAGGTGGGCACGGGAACGCCTTTGGGCATTTGCACGATAGATAACAGGGCGTCGATGCCCCGCAACATCGATTTTTCGTGGGCCACGGGTACGCCGAAGACCGGGAGGGGGGTCACGGCAGCAAGCATTCCGGGTAGGTGGGCTGCACCACCTGCACCCGCAATAATGACCTTCAGGCCACGGTCCCGCGCGCTCTCGCCATATTGATGGAGTTTTTGCGGCGTGCGGTGTGCGGAAACAACGCGGGCCTCAAAAGGCAGATCGAACTTGCGCAGGATATCTGCGGCATGTTCCATCACAGGCCAGTCCGAGCGGCTGCCCATCACAAGGCCAACGATCGGCGATGGGGAGGAGTCGGTCATGCAAAATCTCCGGGGCCGAGGACCCACTGCGCGAAGCCAAAATACAAAGGTATTCCGACAATAATATTGAATGGAAAGGTCACGCTGAGCGCCAGGGTTGTTCCCAGCGCCACGTTGGCGTTGGGTATGGCCATGCGCAGGCCAGCGGGAACCACAATGTACGAAGCGCTGGCGGTCAGAACGGCTAACAAGGCGGCGTCAGACGCATCCAATCCCAGCAGAAAACCGCACAGGATAGCGCTAACCGCGCAAAAGAGGGGAAAAATGATCGCGAACAGCGGTAATACCCATCCATGCACACGCCACTCTGGTTGGCTGTCCCCGGCTTGTAAGCCCATGTCTAACAAAAACACGCAAAGCAAACCGTAGAACGGTGCGATGAAGGCTTGCTCTAACATGCCAGCGGAGTCGCCGCGGGCCAGTAAGCCGATGAGTAGGCCGCCTAACAGTAATACGATGCTGGGGTTGGCCAGCACATCATGCAGCCAATGCCACCATGAGGACGGCTGCGGGCGCCCCAGGCTGCGGCCTGCTAACCAAATGCCAGTGAACAAGGCTGGAATCTCCATCACGAGCAATAAGGCCACCATATGGCCGCTGTACTCGACTTGGCGCACATGGAAATAGTTCAGGGCTGCCATAAACGTGACCACACTGACCGAGCCGTAATGAGTGGCAATGGCGGCGGCATCGGCGTTATTGAGCCCGCTGCAGTACCTCAGCACCCATGAGCCCAGCCAGGGCGTACTGAGGCTGAAGATCAGGCCGCAGACGAGCAGCCAGCCGACATTTGCGGGCAGACCATGGCTGGCCATGGACAAGCCGCCTTTAATGCCAATGGCAATGAGCAGAACTTGCGAGAGCAAGGTTGCAGGCGCACGCGGAATATACAAAGGGCTGCCAATCAGCCGTGCGCCCAGCCCCAAGGCAAAAAACAAAATGGGAGCGCTGAGAAAGTTATCCAGAAGCATGTGTGGTGGGCCGAAGCGGGCTGCGGCCTCTGGCCTTTCTTCGAAAAAACTGGTGATATAGTGGTGTTAGATCAACCAAAACTGCAAGTTTATGCGCGAGTTGAACCTCAAACACCTGCATTATTTCTGGGTGGTTGCACGCGAGGGCTCAATTACACGGGCGAGTGAGCGCTTATTTGTAACTCCGCAAACCATCAGTGCCCAGATTCGGGAGCTGGAGCAACGCTTGCAGTGCGAGCTCTTTGAGAGGCAGGGGCGCAGTTTACGCTTGACCTCTGCGGGCAATACCGCCTTGCAGTACGCCGACACCATTTTTGACCTGAGTCGGGAATTAGCCGCAGTGCTGGTCGAGGGCGGCGTAGAACTGCGCCAAATGCGCGTGGGTATTGTCGATGTGGTGCCTAAGTCCATTTCCGCACTCCTCATGCAGCCCCTGCTCAAGGCAGATCCTGCTCCTCGCTTACTCTGCCGCGAGGGCAAGTTGACCGACTTAGTCGCGCGCATGGCCCAACAGGGTCTGGACTGCGTGATTTCAGATTTGCCGGCCCCCTTGGGTGCGAACCTACGCCTGTACACGCAAGAGCTGGGCAGTAGTCCGGTGAGTTTTTTTGCGGCCGAAGGAGTGGCGCCGGCTGCACACAAGGCTTTTCCCGAGAACCTCAATGGCTCACGTTTTTTGCTGCCAAGGCGACATACCGCCCTGCGTACAGCCCTGGAAAATTGGCTGCGTGAACATGGCGTGAACTACCATCTGGCTGGGGAGTGCGACGACAGTGCTCTCATCAAAGCCTTGGGCCAATCGGGAGCCGGGGTTTTTATTGCGCCAACCGCGGCCGAGGCTGAGGTGGTGCACCAATACGGTGTGGAAGTGTTAGGGCACACCGAAGATCTGCAAGCCCAGTATTTCTTGATCACGACCACACCGATTAGTGAGCGGCCTTTGCTCTCGGCTATCGTAAGCAATGCGCGTGAGCGCCTGTTTGCGCAGGCGGATGCTTAGGGCCTCATCCATCCCCGTTGGTCTTACCAAAATCCCCACACGATGAGCCCTACCAGCCCGACCACGGCCACCGTCCCAGCTCGATAGTCCCGATACCAGGCAAGGCGAGGGTCGGCAGCGGCGTCTTCCAGGCGAAAGAGGACCGACCTCTTGGGTGGGGCTGCAGGCGCATGCCGTTGATACCACTGACTGCTCATCACCAAAAGGAGGCTGCTGACAATGGCCAGCAGCCCGGCATCAACGGTGAAATGCAAGGGCCAGTGTTCGCTACGCCCC
This sequence comes from Oceanococcus sp. HetDA_MAG_MS8, assembly GCA_019192445.1. NCBI lineage: Bacteria > Pseudomonadati > Pseudomonadota > Gammaproteobacteria > Chromatiales > Oceanococcaceae > Oceanococcus > Oceanococcus sp. HetDA_MAG_MS8. The sequence continues at coordinate 390,851 of JAHCMK010000003.1, forward strand.
AAGCCGAAGAGGCACAATCCCAGGGCATGGCCACCGAGTAAGGTGACCCAGGCGGCTTTGGGATGGGCGCGTGCCCACAGTGCTCCACCAATGAACACCACCGCCACTGGCGGAACCGCATAAGCAAAGACTTGTTGCAAGTAGGCAAATAGCCCTGGGAATTGGCGAATGATTGGCGCCCAGCCTATCGCCAGCAACATGAAACCCAGGGTTGTCGCCCTGGCGATCGCAAGACGCTTGCGCTGGGATAACTGGCGATCTTCCAGGCCCACCAAGTCATACAAGGTGAGGGCCGATGCGGCATTCAGGGCCGAGTCGATGGTGCTCATGATGGCGGCAATCAACCCCGCGAGAACCAGGCCGCGTAAGCCTACGGGCAGCAGCTCCTTGACCAGGGTGGGAAAGACCTCATCGCCACGCTCTAGGCCCGGGAACAAGGACACCGCCATGGCTCCAGGCAGCACCATGATGAATAAGGGCAATAACTTCAGTGCAGCGGCAAAAAGCGCACCCCGCCGAGCCTCGCTGAGATTTTTTGCAGCCAAAAAGCGTTGGGAAATGTATTGGTTGGTGGTCCAGTAGTACAGCCCCATGACGGGTAAGCCCAGGATCAGGCCTGGCCACGGTAGATCATCATCACTGGCCGGGCGAATCATGTGCAGATGGTCGGGGGGCGTGGCCTTGAGTACGGCCAACCAAGACCAATCAAAGGCTTGGAAGCACACGACCGTAATTGCGATGGAGCCCGCGAGTAGGATCAGCGCCTGGATGGCATCGGTGAGCATGACGGCTTTGAGACCGCCGGCGCTGGTGTACAAACCCGCGAACAGGCCCAGCCCAATCAGGGTGGGCCAGAGCGGAAGTTCTGGCACGAAAACCTGCAGGACCAGCGCTCCGGCATACAGGCTGCCAGCTGTGTCGACCACAATGGAGAGAAAAATCATGACGCCGGAGACGTAGCGACGGGCCCGCCGATCAAAGCGTTGCTCAATGTAGTCCGGCAGAGTTTGGATGCGGTTGCGCAAATACAAAGGCAGCAAAACGATAGCCGCAAAGACCAAGGCCAGTGCCGCCATCCACTCATAAGCGGCGACCGCAATGCCGCGGTTATAGGCGGCGCCAGCCAGTCCGATGAGCGTGGTGCTGGAGATGTTGCTGGCGAACAAAGAGAGGCCTACAACGCTCCAGCCCAGGCTACGCCCGGCAAGGAAAAGGTCATCGTCGCTTTGCGTGTTGCGGCTCACACGCCAGCCAATTCCGGCCACCAATACCAAGTAGAGCAGCGGAACGGCTAAGTCCCAGAGCATCATCGAGTGGGTCCTCCATCGCGAGCGATTTGCGCCATCAACCCTAACAGCCCCAGGCAGAGGAACAAGTCAGAGGAACAAGCCAGGGGGGGGTGCAAGGTGGGGCTGGCTATGTCACATTTCTGCCATGAACAATCCAAGCTCGCCGGTGCTCAAGCCGCAAATTCAGCTCATCGCTTACCCCGATCGCATCGGCAGCAACCTCGCTGACCTGCATCACTTTCTCGAAACCAGAATGGCCGGATGTTTCGGTGGGGTCCACATTCTGCCGCTGTATCCCAGTAACGCCGATAGTGGTTTTTCCCCATTGACGCATGAGGAGGTCGACCCCGCCTTCGGCAGCTGGGATGACATCGAAACCATTGCGCGGGACTACGACCTCTGCCTGGATCTGACGCTGAATCACATCTCAGATGCATCGGCGGAGTTTCAGGATTTCGTGGCCAAAGGCCGCGACTCAGAGTACGCATCGCTGTTTGTAGACGTGGATGGCTTTGGTGACTTCACCGCCGATGACTTGGCCAAGATTCACATTCGCAAGGAGAAAGAGCCCTTTCGCGAGGTGCAGTTTGCCGACGGTAGTCAGGCACGTGTGTGGTGCACTTTCACCGAACATCAAATTGACCTGGATTACCGCTCGCAGAAAACCTATGAGCTCATGCAGCGCTACATGGAGTTTCTGTGCGCGCGAGGGGTGAAGCTGTTTCGGCTAGACGCCTTCGGCTACACCACCAAGGAGCGTGGAACCAGCTGCTTTTTGGTGGAGCCGCGGGTCTATGAAATTTTGGACTGGTTTGCCGATGTGGCTGAGGAGAATGGCGCTGAGGTTCTACCTGAAGTGCACGATCATTACTCCTATCAAATGGCCATTGGCGCCCGCGGCATGCGGCCTTATGGGTTCGCCTTGCCACCACTGATTTTGCACGCGCTGTTAGATGCCGACAGCCGTTACTTGAAGAATTGGCTGCGCATCTGTCCGCGTAATCAAGTCACCGTGCTGGACACCCACGACGGAATTTGTATTCCTGATGTCGAAGGCCTGCTGCCGGCCGATAAGATTCAAGCCACCATCAATAATGTGTCTGAGCGCTCCGCCGACCCCATCCTGCGTGGCTCGGCTGCCAACGTGCATTCGGTGGGTGCGATTTATCAGCTCACCTGCACCTTCTATGACGCGCTCAAGCGTAATGATGACGCTTATATATGCGCCAGGGCAGTGCAGTTTTTTTGCCCTGGCATACCGCAGGTCTACTACGTAGGGGCGCTAGCCGGTCAGAATGACTGGGCGCGCATGGAGGGCAGCGGTGAGCTACGCGACATCAACCGGCATAGTTATGACTTCGCCGAGGTTGATACGGCATTGGAGCAACCCGTGGTGCAAAGGCTGATTGCCTTGATGCGCTTTCGCAATCAGCACCCGGCTTTCGCCGAAGGTAAGTTCGTTTTGCATTACAGCAACGACTCTTCTCTGGTCATGGCCTGGGAGGCTGAAGGCAGCTATGCCCGTTTGGAGTTAGAGCTACATTTCCGCAAAGCGACCATCTACTACCACGACACCCATACCGGGGTGGACGCGGTATTCACGCCTTAGGCATGAGCGCTTTGAGCCTCAGCTGTGCTGCTGAGGCTATGGCTTACGCAAAAGTGGGGCCGGGGTTTCAAACGGGGCGCTGCGGTTTGGCCTAGCCCCCGGTCATTGTTCAAGCCGGCTACACTGCCGGGCCAAAGCGCCGTCGAGGGCGGCATGGGGATGCTAGGCGTTTCGCCTGATCAATAGAGGAGATGAGGATTCATGGCGCGGTTTGCGGAATATACCCAGTACGATGCAATGGGTTTGGCCGAGTTGGTGCACAAGGGTGAGATCAGCGCGCAGGAACTGCTGGCCGAGGCGCAAGCACGCGCTGAACAGCACAACCCTCAGCTCAATGCCATTGTGGCCCGCCTCGATCATGTGGCAGATGCTGCGCTCAAAGCGGGCTTGCCCGACGGCCCCTTTCGGGGAGTGCCCTTTCTGCTTAAGGATCTGAGCAATGCTCTGGGCGGAGAGGTGCGTACGTCTGGTTCACGCTACTTTCGGGATTTCGTTCCGGCTCAAGATTCGGAGCTTGTGCGTCGCTACAAAGCTGCTGGTGTGACGATTTTTGGGAAATCAAACACCCCAGAATTCGGCACCATGCCCATCACCGACCCAGACTACTTGGGCAGTGCGCGCAATCCATGGAACACCGAGCACACCCCCGGAGGATCTTCAGGGGGCGCAGGTGCAGCCGTTGCTGCTGGCATTGTGCCGATGGCCAATGGCGGAGATGGTGGAGGCTCCATTCGGATTCCCGCGTCCTGCTGTGGCCTCGTTGGGCTTAAGCCCACCCGCGCGCGTACGCCATGTGGCCCAGAGGTGCCTGAGCACTGGTTTGGCATGAGCATTGAGCATGTGCTGAGTCGCAGCGTCCGCGATAGTGCAGCCATGTTGGATGCCACCTGCGCGCCCGAAGAAGGGGCGCCTTATGCCGCGCCGCCGGTGCCACAGGGTGGTTTCCTGCAGGGCTTAGATTCGCCGGTGAAGAAACTCCGGATCGCCTTCACCACGGCTGATTGGCTGGGCCGCGGCCTAGACCCCGAGTGCATTGAAGGGGTGCATAACACCGCCAAATTGTTACAAGACCTCGGGCATGAGGTTGTCGAGGCTGATCCCGGAGTGAATCGGGAAGAGTTCATCTACGCCATGGGCACTATTACCTCCGCTGAGACCAGTGCCATGATGCAGGCGGCGGCTCGGAGTACAGGGCGCAAGCTCACCCGGGCTGATTTTGAGCCACATAACTGGGCTATGTACAAATTGGGGCAGGCCTTCACAGCGGCTGAGCTGCAATGGGGTGTGGCCACCATGCGTCGTATCGGCCAGCATATGGCCCAATTCATGCGGTCTTATGATGTGCTGCTGACCAGTACGCTGGGTATGCCGCCGGTCCCTTGCGGGGCACTCAAAGCCCAGGGCATGGAAAAAGTCATGCTCAACCTCATTAACGTATTGCCGCTGGGCCGAATCGCCACGCAGCGCGATCTACTCATTCAAAATTACGCGCCCATCTTTGACTGGATTCCGACCACGCCCATTGCCAATGCCAGCGGTGCGCCTTCGCTATCCTTGCCCTTGCATTGGTCCTCTAACAACTTGCCTGTGGGCATGATGTTTACCGGGCGCTTTGGTGATGACCTCACCTTGTTGCAATTAGCCCGGCAGTTGGAACAGGCCCAGCCATGGTTCGATAAGCGGCCAGCAGGGTATTAAGCCTAGGTCTGTGGCGTAGGCGACTGGAGCTGCGCGACCTAGCGCCTCGAGCGCATATCGCCGCTCTAAGGCTATGGAGCGCCGGGTCAGGTTTTGGCTAAGCCGCGCGCTTGGGGCGATTGCAATAAGGCTCGGCTCTCCAACAACACCGACATAGCATGGTCGTAGCCCACGCGAACCAAATCATCGATGTGCTCCCAGTCAAACATCCCCACCTTGGGGACGGGCATCTGAATGAACACATCGGCCATTTCGCGTCGTTGTGCCAGACCAGACTCACTGGTCAAGGTGGCTGTACGGGTCAAAATCTCAAACAGGGAAGGGCGCTTTTGCTCCAGGTCCCATTGGTGCAAAACGTCGACCGCAGGGCCTTCTACGCCGCGGCAATGCACAGTGCCTTCAGTCCCTACATTGCTGGCCAGCACGGGGCCTCGTCCCCAGTCATGCATCACATCCGTGGGCAGGTTGTTGACGATGCCCCCATCGGCATGCAAGTTGCCCTTCCAGCCGATGGGAGGAGCAACCCCAGGGATACACATGCTGGCCGCACACCAGGTGGCTAAGCTGCCCTCGCGGTGCGCATGGGCATGGCCTTGGGTGAGATTGGTACTGAGGCAGTAGTAGGGGTGCCACAGACTCTCAATCAAGGTGTCACCAAAAAGTTCGCGTAGGGCTTTGTAAAAACGCTGGCCGCGAATGAGGGAGACGCGCGGAAGCACAAAGTCGTTCATCAAGTTGCGCTGCACGAAATTGTCGCGGCAGATGCCGACCATTTCTCGCGGCGTAATGCCCTGTGCCCACAGCGCTGCAATAAAGGCTCCCATACTGGAGCCGCCAAATAGATCCACCGGAATATTCAACTCGCTCAGGGCGCGCGCCAAACCGATATGCGCGAAGCCCCGCGCGCCACCGCCACCCAGCACCACGCCGATAGCACGACCAATGAGCTGGCGGGCAATGGCGTCGACGGTGTCTTGGTCTCCGGAGCACCAATAATGGTGGTCACGGGCTTGAAGTTGCTGCTTTAAACCCTGCACCTCACCCAGCGCATTGCCATTGCGTCGGAGAATGACCTCACGGGTGGACAGGTGTGGCGCGTCGGCCAGTAAGGCCAGGACCTCGTCGCGAACACGCGGCTGATGGGCTTCGCCGGCAAGCAATAGAGCGTCGGCCTGGCGCAGGCAGCGCCGCTGCCATTCTGGGTGTGCAGCGTGCGGTTTCACCACGAATAAAAGCATATCGTGGGCACGTTCCTGTTCCCCCAGCCAGCGCACCAGGCGCCGATTCTCGGCGCTGTCCGCAAAGGGCGTTTCTGAGGTGCCGGGGCCCAATGCGGCGTCAACGGTGGCTGCATCGATGACGCACACCTCTTGTTCCCGGCGCAGACTCTCGAGCAGGCGACGTTCAAATTCCTTGGCGCCGGACCCTGGCCACAGCTCCATCAAGCTCATGGTTTTGAGCGGGCTACTCTCAGGACCATGGTGACGCCGATGCAGTTGCTGCTGGCGACGCACCACGCGACGTAATGTGAGGTAGAGGGCGCCTGGGTACATTTGTAGCGCCGTGAGTAATTTGAGCCCGGGGAGCTCCAGCAGCACGCTATCGCGCACCGCATGCACGGTATACATCCGCGGTTGATTGGCAACCACGCTCACATCGCCAATGGACTCGTCAGCGCCGAACTCTCTGTGGATGAGGCCGCTGCTTGAAGAAGAGCGCAGGCGCCCGCTCACCACCACATACAAGTGATCGGCCGGTTCACCTTCTTCCATCAGCTGGCTGCCACCCGGCAGCTCTATCAGCCTTGCGGCTCCGGCGATGGCCGCTAGGGGCTCAGCGTGGATCTCCCGAAATAGTCGGGATCGGGCGAGGATGGAATGTATGTCCATGGCCGGGTACAGCAGTCACCTTTAAGATGCCGCTTCAGTCTGCCATGTTGCGAAGGCTTCTGAATGACCGCCGCATTTTGTTTTTACGATTTAGAAACCTTTGGGACCACACCGGGTCGGGACCGTATTGCTCAGTTCGCTGTACAGCGAACCAATGCGCAGTTTGAACCCACTGCTGAACCCGAGGTGGAGTACTGCCAACCTTCACTGTGGCCGCTGCCTGAGCCCGGCGCTTGTGTGGTGACCGGAATCACACCGCAAATTGCCCAGGCCAGAGGCTTGCCTGAGTGGCGCTTCTGTGAGGCTTTATTGGCGGCCCTGGCAGGACCCAACACCTGCGTGGTGGGCTACAACTCTAGCCAGTTCGACGATCCCTTTGTGCAGCATTTGTGCTGGCGCAATTTTCAGGACCCTTATGCTTGGCATTGGCGGGATGGGAACAGCCGCTGGGATTTGCTCACCTTGGTTCGTGCCGCCTTTGCTTTGCGTCCGCAGGGCCTGCAATGGCCTTCCAAGCCCGATGGCGAGCCCAGCCTGAAGCTGGAGGATTTAGCACGCGCGAACCAACTTCCCCAGCCCAAGGCCCATGATGCCCTTGGGGATGTGACCGCGACTTTGGCCTTGGCGCAGCTGCTACAGCAGGCCCAGCCTAAGCTCACGCAATATGCCTTGAGCTTGCGCAATAAGCGCCAGGTCTTGGATTTGCTGGAGCCCGGACAGCCTTTGGCCCATGTCAGCGGCAAAATTCCCGCCCGTCATCGCTGCCTGACTCTGTGGCTGCCTGTGGTGGCCAGTGCGACCAATGCCAACCAATGGCAGGGTTTGGATCTGCGCGGTCCTTTAACGCCATGGCTGGAGTGGTCGGCTGAAGAGCTGGCAGAAGCGATCTATAGCCGTAGCGAGGACTTGCCAGAGGGCTTGGAGCGTCCCTTGTTCAAGGGGGTGACGGTGAATCGGGCTCCGTTTTTGGCGGACCCGGCGACGATTGACGCGCACAGCGCTCAGCAGGCGGCCTTAGATGTGGATGCCTGCTTAGCCAAGGCAGATGCTATCCGCGACCATTGGGACATTATTGTGGCCAAAGTGCGCGCCATCGAAGCTATTCGTCCCGACTATGCTGACCGCGACGTGGAAGCTCGACTCTATGACGGCTTTGTTCCTGAAGCGGACCGCCGTCTGAGTGACGAAATTGTAGCTACGCCCTTAGAGGACCTCGCCAGTTTCTCGGGTCGTTTTCAAGATGCGCGCTTAGAAGAGCTGCTGTTTCGCTTTAGGGCGCGACATGCCGCCGAGACCCTGAGCGCCGCTGAACAAGAAGAATGGCAGCGACTCTCCCGCCAGCAAGTCGAATTTGCGCCGCACGGGGGTCTGAGCTTGGAAGACTTCATGACCCAGGTGCAGGTCATGGGCCAACAAGCCCAAGGGGAGGACAAACGGGTATTGGGCGAATTATGGCGCTGGGGTCAGGACACGGCGCGCAGCGTAGGGCTGCTCTAAAGTCTGGTTGCTGCGCTAAACCATTTAATCTGCAGAGGAGAGAGACGTGCAGCCTTTACTGAGTCCACTCGCGGTGCCTGTGCGGGTTGCCTACGGTTTGGGCGCTATGGCCGAGGGTGCTAAAGACACCTTATTTAGCGTTTTCCTCTTGTTCTACTACCACGGTGTTGTGGGTCTGGATCCCGCCTTGGCTGGCTTGGCGCTATTTCTAGCCTTGTGTCTGGATGCGGTCAGCGATCCTTTGATGGGGGCCTTGTCCGATCGCTGGAATAGTCGTTGGGGGCGGCGCCATCCATTCATGGCGCTGAGTGTGCTGCCGGTTGTCGTGGCGCTATATGCCTTAGTTCAGGTCCCCCAGGGACTCAATCAGCTTGGGATTTTTCTCTGGCTATTGGGCTTTTCTATACTCGCGCGCCAGGGGATGACGCTGTTTGCGGTACCTGGTAATGCCATGCTGCCGGAGCTTTGTCAGGGCTATGACGAGCGCACCGAAGTGGTGGGGCTGCGATTCTTATTTGGCTGGTTAGCCGGGCTGGGAGTCGCGATCGTCGGTTATGTGGTGTATTTCCAAACACCGCCAGGTATGCCGGATGGGCGCTTGGATCCACAGGCTTGGCCACCCTTCGTGGGCTTTGCCGCAGCCGTAGCGGTGTGTGGCATTGTGATTAGCACCGTGGGAACCTATCGGAGTTGGCAACAACGAGCGGCACCGCGCAGCTCCACTTTGCAATGGTCCCTGCTGTGGAGGGATGTGCGCGCTGTGCTGGCCCTGCAGGCTTTTCGTCCGCTGCTGTGGTCGGCGCTATGCAGCGCTGCCGCCTGGGGCTACATCAATGCCACGAGTTTGTATGTGAATACCTGGTTTTGGGGGCTGAGTAGTCAGGCCTTAGGCGGCTTAACCATATCCATGGTCATTGCAGTGATCATCGCCGCTGCGGCTGCGCCAGGACTGTCGGCGGCGACCGATAAGCGTCAATTAGCTTTGCGCTTAAGTCAGTTTGCCTTGCTCTTTGGCCCTTTGGCCGTTGGGCTCAAGCTGCTCGGCTGGTTTCCCGCTCAAGGCAGCCGGGAGGCCTTTGCCTTGTTATTCATGCATACCCTGATCCTGTTCACGGCCCTCATCAGTATCTCGATTTTGGTGGCTTCTATGCTCGCGGATTTGGCCGACTGGAGTGAGCGCCAACATGGCCAGCGGCATGAAGGTGTGTTTGCCGCAGTGATGGCTTTTGTGATTAAGGCAACCTCAGGCCTGGGGGCTTTGTTGGCCGGCTTGGTTCTGGCCCTCATTGGCGCAGACCCCACGACGGCGATCGCCGCTGGTGGGGCTGTAGAGCAGGCCATGCCCGCTACCAACGCCAACGCTCTGGCCTTGGCGCTCGCTGGCGGGATAGCTCTGCTGTTCACTCTCTCGGTGGTGTTTTTGGCGCGTTATCCCTTGCGCCGCGCCGACTTCAGCCGCGCTGCTTGAGTAGCCATGGCAGCCATTGCGCAAAAATTTGGCGCAGGCTGCGCGCTAGCAACGGACGGGTGAGGCGCTGTACTCGTTCACTGCGCGACTGCCAGCGCAAAAATGCGGGCAAAAGCGGCACGCGCCCCCCGCTGAGTAGCTCAAGACTGTGGGCAAGTTGCCACATGTTGTCCCAAGCATAGTCCGCCATATGCTCCCAAAACGCGGGCTGTGTTTTTGCCGCCTGCAATCCAGCGCTGAGTAGAGGGAGCAGATCCAAGCGGTTGTTGATCTGAGATTGCGGCCGGTAGAGCTGCGGCGCAGCGCGCAGAAAATCCGTACAGCCTGCTTGGCGGGCACACATGATGATGAGCATGCCCAGGTAGCGTTCGGCGGTGCCCTCGGTCACAAAACGCCGGGCGGAGGTATGGAGTTGGCCAGGGAGGGTCATCCATTGGCCTTGCGCCCGAATGGCCTCGCCAATGGCTTGGTCTTCTAGGAATGGCAGTGTCTGGTCAAAGCCGCCCAGCTGTTGCAGCCAGTCGCGGCGAATGAGCAAGCCCTGATCTCCATTGAATGTTTGCGGCAGGTTGAGCCCAGACTTGGACTCCAGGCGGGCGAAGAACCACTCATACCCAGGAGGTTGATCCACAAAACGCAGCTGAAAGTGCGCTGCGGTACGGGCTGGTGCTTGCTGCCAAGCCCTGAGCGCCTGCGCTAACAGCTGCGGCTGAGGGAGACGACTGTCTGCGTGCAGAAACAGTAGGGCCGCGCCTGCGGCTGCGCGCCAGCCCCGGTTGAGCTGGCGCCCGCGGCCTGGAGCACTATGTAGCACTTCAGCGCCGTGCGCTAGGGCGATCTTGGAGGTGTTGTCCTCGGATTGGCCATCAACCACCCAGATTCGCAAGGCCACATCGCGTTGCTCGCGAAGATCGGCCAGGAGGTTTGGCAGTGCCTGGGCCTCGTTGCGGGCTGGAATAATCACCTCCAGCGCTTGCATGCCTACCATGGGCTCTTTAGTGTCAGGTTTCAGCTAACAAGGATGCCCGAAGCCATGAATTTACGGCCCGCTGTTTGGACTCAAGCTCCTGGTTTGAGTGAGCCCGCTGGCAAGGTAGAGGTGAAGGCCCCCTTTGACGGGCAAGTTATTGCGGCTGTGGAAACCAGTACGCCTCAAGCTTTAGCCCAGGCTATGGATAGGGCGGCGGCGCTCTTTACGGACCGCGAGGCTTGGCTGCCAACGCCTGAGCGCATCCAGATACTCGATCGCCTGGGTCAGCTCATGCAAGCACAGGCGGATGAGTTGGCCGTAGAGGCTGCACGGGAAGGGGGTAAGCCTCTGACGGACTCGCAGGTGGAGGTGCAGCGGGCCATTGATTGCGCTCGGATTTGTACCGAAACGCTGCGCAGCCAAGCGGGTGACATGGTGCCTATGAACGTGTCGCCCAGCAGCGCTGGGCGTCTAGCGCTGACGCTGCCCGAGCCGATCGGGCCGGTGTTGGCGGTGTCGGCCTTCAATCATCCCCTCAATCTCATTGCTCACCAAGTGCTGCCGGCCTTCGCCGTTGGCGCTCCGGTGATTGTGAAGCCGGCGCGTAGCACTCCATTGTCGTGTTGGCGGTTGTGCGCCCTGCTGGCTGAGGCTGGTGCTCCGGATGGCTGGGTGACCCCGCTGCTCCCAGACAGTAACGCGGCATTTGCTGATGTGATTGAGGATGCGCGTTTGGGCTTTTTTAGCTTTATCGGCAGCGCGAAAGTCGGCTTTAAACTACAAAAGCAGTTAGCCCCGGGTGTGCGTAGCGCACTCGAACATGGCGGCGTCGCCCCGGTGATTGTTCGTGAGGATGCCGACTTAGACAAAGTGCTGCCTGGATTGGTCAAGGGCAGCTTTTATCACGCTGGCCAGGTCTGCGTGTCCGTGCAACGCATTTTTGTCGCCCGTTCTCGCGCTGAAGAACTGACTCAGCGCTTGGTGCAGGCTGCACAGGCACTCAAGCTGGGCGATCCCATCGAGCACGACACCGAGGTTGGGCCGTTGATTGCCGTTGAAGAGCGTGATCGCGTGGCCGAATGGGTGAGCGAGGCTGTGGCTGCCGGAGCCCAGTTGTTATGCGGCGGACAAGCTCAGGGCTATGCTGGCTACTCTCCCACGGTGCTGTTGAATCCGCCGGATCAGGTGCGCGTATCGACCGATGAAGTCTTCGGCCCGGTGGTGTGTGTATACCCGGTAGATGATGATGCCGAAGCCCTCAGCCGTGCGAATCAATTGCCGGTGAGCTTTCAGGCGGCCGTCTGTACCCAGGATGTGGATGCGGCCCTGCATTTGGCGCGCAGCCTCAAGGCACAGGCGGTGATGGTGAACGATCACACCGCATTCCGTGTGGACTGGATGCCCTTTGGGGGGCAGCAGCAATCTGGCTATGGCCTTGGCGGTATTCCGTACTCCATGGCCGAAATGCAGGTGCAAAAGATGGTTGTGATTCAATCTGCTGCGCTACGCTAGCAAGATGAAATGTAGCCTTGTGCAGGCCTCGGCGGGGGCTGCCATTGGCGTAGGAGTGTGGCCGCGAGGGCGGTCTGGCCATGTTGAGTGGAGTGCGCGGTGAGTAAGTTACAACCCCAGGCTGATCAATGCGCACTAGAGCGCTGCAAAGCCTCCGATTTGTTCGTGCGTTGCCTGGAAGACGAGGGAGTCACCCACATTTTTGGGGTGCCTGGCGAAGAGAATGCCGACCTGATGTTGAGCTTAATGGACTCATCCATTGAGTTCGTGCTCTGCAGGCATGAGCAGGCCGCAGCCTTTATCTGTGATGTGTATGGGCGCCTCACGGGAAAAGCGGGAGTGTGTTTGTCCACCTTGGGTCCCGGAGCGACCAATTTGGTCACTGGTCTCGCCGATGCCAATATGGACCGCGCACCTACCGTCGCCATTATTGGGCAGGGTTCCATTAAACGGCTGCATAAGGAGAGTCACCAAAACATGGACGCCATCGCCATGTTGCAGCCGGTGAGCAAATGGGCGCGCTCCATTCCCGACCCAGAGGTCATTCCGGAAGTGGTGCGCAAGGCCTTCAAGTTAGCTGAGGCCGAGAAGCCTGGTGTGAGCGTGGTGGAGCTGCCGGAAGATATCGCCAGTGCGCAGATGCTTGGGCGCCCCATGCATGTGTACAAAACCCGACGCCCGGCCGCCGACCATAAAGCGGTGGCGGCTGTGGTGGACCTATTACTACGCGCCGAGCAGCCGGTGATCCTGGCCGGCAACGGCGCCGTGCGCAAGCGCGCTGCCGCGCAGCTCACTCGCTTTGCTCAGCAGACGGGCATCCCAGTGATCAATACATTCATGGGCAAAGGGGCGATTCCGCGCTCAGACCCGCATTGCTTGTTCACCATGGGCTTGCAGGGGCGCGACCATGTCAACCAGTTGATGCATGCTGCCGATGTGGTGATCTGTGTGGGCTATGACCTTGTGGAATACAGCCCACACTTTTGGAATGAGTCTCTGGATAAGGCCATCATTCATATTGACTTCACTCCCGCCGAAGTCGACACCCATTACACCGTGGCGGTGGATGTGGCTGCGGATATTGCTGACGCCTTGTGGCAAATCAACGAAGCCTTGGCGCAGCAGCATCAACCTCGCCTGCCGTTGAAGGATATTGGTGGCTGGCAGGAGCTTCGGCAAACGATCTTGGAAGACTTTGCCCTGGAAAAAGACTGTTTGCAGATGCCGATGAAGCCGCAAAAGATTCTGTGGGACGTGCGCGAGTTTCTAGGCCCCGAGGATATCCTGCTCGCTGATGTGGGGGCGCATAAGATGTGGGTGTCGCGCTACTACCAGTGCGATGTCCCGAATACCTGTTTAATTTCTAATGGCTTTTGTTCCATGGGCTTTGCCCTGCCTGGGGCCATTGGGGCGAAATTCGCCAGGCCAGAACAGCGCGTGTTGGCCATCTGTGGCGACGCTGGTTTCCTGATGAATGTTCAAGATTTGGAAACCGCGGTGCGCCTGCAACTTAATGTGGTGTACGTGGTGTGGGTGGACGGCAGCTACGGTTTGATTAAGTGGAAGCAACAAAATGAGTTTGCTGGGCGCCATTCCAATCTAGATTTCGGTAATCCCGACTTCGAGCAACTCGCTCAGGCATTCGGGATGTGGGGGCGGCATTTGCAAGAGGCAGCCGACCTTCCGGCGGCGCTAGAAGAAGCCTTCGCGCAGCAGGGGCCGGCACTCATCAGTGTTCCCGTAGATTACGCCGAGAACCGCAAGCTCACCGAGCGCTTGGGGCAAATACCCACCAGTTTATGAGTCGCCACAGCGCCAAGCCTCAGCGGCGCCTGGCGGGTGCTCCGCAGCAGCTGCGCATCATTGGTGGTCAGTGGCGTGGACGTAAACTGCCCGTGGTCACCGCAACAGGTTTGCGACCCACATCGAATCGGCTCCGCGAGACGCTGTTCAACTGGCTGCAGACGCGAATCTACCAAACCCATTGCTTAGACCTATATGCCGGCAGCGGCGCGCTAGGTTTGGAGGCCCTTTCGCGCGGCGCAGCGCATTGCACTTTCGTCGAGCGTCAACCGGTGGCCCTGCGGGCTTTGGAAGAGAGTATTGATCTGCTGGGCGCCCATCAGGTCAGCCAGGTGATTGGGGCCTCAGCCCTGGACTGGCTGGGCTCTACCCCGCAAAGCTTCGACGGAGTATTCATCGATCCGCCATTCGACCAAGACCTTTGGGAGGATAGTTTGCAGACCCTGCGTTCCCGTCTTAATCCGGGCGCTTGGGTGTACCTGGAGCGCCCATCCGGCTACAGTGCGCCCTGGTTGCAAGACTGGGATGTGCTGCGGGAGAGTCGGGCTGGTGAGAGTCTGGGTTGCCTGCTGCAACTCCCGCCAGGAGATTGACGGATGATTGCCGCTTATACAGGCACCTTTGACCCTATTACCCTCGGCCACGCGGATATGATTGCGCGCGCCAGTCGCATGTTCGATACCGTGATCGTGGCTATTGCGGTGTCATCGGCGAAGAAACCATTGTTTGATTTGCCCACGCGAGTGGCTATGGCGGAGGCCTCATTGGCTGACCTGCCCAACGTCAAAGTGCAGGGCTTCCAGGGTCTGATGGTGAATTTCGCGCGCGAAAACAATATTGAGGTGCTGGTGCGCGGGGTGCGTAACGTCACGGACTTTGATTACGAGTCGCAAATGGCGCGCATGATCAAGCACCTGGATGCCGAGCTGGAGACGGTGATCCTGCCGCCGACGGCGCAATACGCGCATATTTCTTCCACCCTGGTTCGCGAAATTGCCAGCCTCGGTGGGGATATTTCGGGTTTGGTGCCGCAGCCTGTGTTGGAAAAGGTGAACCAGCAGCGCGAGGGTCAGTCTTGAGGAGCGTTAAGCGCCTATCCCAAGCCGGCCTCCTGGCTCTAGTCTGGCTGAGCACTTCGCTGCACGCGGGTCTACAGCCTCCCCAGGCGGCTGTGGCATCAGCGCACCCTCTGGCTACGCAGGCTGGCGAGAACATATTGCAGGCTGGCGGCAATGCCTTTGATGCAGCGGTGGCCGTGGCGGCGATGTTGGCCGTGGCTGAGCCCTCAGGTTCGGGCCTGGGTGGCGGTGGATTTTTCTTGTTGCATAGCGCGGAGGATGGGCGAAAGCACTTTCTGGATGCTCGGGAAACGGCGCCGGCAGCCATTCGTGCCGCCATGTACTTGGACGAAGAAGGCCGACCACAGCGTGAGCTTCTACGTCGCGGTCCGCTCGCAGCGGGAATTCCTGGCTTGCCAGCAGGTTTGGTTCAGTTGGCGCAGGAGTTTGGTTCCATGCCGCTGAAGCAGCTATTGGAGCCGGCTATTCGCGTGGCTCAAGAGGGCTTCGAGATTGATGCCAAATTAGCACGCACCATGGCTTATCGAGAGGCCGATTTAGCGAGCTATGCCCATAGCGCTGCCGTGTTTTTAGATGAGCAAGGCCAGGCCTTGGCAGCCGGCACAACCTTAAAGCAGCCGGATCTTGCACGCACTTTGCAAAAGTTGGCTACCTTTGGCCGTGCCGGGTTTTACTCGGGCAGTGTGGCTGATGAAATGCTGCGCAGCGTTCGCAACGCCGGTGGTGTGTGGACCGCGGAAGATTTGCGCGATTATGCGGTGAAGATGCGCAGGCCCTTGGTGCTGGGTTTTGGTGACTGGCAAATTGTGACCGCCCCTCCTCCATCCTCTGGCGGCCTGGTGCTTGGCGAAATCTTCCAGATGCTTGATCTGATGGGTTTCACCACGGTGGAAGACATCGGGCTGCGCCGTCACATGCTCATCGAAGCCATGCGCCGAGCCTATTTTGATCGGGCGCGCTATATGGGCGATGCCGACTATGTTCCGGTCCCCAGCCGGCGTTTGTTGGCCAGAGAACATGCACAGCAGTGGTTAGAGTCCTATTCGCCGCGCCATGCCACCCCCAGCGCTGAGCTTTCACCCGAGCCCATTGCCTCGGTAGGCATGGGCATGAACACCACGCATTTTTCCATTCTTGATGGGCAGGGCAACCGCGTATCTGCGACCTTGTCTATCAACTTTGGTTTGGGGGCGGCATTCGTTGCGGGCCGCAGCGGTGTGTTGCTGAACAACGAGATGGATGATTTTGTCATTGCCCCTGGTGTGCCTAACGGTTATGGCTTGGTCGGTGGTGAAGCGAATTTGGTGGAGCCCGGCAAGCGCATGCTGTCGTCGATGACGCCGACCTTCTTGGAGGGGGCGGAGCGTGTGGCCATTCTGGGAACGCCAGGCGGTAGCCGCATCATCACCATGGTGTTGCTGGGGCTATTGGACTTAATGGAGGGGCGCAGCGCGTCTGAAGTGGTCGCAGCGCCGCGTTTTCATCACCAGTATTTACCCGACGTGGTGCAGCTGGAGCAGGGTGGTTTTGACGACGAGGCCAAAGAGTTGCTGCAACTGCGCGGCCACCCAATCAAAGAACTCAGTCGCCAGTATGGCAATATGCAGGTTGTGGTCTGGGACCAGGACAAGGCCAAGGTAGATGCTGCGGCCGATCCCCGGGGTGTGGGTAGGGCGAGTAGTTTTGTAGTCCGCCCCTCGATAGAACAACAAGCATTGGAGCTGATTCCTTGATAACCGTTCACCATTTGGAGAACTCTCGCTCGCAGCGGGTGCTGTGGCTGCTGGAAGAGTTGGGCTGCGAGTACGAGATCAAGCGTTACGAGCGCGATCCCAAAACCAGCTTGGCGCCAGCCGAACTCAAGGCGATTCATCCTCTGGGCAAGTCCCCGGTGATTAGCGACGGCGACACGGTGGTGGCTGAGTCCGGCGCCATTGTGGAGTATTTGGTGGATCGCTTCGGGGGCTCATCCATGCGCCCTGAGGCGGACACTCCGGAGTATTTGCAGTACCGCTACTGGCTGCACTACGCCGAAGGAACCCTCGCGCCTTTGCTGGTGATGAGCCTCATCTTTCGGCGCATTGAAACCGCACCTATGCCCTTTTTTATTCGGCCTATCGCTAAGGGCATATCAGCCAAGGTTAAGCAGAGTTACCTGGGTCCTAATCTCGATGCCAACCTGCAGTTTATGGAACAACACCTGCAGGCACATGCGTGGTTTGCTGGGGATAGCTTCACCGCTGCCGATGTGATGATGAGTTTTGGCCTGGAAGCAGCCGCGACCCGCAGTGGTATGCAGCAGAACTACCCAGCTTTAGCGAAAATGCTGCAAACCATGCAGGCTCGGCCGGCTTACCAACGCGCACTGGAGCGCGGGGGTCCTTACTCTCTGATGAGCTAGGCGCTGTTGCGCATCAAGAGTCTGTAAGCATGAGTTCTTCCATGTTTTTCGCCGCTGGGGGCGTGGTGCCGGCAACAGGGCAAACCGTGTCCATGGTGGTGAAGCCAGCTGATCTTCGTTCCATGCAGTCGTTGGTGAAGCTTCGCCAACGCACCTTGGGCGGCACTGTGGAATCTGTGCGGGACGATATCGCTCGCGAGCTTGGCTATGCCAACTGGACGGCCGTCGAGCGATTAGCAGACATGACTGCCAAGCTTGAAGATAAGGTCCGTGATGGCCTTTGCATGTTGCTCGAAAAATCCCGCGTTGACCCCGCCAAAATGGCGGAGTTTGAACGCGTTCCTCTGCTTTGGGAGGTGCGTAAGCGCGACGTGGTGGCCTGGTGGCGCTCTCAGGAAGACAAGCAAGCCCAGCACCACCCCGGAAGCGACGTAAAACGCGCTAGTGTGAAAGAGCTAAATGAGCAGGTGCCACAGCGGTTTATGGGCTTTCGGTATCGCGGAAGCCGCACCCTGCCAGATGCTATTGAACTGCTTACCTGGTGCGATGAACAACAGTTGCCGTTCCCCGATATCGCCTGGATTGACGGGGAATGCGTGACACCGGAAGTGCTGTTCTTTTATGGCCGGCACAGCTAAGCGCTGCTCGCGTGCCGCGCTACTCCAGGGCATCTCGATTTGCTGCGGGGCGTCTGGACGCTAAAACCAGTCCGATACCTCATGCGATAGGCAATAAAAAAGCCGGTGAACAATCACCGGCTTTTGGTTATTTCTGCCTGCCCGCTTACGGCAGCAGCGAAGCGTTGAAATCATCCCAGGTCACGATATCAAGATCATGACCGAGGTAACGCTCCGCATATTCGATGGCCTTAGAGATGTTGGTGTAGTTATTCGACAAGGCGAAGGGGGCAAGTGCCAGCGTACTGGCGACGCCCAGGGCACGGCCATCGTCGGTGATGATGTGGCCGCCGCTATCTCCAGGAATGCCGGGCGTGGCGAGGTAGACCGTGTAGCTCCAGCCCTCATTCGCCGTTTGCAGCACAAAGCCGGCTTTAGGGTGGAGTGGGGACACGCCCAGCTTAAGGGTGCTGGCTCCGTAGCCCCAAATCATGGCCCCTGCAGGCTGCAAATCTTCTGCGGTGGACGGAATTCCGGTAGGGGCACGGAAATGGAGGCTGGCCGGGTGGAGTAGATCAAGATGCTCAGCAGGCACTTCGAGCAGGGCGAAGTCGTTGCCATTACAAGCCGCCGATGAGCTCTCGTTGAAGTCTTGCATGGCATGCCAGGAGCTGTAATACGCTGGCAGGTCAACACTGCTCTCAGGAATCGAGTTTGATGGGTCGTAAATGTCCATCCGGCTGACTGTGGCAGACAGGTCAGTATAGGTGGCTGAGCAGCCATCCACAGAGGTGGACTCCCCAGGAACAATGCAGTGCGCGGCGGTGCTGACAAAATACCGCCCTTGATTATCCGTAAAAATAAAGCTGGTGGTGCAAGATGCACCACTGGTGGTGATGTTGTTGCCAGGGCGAATGCCCTTGGATTCAGGGTCGCCCCAGTTCGTGCTACTGCTAGCGGTTGTCGATTCCCCCAGCAGCGAACCCAGCAGCTCTGCATGGGCAACTGGCACTGCCATGGCGATGGCTAGAATGCCGGCACTGGTAGCTTTGAGCATGCTGCTGCGCTTCGACTGCTTTAGGGTCTGAATGAGCGTTGTCATTGTGTGTCCTTCCGTAGATACATGGCTGTTGGCATGGGCTCACGAGCACGGGGCTGTCTGCCTAAGGAGGCGACAAAGTCGCGTGAGCCATGAACGCTTTCAGCTTGGGGGAGAAGGTCGGCGATGTCTGTAGTGGCGCTGTCGCAACCCTGTGGTGTTTTCACTACAGCGCTCTTAGCGGAGCTATGGGAAAAGCTGAGGACTGTGGTGCTCAGTGAGACGCTGCAACCGCCAATAGCCTTGGCTAACTACCGGAGAGAAGTGTGGCGTCGTGTTTGCAGCAGACCGTGCACGAGGTAGCCACCGCCATAGCGGTCCGCTAGCGCAGACGGCAGCGGAGCCTGATCGTCCTTTCAGGCTGCTCCAGTTCCCGCTAGGGGTGACTAAACACCATCCTCAACATACGGCATGGCAATGAGGTCGTGCTCGGTAGCATCGACGATTTCTGCCTCAATCATTTGGCCAGGGCGGCCGGCGCCGGCGGGGAGGTGGACTACGCCATCAATTTCTGGGGCTTCGGCATAGCTGCGGCCGATGCAGCCTTCGGGGCCAGCCTCGTCAATAAGAATGGCGCAGATTTGGCCGATGCGGTTTTGTAGGCGTTGTGCACTGATGCGGGCCTGATGGGCCATGAAGCGGGCTTTGCGGTCTTCTGCCAAGTCAGCCGCGACTGGGTCGGGCAGCTCGTTGGCGGCGGCGCCGTCTACAGGGGAGTAGGTGAAACAACCCACGCGATCCAATTGGGCTGCGTCCAGAAAATCCAGTAGTTCCTGGAATTCTTCTTCGGTTTCGCCAGGGAAGCCCACAATGAAGGTGCTGCGCAGGATCAGCTCCGGGCAGATTTCGCGCCAGCGGCGCAAGCGCTCCAGGGTGTTTTCGGCGGCGGCCGGGCGGCGCATGCGCTTCAATACACTAGGGCTGCCATGCTGCAATGGAATATCCAGGTAGGGCAGGATGCGCCCCTGGGCCATCAAGGGGATGATGCGATCGACATGCGGGTAGGGGTAGACGTAATGCAGACGCACCCAAATGTCGAGTTCGGCCAGAGCCCGGCCCAAGTCTTCTAGATTGGTGGCGTAATTCTCGCCTCGCCATTCGCCTTCGCGGTAGCGAATATCAACCCCATAGGCACTGGTGTCCTGGGCAATGACCAGCAGCTCTTTGACGCCGGCGCGAGCCAGCCTTTCGGCTTCGCTCATCACATCATCAATGCCGCGTGATGCCAGCTTGCCGCGCATGCTGGGAATAATGCAAAAGCGGCATTTGTGATTGCAGCCTTCGGAAACTTTCAGGTAGGCGTAGTGGCGGGGGGTTAGCCTTAAACCTTGGTTGGGAACCAAGCTTTGGAAGGGGTCATGCGGAGGCGGTAGCTGGGCATGCACAGCCTCCATCACCGCTTGGTAATCCTGCGGGCCGGTAATGGCCAGCACATCCGGAAAGCGTGCGCGAATGCGATCATCGCTTTTACCCAGGCAGCCGGTCACGATCACTTTGCCGTTTTCGCTCAGGGCCTCATCGATGGCATCCATGGACTCCTCAATGGCGGCATCGATGAACCCGCAGGTATTCACTACAACCAAGTCTGCTTCGCTGTACTGCGGAACAATGCCGTAGCCTTCGGCCTTGAGCTGGGTCAGAATGCGCTCGGAATCGACCAGCGCTTTGGGGCAACCCAGGGAAATAAATCCAATGCGTCCAGCAGGAGCGCTGGCCAGGGCAGTATCAGACATCACAGGCAAGGACTGAGGCTCAATCAGGCGCGCAATCATGCGCGCTGGCTAAGGCGCTTGCAACCCAATCCTGAGCTTGCTGGGCATATTCTTTGCGCGATTCCCGTGGCGTGAGCCTGGGGCCAAAATGCAGCCTAGCCGTAATGCGCGGTTCCGCCAAACAGTTCCACAACACGCCAAATAAGGAAGGGCCGCCATCGATGTAGGCCACGCAGCTTTGGCCGTAGTGCAGCATGAAAGGCTGCACGGCGATGTTGCCGTCAATGGCTGCGCCGAAGAGCCGGGGTTGGAAACGGCGCAGGCCTTGACCGTCGGTCGTCGTGCCTTCCGGAAAAATCACGATGCGAAAACCCTGCTGCAGGCGCTGCAACATGTCTGCACGGAGTTGCGCCGTGTGATTGCCGCCGCGGGCAATAAACAGTGTTTTTGCTGCCTTGGTTAGAAAACCAATGATGGGCCAGCCTTTGACGTCATCTTTGGACACAAACAGCACTGGGGTACTGGCGCAAAGAACCACAATATCGATCCAGGATATGTGGTTGCCAACCAATAGCACCGGTGGCGACAGAGCCTCGCCGCCGGTTTGGATGTGCAGCCCCATGGCCCGTGCCAGGCAGCGAAACCAGTGCCGGGCTATGCCCTCGGGATGTTGCTTGAGGCGAGCCGGAATGGCCAGCAGCAATCCATAAAGTATGACGATGAATACGGCGATCAGGCGCCAACTACGACGCCAGGTACGCGCGACGCTGGCGTTTAACCGGCCAGGCGCGGACCCAGGAACCGCCGCCGATACCGCGGATGCAGTTCCTTGATGTTCAGCAGCATGAACACGTCGACGCAATGGAATTCCTCGTCCCAATAAGCCTCACCACAAGCGCGTGCGCCCAGGCTCACATAGGCCTTGAGCAGGGGCGGCATGCGTGACTTGGTCGCAGCGGCCTGAGGTGCTTGCGGATACGTTTTTCGAGATTGTACGCGCAAGTCGGGGGCGCTGAGGTAACGCTCGTTGATGCTTTGTAGGATGTCCAGGGCTTCGGCGGTGTTATCCAGGCCTATACTGGCGCAGCCAAACAAGTAGTCAATATTGTTTTTGGCGACATAGTCGGCCAAGCCCGACCACAAAGTGGCGATGGTCGCGCCGCTGCGGTAGGCAGCATCGACACAGGTGCGACCCACTTCCAATTTCGCGCCCACCAGCATCTTGATGCTTTCAATGGCGAACTCGTGTTCGGAGTAGAAGCCGCCGGCCATGTCTGCTTGCTCACCTGTTAACAGGCGCGTACAGGCCACGATACGGTCTTGGTCGTTGCGCACTATGAGGTGATCGCAATAACGGTCTAGGTTGTCGGCATCAATGCCCAGTTCGCCGCCGTCAATATCTGCGCCCATTTCTTCGGCAAATATGCGGTAACGCAGCTGCTGCGCTTCAATGACATCGGCGGGCGTCTGCGCCAGGCTGACTCGGAATTTCGGCAGTGCCTCAGCGGCGGAAGAGTGGGCCATTGATATTGACCTCCCAAGGTTGAACTACGCACACCGTAGTGAGCGGGCATGTCACCGAGGTGACGTCCAGATGACGTTATTGTGACACGCTGGCGAAACTCTCAGAGCTCATCCGCAATATGTGCCAGGGAGCCTGATCGCTGATCGCCCGGCTGCTTTTGCCCATAAACAGGTGCAGGCCCGAGGCTGTGATGTAGAGGTTGCCTTGGTTATCCATGGATAATCCATCTGGCCAGCGCAGCAAGGGGTGTTCTACCAGCGTCTGCAGTGCTTGCTGGGGGCCTATGGTGTGGAGCGCAGGGTGTTCGGGGTCGGTAAGGACGATCTGCCCCATGGCTGGGGAAAGGATGCCGTCGCTCATGGTTTTCAGCCCTAGGCGCTGAACCTTGGCGGCCAATTGCGCTGCAGTGAGCTCCACATTCCGCAGATCTTGGGTGCGTACTCGCCAGAGATAGTTGCTGGTGACGCTGGCGAAGTACAGCCATGTGCCCTCTGGGTCCAAGGCAATGGAATCCACGCCGGGACGAATGCTCACCAGCCCGAATAGCTCCATACGCCGGCCCGCTACGACCGGGACGTAACGCTCGGCACGGGTGGAGGCATGGCTCTCAAGCAGCCGCCGCGCCTGTTGGGTGCCGAGCTCGAACACGACCAAGGCGGGTGTTTGAGCAAAGAAGCTGGCGTCGGCTATGTACAAGGTTTGCCCGTCAGGACTAATTTGGAAATCGTTAAAGTGCGAGCCTGGGCCGGCAAGTTCAGCATCAAAGTGATGCTCTTGTTCTAGCACCCCGGTGTCGGCATTGAAGGCCATTACACGCGGTGCATGGAGCCCATGCCGGCCGGTATCCAAAACCCACAGACGCCGACGCGGGGCATCCAAGCGCAGCGAAAGCACTTCGTGAAAAGCCTGAGGGTGCTCGCCGCCCGGCTGCCACTGCGGCCCTGGCCAGGGCCGCCATTCGCCGGCTTCCCACAAGGCGACGTTGGTTGGCGGGCGGCCCTCAGGGTGGAAGCTGAAAAATACGCGCTCTGGGTTATCAGCGGCGACATTGCCTGGAGGGTAGGGCAGC
Organism: Oceanococcus sp. HetDA_MAG_MS8; assembly: GCA_019192445.1. Classification (NCBI taxonomy): domain Bacteria; kingdom Pseudomonadati; phylum Pseudomonadota; class Gammaproteobacteria; order Chromatiales; family Oceanococcaceae; genus Oceanococcus; species Oceanococcus sp. HetDA_MAG_MS8. The sequence goes on from JAHCMK010000003.1 coordinate 414,088, forward strand.
TCTACCAAAACCTCGACGGCGTCGGCGCTTAATTGAGGCGAGGTTCGGCGGTCTGGAAATTCGGCGCCGCCCCCATAGTTCCATTTCAGGAATAAGCCCAGTCCAGCGCTGAGCACAACCACAATCACGCCGATCGCGGCTAGTAAGCGTTTCATGTGCCGCGCTGGCGTCCTTGTGTTTGTTCTTCCCATACGGGCTGAACGGCGTTAATCAGATGGCAAAACAACTCTGCGGTGACTTCAGCGTCATATCTGGCGGAGTGGGCGCCGGCTTCATCCCAAGGTAAGCCGATGGCCTCCACTGCGCGCCGCAATACGGTTTGGCCGACCACTGCGCCCCCCAAGGTGGCGGTGTCAAAAACCGAAAACGGGTGGAAGGGGTTGCGCTTAATGCCGCAACGCTCCACGGCCGCATTCAGAAAGCCCTGGTCAAAATGCGCGTTATGGCCGACTAAGATGGCGCGGGTACAACCCGCGTCGCGGATGGCTTGGCGTACCACTTTAAAGGTGCGGCCCAGGGCATCACACTCTTTAACGGCTGCGCGCAAGGGGTTGAAGGGTTTAATACCCGTGATCGCTAGGGCAGCATCTTCGATATTCGCGCCTGGGAAGGGCTCCACGTGGAAGTGCATGCGCTGGTCGATTTCTAGCCAGCCGTGCTCATTGAACTTGACGGTGCAGGCGGCTAACTCCAGCAATGCGTCCTTGGCTGCATTAAAACCACCAGTTTCCACGTCGACGATCACGGGCAGAAAGCCCCGAAAGCGTCGCGCCATGAGGGCCTTTTGCTGAGTCGAACCAGCGTCGATGTCGGTGTCTTCTTCGGGCAGGTTGTTCAACAATGAGATTCCAGCGGACGAGCGTGCAGGGTAGCTTAAGCGCTACCTGCAGCGCAGTCGCCGCTAGTTCTGGCAAGGATAGAACCAGCCTAATCCTGTCCGAATCGAGATCAAAGTTTTCGACTCAGGCCGCCCTGGATAAGGAGTCGTTTTTGCTGCCCAGCGGATAGATGTTGGCCACGGGGAAGGTCATGCTAAACCGCTTGACGGCCACGCTCAGCAGGGGTGTGGCGCGCTGTAAGGCGGGGAAACGCAGCCCGTCGGCCCGCGCATGAACCAGCTTGGCGGGGCTGATCTGGCCGCTCGCCGTGGGTGTATAGCGAAACTCTTGGCCTTCCCATTCTTGGCCTAGGGTATGTAGCCGTGAGGGCAATATGGCCGTGGTAAAGGGCAGGCTTAGCCTGCGATGCTGGTACTGCAGTTCAGCAAAGGGTTCTTGCGCGTCTTGCCGCAGCGCAATCTGCGTTTGTCCAGGTGCAGTGTCGGCGAATTGAAACTCCGCCTCATCCTTGGGGATGCCCCAGTTGGCGCGCCCATTAACCACGCTGGCCATACTGGAGACGAAAATGCGGCCGATGGTGAGCAGCCGGCCGCTATGCGCGAAATGCAACGATCCTGGAATGAACAACAGCTCGTGATAGGGCCCCACGGCCGAATCGGTGTAATCCACGGCCATCATCCAGCAGTAGCGGCTGGGCTGGCCTGTGGCCTGAACGAGCGGGGGAATACCGGCCTCCTGCAAGCTCAGGGGCTCAGGGAAGCGCAGCAGACTAATAAAGCCCCGGCCGGTCAAAGACCATGGTGGCGGCGCGTCGGCATGGGCTGCGGGGTTGGATGACATTGTGAAATCTCCTCAAGCAATGGCCCGATCATGCCAAAGACCTCCCCAGGGTGGTAGGGAGCGGCCGTATAATGCGGGGCTGATTTGCCCTACGGCCCGCCCATGTCCGCCATTAAAAAAGTCGTTCTTGCCTATTCCGGAGGTTTGGATACCTCGGTCATTCTGAAATGGCTGCAAGATCAATATCAATGTGAGGTTGTGACTTACACGGCCGACCTGGGTCAGGGCGAAGAAGTCGAAGAAGTCCGCCCTAAAGCTGAGGCGCTAGGGGTTAAAGAAATCTTCATCGATGATGTGCGCGAAGAGTTTGTTCGCGACTACGTCTGGCCGATGTTTCGCGCCAACGCCATCTACGAAGGCGAATATCTCTTGGGGACCTCTATCGCGCGGCCGTGCATTGCGCGCAACATGATCGAGGTAGCACGCAAGACCGGCGCCGATGCCATTGCTCACGGCGCCACCGGTAAAGGCAACGATCAGGTGCGCTTTGAGCTTTGCGCCTACGGTTTAATGCCTGACATCAAGGTCATCGCACCCTGGCGTGAGTGGGATCTGAACTCCCGAGAGCGTTTGCTGGCCTATGCCGCAGATCACGGTATTCCTATCACCAAGAAAAAAGATGGCAGCTCGCCTTATTCCATGGATGCGAACTGCCTGCATATTTCTTATGAAGGGGAAGAGCTGGAAGATCCGTGGACGGCCCCGAAAGAGGACATGTGGCGTTGGACCACGAGCCCACAGCAGGCGCCGGATGAACCCGAGGACATCACGCTGGGCTTTGTTGCCGGTGATGCAGTGAGCTTGAATGGGGAGCCAATGAGCCCCTTTGGCATTTTGGACCGGCTCAACGCACTGGGTGCCAAACATGGTGTGGGGCGTATTGATATCGTCGAAAATCGCTACGTGGGCATCAAATCGCGGGGGGCTTACGAATCCCCAGGTGGAACCATTTTGCTCAAAGCACACCGGGCCATTGAGTCTATTACTTTGGATCGGGAAGCCGCCCACCTCAAAGATTCCCTCATGCCCAAATATGCAGAGGTGGTGTACAACGGCTACTGGTTCGCGCCGGAACGCGAGGCCCTGCAGGCGCTGATCGACCGAACCCAGCACTGCGTGAATGGCGAGGTGCGGCTGCAGCTGTATAAGGGCAATGTGATGGTGACGGGCCGACGCTCCGAAACACATTCCATGTTCGACGCCGCCATTTCCACCTTCGAGGATGATCGCGGCCGTTATGACCAAAAAGATGCGGACGGCTTCATTAAGCTGAATGCGCTGCGGTTGAAGCTGGCGAAACGCTGACTATGGCCACCCCGGATGCGCAAGAGAATCCGCTTGCGCGCAATCTCCATTGGGCCCTGACCCTGTATACCGTTTTCGTGCTGGCTCAAAGCTTGGCTTTTAAGTTTCTAGGCTCGGCCGAGACGGTGTACATCTTTGAGACCGTGCTCGACGGCTGGGCGGCGCAATGGGGTGCCGAGGGTTTGTTCGCAACCGGTGGGGCCTTGTCGGCAACCACCATTGCGGGCTTAGAGCTTTGCGCAGCGCTCATGTTGTTGATCGGCGCTATGCATCCGCGCTTGCGGGCGGTGCAGGGTTTAGGCGCTGTGCTCGCGTTGGTGTTGATTGTGGGGGCGTTGGGCCTGCATTTGTTGAGCCCGTTGGGCGTGGTCGTGCGCAGCCCCGAAGGCACCGGCGATGGTGGCACCTTATTCATCATGGCTTGTGGCGTCGCCCTGGCCTGCAGCGTACTCACCTGGATGCGGCGTGAGGACCTAGGGAGCCTGCTGCACTTTGGGCGCCGGCGCTCCTAAAACGCCAGCGCCAGTGACCGTCAGGCAGGCCACGCTGGCGGATGCCCACGCTTTGGCCTCGCTAGAGCAGGCCGTGTTTTCCAGTGACCGGCTGAGCCTGCGTCAGTTCAAGCATCACCTACGCAGTGCGCATGCCGAGCTATGGCTGGCTGAGGATGATGTAGGTGTGCTCGGCTATGGCTTGGTGCTTCTGCGTCGCGGCACCCGGTTGGCCCGCTTGTATTCGCTAGCAGTGGACCCGCGCGCTCGGGGCCAAGGTATTGCCGGCCGACTGCTGCAAACGCTAGAGCACCAAGCCCGTCAGCGTGGCCGCGTTGATTTGCGCCTGGAGGTGGCCCAAAACAATCTCAGTGCTCAGGCCTTGTATATCCGTCATGGCTACCAGCCATTCGATGTATGGAGCGACTACTACGCTGATCACCAAGCTGCGGTTCGTATGCAGAAGCGGCTGCACCGCTCACATCCGAATGAGTCGGCAATCAAAGTGCCTTGGCTGGCACAAAGCACAGAATTTACCTGTGGCCCTGCGGCGTTGCAGATGGCCCTCGCGGCCTTGCAGCCTGGGTATACGGCCAGCCGCACCGCCGAGCTGCAACTGTGGCGGGAGGCCACCACCATTTTTATGACCTCTGGTCATGGAGGCTGTCACCCCATTGGTCTGGCTCTTGCGGCCCATGCACGGGGGCTACACGCCCAAGTGTGGCTGAGTACTGCCGAGGCGCTGTTCGTGGATGGTGTGCGCCAGCCAGACAAAAAAGAGGTGTTGGACATTGTCCACCAGCAGTTTGTGGAGCAAGCCCAGCAGCAGTCGATTGGTATTGAATACGCGGTGCCCAGTCCGGATCAGGTTAGGCAATGCTTAAGTGAGGGAGGGCTCTGTTTGGCACTCATCAGTACCTGGCGCTGGGACCGGCGTAAGGCACCGCACTGGGTATTGTTGGTTGATGCGGATGAGCATGGCCTTTACGTGCATGACCCCGATGGGGACGAGCACGACCCCGGCGGTATTGATGCCGCGCAAGTGCCGCTGGCGTGGTCAGACTTTTTGTCGATGGCCAGTTACGGCCGGTCCAAACTACGTGCGTATGTGATGCTACATGCGCAGGCCTCGCAGTCGCCCACCCTTGAGGCCTAAGTATTGAGCCAAGGCTCAAGCCTGCAACCAGGGTCGCGCCAGGAGAAAGCCTTATGACGGGCGCCCCCGGCGTTCCAGGCGCCGGGCAAACTCACTCATGATCTGCATGTAAAGCTCCTGGCCTAAATACGCATCTTCAATCCCCTGGTCTAGGCTGGGATTGTCATTCACCTCGATCACGTAGGCACGACTGCCATGTTGTTTGATGTCGATCCCGTACAGCCCGTCGCCGATCATCCTGGCGGCGCGCAGGGCGGCATCCAAGACAACCTTCGGTGTTTCAAAGGTGGCCAGGGTGGTGAAGCCGCCACTATCGGTGCCGCCCTCGCTATGGGCGTAGATCTGCCAGTGGTTGCGCGCCATGAAATATTTGCAGGCGTAGAGAGGGCGGTGGTTCAGAACGCCAATGCGCCAGTCGAATTCGGTATACAAATACTCCTGCGCGAGCACCAGGGCTGAGTCCTGCAGCATGGCCTTGAGGCTGCGCTCTAACTCCTGGCGAGTTTCCACTTTGCAGACACCTCGGGAGAAGGAGCCGTCTGGAATCTTCAGCACCAGTGGCAAGCCCAGCTCTTGGATGAGTTGCTCAGCCTGATCGACGCGGTCGACGATGCGGCTGCCTAGGGTCGGCACGCGGTTATAGCTGAACGCGTCTTGGAGGAAGACCTTATTGCAGCAGCGCAAGATGGATGTTGGGTCATCCATCACCACCAGCCCCTCAATTTCTGCCTTGCGCGCGAATTGGTAGGTGTGGTGGTCAATAGCGGTCGTCTCGCGAATGAACAGAGCGTCGAACTCCCCCACGCGTGCATAGTCATTGGCGTGAATCCGCTCCACTGCAAAGCCCACTTTTTCGGCAGCTTTCTCGATGCGTTTCAGCGCCGCTTCATCACTGGGTGGTAATTGCTCTTCTGGGTTCACCAGCAGTGCAAGATCCCAGCGTTGCAGCTTTCGCGCGCGCGGACTGCGCCATAGCCTGTGTGAGAACTCTGCCACCAAATTGCGCGCCCAGGCTTGCTCGGTGGCATCCAGATCAGCCAGAGACAGCAAACGGATGTCGCGAATATCCCAGCGTGTGGAGTAATGCATCTCTACTTGCAGTAGAGGGGCGGGAAAACGCTCGAAGAGCTGGCGGCTCAGGGTCTTCCAGCGGGGGTCTGTGGTTTGTCCTAAACAGATGGTGATGCGCTGGCCATGTTGGCCAGACTCGGGTTGCTCGCCCTTGGGCAGCTTGAGTCCGCTGCGCTGCGTCTGCAGCAAGGTCAGCGAGGGCGAGCGTAGGTCGTTCAAGGTGTTCACCGAGGGTAGAACCCGGTGACCACGGGCCTCTGCTAGCAAAGAGCAGTAATAGCCGGTGCTCAAATAACCCAGCGACGAACACAGGTTAATGATGCGTGTTTTCCGTTCGCCGCGAATGGGGTGCTCGGCCAAATATTGAGCGAAGCTGATGATGTTGTCGCCCCCAGAATCGGGGCCCCATTGGGTGGGGTCATCGACCACCAAGAAGGTGCGGCTCATCGGGGCTTAGCCGAAGACCACCATGCATTGGCGACTTAAAGCCACCAAGCTATGGTCGGGCCCATACAAGCGCACCGATTGATGCGTATAGCCATCGGCGCCCGCTTCTAAATGCACGTCCGTGATCCAGTTTTGCAGATCAAACCCTGCTAGGTCTGGCTGGACCAAGTTGAGCATCCAGGTGAGGGTGCTGCCGGGCACGGGCTTGCGGAAATGGCTCAAAGCCAGGGGCGGTGGGAAGTCTGCCAAGGCCAGAACTTGCGCCGCACCGGCACGGGGTTGGGCGTCTTTTAAGCTCAGCCGCAATTGTTGCTGACTCCCGCCACCACCGGTAAAGGGAAAGTGACCAGCAAGTAGATCAGCCTCGAAATGTTGAATAAAGGCGGGTGTGATGTTGGGAATGAAGGGGAAGGTGGTGCCGTGTTCTGCGGCAGGAGTCAGTGCGGGGGCTGTTTGCTCGAGCGCAGATTCCCGAGCGTGGCCGAATATGCCCACGAAAGAGGCGATCAGCGTTTCGCCATCCATGAAATCCGCCGCACATTGCACGGTGTTCTTGCCGGCCCGCAGCAGCCGCGCATGCACCCGAACTTGAGGCCCGCTAATCGGCGCGCACAGTGTGGCTTGCAGGGTTCGTAGTGGCGGCATGTCTGCGCTCAGCCTCTGCATGGCGTCGACGGCAATGGCCGCCTGTAAGCCGCCGAAGAGGCTCCGACCTTGCAGCCAGGATTCGTCCGTGGTGTAAACACACAGGCCGTCTTGGCTACGGGCGCTACGCAGAATACTGCTGAGATCCAACATCACAAGGAGTCCAAAGAAGTACAGGCGCGCTAATGTAGCAGGCAGTCACTGCCTTGGCCTGCTGGTTCGCCTCTTTGCTCAGGCGCTGCGGGGTTGGCGTTTTGTGTGCAGGCCCGAAGCAGGCCCTCCGGCGCTCAGCGCTTAGTTGGCGCCGCCGGAACTCAGACTCTGGTAGCGAACATGGACATCACCAACATAGTCTTCGGGGAGGGGGCATTGGGTGGGGCCGGCGTAGCGCAGGAAGCGCCCGCTCTCAAGCTCCATGATGTAGGTGCGCTCCTGCAGCCGCCTCCAGAACCAGCTGCGTTGATACAGCTCTATCTTGAGCAGGGTGCCTGCGGAGGTTTTTTGGGTGTGGGTTTCTACGTGATACACCTTACGCCGCGTAGAGGGCAGAAAGACCACTGGAATCGCATCCATGCTGCCATCGGCTAGGGCCTGACGATTCGCCTGGAGCATGTGCAGCAAGGCGTCTGCGGGCACATCTTTGGGCTCTAAGCGCAGTTTGCGGCTGGATCCGCTACGGTCCTCTCGCGAGGGCATGGCTTGCAGCTCCCATTGGCTGCCACTGCGGCGCAGCCGCCAGCGCAGATCGAAGTTGGCGTCGCGGACTTCCAGCTGCGCCAACGTGCCATCATCCATGTAGCTGGACGAGCGGCTATGCTGCGGCTGCCCCCAGGGCGTCTCGCACAATACCTGCTCAGACTGAATTTGCCCCGCATCGCTCCACACCGTGACGCGCTTCAGCTGGTACAGCTTGTCGTCGGTGCCTGGAATATAAGCAACTTCGGTGGTGGGATAAGGCGGTGCGGCAGCTTGGACAGAGCCCACAATGGCAATGCCGAACAGGCCCAGCAGGCGAGCATTTAGGCGCATGGGGAGCGGGGATGAGTTGAGGGGAGGCAGATGGGGAGGCAAGCAAAAACCATGCCTGAGCACGTAATTATAAGCCCACTATCGCGCAGGCTCATAGAGCCTGTTTGAACAACTTGGCGAAAGGCTGCCGGGGGGCAGATTGTTGCCGGGAGCGGTCATCCGTCTGCGGGCATTGCCTAGGGACGACTGGACACCCAGCCCTGCAGCTTTAGACCGAATGATGCTGATCGATATGGTTTTTGAGGTGCGTGCTCAGGTCTGGTAGCAGGCTAGGCGGAAAATCATGGCCCCAGCCGGGAATGGTGATGAGCGTGGATTGCGGAATCACCTTGGCCAGATGCCGGCCACCCGAGACGTTGACCAGAGGGTCGTCTTCTCCGTGCAGGACCAGCGTGGGCCTTTCAATCTGGCGCAGCAATGGGCTGCGGTCTGGCTGATTCATGATGGCCGCGTATTGGCGCAAGAAACCGGCCGGGTTCATAGCACGCTCGAGGATGGCACGTAAGCGGGCTTCAACAACGTCTGGAGGCGTGGGATGGCCGCGACCGGAAAGGGCTTGCCAGGAGCGTTTAGAAGCTTCGAGCACCACATCAAAGTCTTGGGTGGCTGGCCGCTGGGTAATTGTCTTGAGTGCGGATTGACGTGGCATGCCCTTGGTGCGTTTGCCGCTAGTGGTCATCACCAAACTCAGTGACTGTGCCCGCTGCGGATGCTGCGCGCCAATAATTTGCGCAATCATCCCGCCCATAGACGCCCCAATAATGTGCGCTTGTTCAATCTGTAGCGCATCCATCAAGCCCACCGTGTCGGCAGCCATATCCTCCAGGCTATACGGGCTGGGAAGGCGAGCGCCGAAGAACCAACGAAGTAGATCGCGCTGACGAATTTTGGGCGCACGCGTGCCCTCGAACCAGGTGGAGTGGCCGGCATCGCGGTTATCAAAGCGAATAACGCGATAGAACTGGTTCAGGGTGGCCACGAATTCTTCGGGCCAATGCAGCAGCTGACAGCCCAGACCCATGATGAGCAAGGCGGTGGGGCTATCGGCCTGCGGGCCGGGGCGGTCTTCGTAGCAAATCTCAATGCCGTTGGCGTTAACCGTTTGGGTGTTCATGCAGAGTAGGACGCGTGTTTTTTGCCGTTTAGTGTAGCCCGAACCGTGCGGCGCACCTGCCGAGCCCAATTCAGGCCGATGATGTGTTGCCATCCCGCGTTGGTGCTGCACACGCAGCTCTGCGCCGGTGGCGCTGATCCCAGGCATTTTTTGCTGCTACCAGCAAAGCCAATCCCAGGAATGCGCCCGGGGGAAGGCTCATCAGCAGCCAGCCTTGGCTGCTGAACTCGATGGTCCAATCACTGGCAGCGGGGCCGAAGAGTAGCTCCGCTCCGCCAAAGAGTTGGCCGCGGCCCAGCACTTCGCGCAATGCGCCCAGGGCGATCAATGCGGCGCTAAAGCCGGTGCCCATGGCAAGGCCGTCGACGGCAGCGACTAGCGGTGGGTTGCGCGCGGCGAAAGCTTCCGCCCGTCCAATAATGGCGCAGTTGGTCACAATCAAAGGGATAAATATGCCCAGCTTGAGATACAAGGCGTGTAGCCAAGCATTCATCAGCATGTCCAGGCTGCTCACGATGGCGGCAATAATCAGCACATAGACGGGGATGCGCACATTGGGTGCAATATGTTTGCGCAGCAGTGACACGCTGAGGTTAGAGATAACCAGCGTGGCAATGGTGGCTAGGCCCAAGCCCAGGCCGTTAATCACGGTATTGCTCACCGCCAGCAAAGGGCACAGCCCCAATAGCTGCACGAGTGCCGGGTTACTACTCCATAGTCCGCGACGCCAGACCTCATTCATCGCTGGGCTCCATAGCGGGCGCTTCGGTCATGGCCTGTGCTTGGTTTTGAATGTATACCAGCGCGGCCTGCATGGTGTTCACGACGGCCCGTGTGGTGATGGTTGCGCCGCTAAGTTGATCGAAAACGCCACCATCTCTGCGCAGGCGCCAATCTTTGGCGGCGATGGAGCCTAGCCCCTGGTGCAGAAACTGCTGCTGCCAATTGGAGCGTTGGGCTTCGATGCCATCGCCTAGCCCCGGCGTTTCCTTGTGCGCTACGACGCGCATCCCCAAGACTTCACTGTGGGGGCTAAGGGCAAGCAAGAAATCAATAGACCCGGAATAGCCCTCGGTCGCGCGCAGCGGCAGGATGAACGCCACGACTTCGCCGTGTTTACGGGCTCGCCAGATGATGTCTGGGCCGGGGGCTGTCCATTCTTCGGGCAGTGTCCAGCGAACACGATCCGCGAGCAGGTCATTATCAAAACTGTTGGCTGGCAGCATGCTCAGCAGTGCAGCGCGTTTGGCGGCTATTTGCGCTGCCGCAATTTGCGGCTGGGTGCATTGATGCACACTGGCGAGCAGTAGCACGGCTGCCAGGCCAAAGCCCAGCAAATTTGCGCCCGCCCCGCGCATGCTCGCAAGCCAGCTGCGTTCACTCATGATCTGTGCTCCTGCCCGTATACCCGAGGCACCGTGTGAGCATCAATGACTGGCACCAGCATGTTAAGTAGCATTACCGCAAAGGCGAAGCCATCGGGGTAATCGCCAAAGCTGCGTATCACCCAGGTGAGCAGGCCAATGCCAAAGCCATAGATAAGCCGTCCGCGAGGCGTTGTTGAGGCAGAAACGGGGTCGGTAGCGATAAAGATTGCGCCAAATATGGTCGCGCCATGCAGCAGGTGGAAGCCTGCGGAGGCAAAACGATCCGCATCGACGGCCTGGGCAATGAGTGCGGGTAGAGCCACCCCCGCGAGGACCGCAATGGGTATACGCCATTGGATCAGGCCGCGGCGCCACAGCCATACGCCGCCTAGCCCCCAGGCGACGGCTAGGAGCCAGGCAAAATCGGTGCTCAGGTCGGCCGTGACTTCGGTAACGGTGAGCTGCGCACGCAGGCCGTTGCGCATCGCGTCTAGTGGGGTGGCGCCAGTCCAAGCATCAACTTCGTGCAACTCTCCCAGACCCAGCCAATAGGCCCAGGGTAGGTTCCAGGCTGTGGTGGTGTCGGCTGGCCACAGCGCCAGGCTGGCAGGCAGGCTGACCAGCACCATCACGTAGCCGACCATGGCCGGATTGAAAGGGTTTTGGCCTAAGCCGCCAAACAGCTGTTTGCCCACGGCAGTGGCCAGGCTGCCTGCCAGCAGGGCTTGCCACCAGGGTAGCCAAGGCGGCAAGCACAGCCCGAGTAGCACGCCGGTGAGGAGGGCGGAATAGTCTCCCAATTGCGAGCTCAGATCTCGCCCACGCAGCCTCAGGATGCCGGCTTCAGCGCCTAATGCGCCTATACAGCAGTACACCAGCTGAAAGAGTATCCCGGGCCCCTGCAGTGCGACGCTGACGAGTACACCGGGTAGCAAGGCGAGGATCACAGCCAGCATGACCTGCGGGACTCGGCGGCGCGGTCGTATCCAGGGGCCGGCGATACGCATCAGTTGTCGCTACCTGAGTTGTGCTCGCGTTGTCGCCGGGCGCGTTCTTGAGCAGCCTTAACGGCTGGCGGTAAGGCTTGCTTGGCCTTTGCTTGTTGCGCCCGCGCTTTGGCGAGGGCGGCGGCAACGGCTGCAGAAGTTGCATCAGCGGGCTTGGCCGCCGCGGTCTGCTCGGCCTGGAGCAGGGCTGCTTGCTTGCGTTGGCGGGCGGCCTCTCGCTCGGCGTGTTCGCGTTGCAGGCGCTTTTCACGCGCGGCGTAACGCGCTTTGGCGTGCTCGGCTTTGCGGCGTTCCACAGCGGCGTTTGCCAGCTCTGCCTTGGCATAGCGGTAGTACTGCACCAAAGGAATCTCGCTGGGGCACACCACCGCACAGGCGCCACACTCAATGCAGGCATCTAAATGTAATTTGGCTGCCGCTTGAAACTCGCGGGCCTGGCTGTGCCAATACAGCTGCTGCGGCAGTAGCCCGGCCGGGCAAACCTCCACACAGTCGCCACAGCGAATACATGCCCGGCTGGCCGCTGCGGGTTGGATATCGCTCGGTGGGCCCACGAGCAGGCAGTTAAACCCTTTGCTCACCGGCACATCTTTATCGGGTAATACCACGCCCATCATGGCCCCACCCATGAGCAAGCGTGGGGCTGGGTCTGGGTGGGTCAGGCCACCGCTGGCTGCAATGAGTTCACTGATGGGAGTGCCCAGCCGCACCCGCCAATTTCTGGGCTGGGCAATGGCTGTTCCAGTGACGGTGACAATGCGTTCCGTGAGTGGCTGTGACTCTTCCAAGGCTTGCTTCACCGCCACGGCTGTAGCGACGTTAAACATGGCCAGCCCTAAATCCAGTGGCAGTCCGTCCAGAGGTACCTCCAGACCAGTGAGGCTTTGAATGAGCTGGCGCTCTCCTCCCTGGGGGTAACGGCTGGGTACTTGGACTAGCTGAATGCGGGCATCGGCGCTGCGCTTCAGCGCTTGATTCACACTATCGATGGCGGCCTGATGATGGTCTTCAATGGCAATGCTCAGCCGCTGGGCTCCGCTCGCTGCCAGCAACCATTGGCCACCGCGAATAATGGCAGCGGCATCTTCTAACATGCTGGCCCCATCACAGGAGATGTAGGGTTCGCATTCGGCGCCATTGAGAATGATGTGCTCAAGCGTGGGCCGATCTACGCCCGCACGGAGCTTTGTTGCACTGGGGAAACTGGCTCCCCCGAGACCGACGATGCCTGCCGCGGCAATGCGTTCAATGATGGTTTCAGCGGCGGTAGCGTCAGGGTCGGTATAGCAAGGCCCCAAAGCCTCGTCGCGGGCTTGGTCTTGCTGATCAGTTTCCAATAGGATGCAGTCAACACTACGGCCTTGATCAAGGTCGCGGGATTCAATGGCGCGCACCCAGCCCGAGCTGCTGGCATGGACCGCCACGCTCGCAGAAGTGCTGGCTTTGGCGATGAGGTCTCCGCGCAGTACATGCTGCCCTGGCTGCACACAGGGGACAGCGGGCGGACCTTGATGCTGATGCAGCGGAATCCACAAATGTCTGGGCAGGGGCGCCGCGCAGGTAGCAGCTTGCTCGCCGTAGAGCTTGTTGCCGGCCAGAGCGAGGCCGCCGCGAAAATCGTGCTGCGCGTTAAGCATTAGGAGGCCGAGTTCTGGGTGGCTTCCGGCCATGCCCAGCGTGGCTGAGCTGTGGGCAGTTCATGCAGGTCTATACAGTCCACAGGGCATGGGGGGATGCACAACTCACAGCCCGTGCATTCCTCGGTGATCACCGTATGCATCAGCTTGTTCGCCCCGACGATGGCATCGACGGGGCAGGCCTGAATGCACAGCGTGCAGCCGATGCACTCGTCTTCGCGAATATAGGCCACCACGGGTGATGTTGGCGCGCTACCAAACTCCGGGTTGAGTGGCTTGGGTTCGCGACCTAACAGCTCTGCAAGAGCAATGACGCCCTCCTCGCCACCCGGCGGGCATTGGTTGATGTCGGCTTCGCCTGCTGCGATGGCTTCGGCATAAGGGCGGCAGCCTGGGTAAGCGCATTGACCGCACTGTGTTTGCGGCAACAAGGCATCAATGCTGTCGACCAGGGGGTTGCTGTCGGCCCGCAGCTTATTTGCAGCCCAGCCCAGCGCTAAACCCAGCGCCAAGCATAGGCCGGCAAAAGCCATCACTGCCGACAGCATCAGGCCAACCCTGCAAAGCCTAAAAAGGCCAGTGACATGATTCCAGCTGTGATCAAGGCAATGGGCGCGCCTTGGAAAGGAGCAGGGATGTTGGCTGCAGCGAGTCTCTCGCGCAGGCTAGAAAACACCACCAGCACCAGCGAGAAGCCCACGGCGGCTCCAAAGCCGTAGAACACGGCTTCGCTAAAACTCAATTCTTGACGGGCTTGGAGTAAGGCCACACCCAGCACGGCGCAGTTTGAGGTGATCAGCGGCAAGTAAATGCCCAGCACCTCGTACAACAAGGGGCTGGTTTTTCGGACCCACATTTCGGTGAGCTGCACGGAGGCGGCAATCACCACAATGAAACTCAAGGTGCGCAAGTATTCCAGGCCCAGGGGGGCCAGCATGAAGTGCTCGATCAGCCAGCTGCTTGCTGATGCGAGCGTGAGGACGAAGGTGGTGGCTAAGGCCATACCTAAAGAGCTGCTGCGCTTGTTGGACACGCCCATAAACGGACACAGGCCCAAGAACTGCACCAACACAAAGTTGTTCACCAGCACGGTGCCCATAAACAGCAGCCACAATTCGGTCATTGCCCAGCGCCCGTGCTGTGATGGCTGAGCACCGCATCCACCGCCTTAGTGCAATGCCGCGAGCGCCTTCTCATCAATCCGGCTGAGCAAATTGTTGTAGGGGTCGATATCGACGGCCAACAAGGGTTGCGCGCGCTCAGACCACGTCGGTAGCCCGTGTAACCAGTCGCCGACCCGGCTCGCCGTACTGGGTAGGATGGGCTGAAGGTAAAGGCTGAGCAGGCGGAACAAATTAATGGCCGTGGTGCACACCGGCAACACTTCGTCGGCATGCTCGGGGTCTTTGGCCAAACTCCAGGGCGCACGCTCGGCCACATAGGCATTGGCTTTATCGGCTAAGGCCATGATCTGCCGCACGGCTTGTCCACTTTCACGGGCGGCATAAGCTTGGCCAATGGCGTCGCCGGCTGCGGCGAATTCGGCCACCAATTCCGGCCGGTCCAGCTCGCTTGCTAGGCGTCCCTCGCCAATTTTCTTCACAAAGCCTGCGCAGCGGGCGGCGATGTTGACGTATTTCCCAATCAGGTCGGAGTTCACTCGACTGCGGAAGTCCTCCAGGTTGAGATCGACGTCATCAACGCCGGCTCCGAGTTTGGCGGCAAAGTAATAGCGCAAATACTCGGCAGGTAGCTGCTGCAGGTATTGCCGCGCGGTGATGAAGGTGCCACGCGACTTAGACATCTTCTCGCCGTTAACGGTGAGAAAGCCATGGGCATGAATGCCACTGGGAGGCTTTAGGCCTGCGCCTTGAAGCATCGCCGGCCAAAACAGAGCGTGGAAATAGGTGATGTCTTTACCAATGACGTGAAAGACTTCGGTGTCGCTGTCGGCACTCCAGGCGGCCCAAGGGTCAGTGCCAGTGCCTGCAAGAAAATGCATCCAGCTGGCGATGTATCCCACCGGGGCATCGACCCACACATAAAAATACTTGCCGGGTGCGCCTGGAATTTCGAAGCCGAAATAGGGGGCGTCCCTGGAAATATCCCAATCCTTGAGGCCGGCCTCAAACCACTCCTGCAACTTGGCTTTGACGGCTTGCTGTAGCTGGGCCGAATCCAGCCAGCCTCGCAAGAAGCCTTCAAAGTCGCCAAGCTTGAAGAAAAAGTGCTCGCTGGGGCGCTGTTCAGGCGCAGCGCCCGAGAGTGCCGAGCGCGCGTCTTTGAGGTCTAGAGGATCGTAGGTGGCACCGCAAACCTCGCAAGCATCACCATATTGGTCAGGCGCATCACAGTGTGGGCAGGTTCCACGGATGAATCGATCGGGAAGAAACATTTTCTCCACCGGGTCCCAGGCTTGCTCGATCGTGCGCTTGGCGATGTGACCGGCGGCATCCAGAGCGGTGTAGATGCGCTCCAAGGCCTCGCGATTTTCTTCGCTGTGGGTGCTATGGAAGTGATCGAAGCCAATCAAAAACTCCCCATAATCGCGTTGATGTTCAGCGCTCACTTGTTGTACCAGCTGGGCTGGCTCCAGGCCTTCCTTTTGGGCCTTGAGCATGATCGGCGTGCCGTGGGCATCGGAGCCGCAGATGTAGTGCACCTCATGTCCTTGCATGCGCATGGCGCGGGCAAAAACGTCGGTTTGTACAGCCTCAATCATGTGGCCCAGGTGGAGCGGGCCATTGGCGTAAGTGAGGGCACTGGTGAGCAGGATGCGACGCATCGCGATGGCACCGTCGGGGTCAACAAGAGAACCTGCTATTTTGCCACAGCAGACCGCGCATTCGGCTGGGCGTAGTGCGGCTAGGCCACATTGTTACTGTGCTTGAGCGGCGCTGCTACCATTAGCGGCTGAATCTGTTAGCGAACCCGCCACCGTTGGATATTGACACTCTCAGGGTGCTCTTGGCCCGCTATCCGCAGAGCTGGTTGGCACCTGTGCTGACATCCGCACTGCGTCATGTTGAGCCTACGGCAGTGCGCCTCGAGCTGCCGGTGCCGGCGCAGCGTTGGGCACCTGTGCTCAAGGCCGAAATCGCTGAGTTCTTGCAGGCACAGGTGAGTGGTTGGCAGCCCGCGATAGAGCTCGATTGGGCCGTCGCTCCGCAGCCTGTACAAGGCGCACTGAAACGTATTCCGAACATTTCTAATGTCATTGCTGTGGCTTCCGGCAAAGGTGGCGTGGGTAAGTCCACCGTGGCCGCAAACTTAGCGTTGGCCCTGGCCGCGGAAGGCGCCACGGTCGGCATGCTGGACGCTGATATTTATGGCCCAAGCCAGCCCTTAATGTTGGGCGTGGCTGATAAAAAGCCGGCCGTAGAGGCCAGCAAGAAAATGCACCCAGTTATGGCGCATGGGGTTGCCCTCATGTCTATAGGCTTGCTGGTCGACCCTGCAGACCCGATGATTTGGCGTGGTCCCATGGTGACGCAAGCGCTGCAGCAGATGCTGGCGGAAACCCGCTGGCCAGAGCTGGACTATCTCATCGTCGATTTGCCACCAGGTACGGGCGATACGCAGTTGTCTTTAGCGCAGCGTATTCCTGTGAGCGGCGCGCTGATTGTGACTACGCCGCAGGAAATGGCTTTGCTGGATGCGCGAAAGGGTCTGCGCATGTTCGAAAAGGTGGGTATCAGCGTGTTGGGCGTGGTCGAAAACATGGCGGGCCACACCTGTTCCCAATGTGGGCACGTAGACCCGGTGTTTGATAGCGGCGGTGCGCAAATGATGGCCGAACAATTTGGGGTTGAGGTCTTGGGCTCGTTGCCGCTTGCCGGGTCGATTCGCGCACAAGCGGACGCGGGCCGACCTACGATGGTGGCCGAACCAGAGTCACCGCTGGCCATGCGTTACCTGCAGCTTGCCCGACGCGCCGCAACGGCGTTGGCAGGAGCAGGCGCTGCAGAATTTCCCGAGATCGTCATTGAGTCTTAGAACATTATGAGTATTAAATCGGACCGCTGGATTACTGAGCAGGCGCGTCGAGGCATGATCGAACCCTTTGCTGAAGAGCAAGTGCGTTCCAACAGCCGCGGCGAAAAAATGGTGAGCTATGGCGTGTCCAGTTACGGCTATGACGTGCGCTGTGCCAGCGAGTTCAAAATTTTCACCAACATCAATAGTGCTGTGGTCGACCCCAAAAACTTCTCCGATGGAAGTTTTGTGAGTTATGAGGGGGATATCTGCATCATCCCGCCGAACTCTTTTGCCCTGGCGCGTACGGTGGAATATTTCCGAATCCCTCGCGATGTGCTGACCATTTGCTTGGGTAAGAGCACTTATGCCCGCTGCGGCATTATCGTGAATGTCACTCCCTTGGAGCCGGAGTGGGAAGGCCATGTGACCTTGGAATTTTCCAACACCACTCCCTTGCCGGCGAAAATTTATGCGAATGAAGGAGTGGCGCAAATGCTCTTTCTGCAATCGGACGAAGTGTGTAAGACCTCGTACGCTGATCGCGCTGGGAAGTATCAAGGGCAGCAGGGCGTCACCCTGCCGCGCGCTTAATCGGCGCAGCTTGATCTGACCGACGTCCCAACTATGGTGTGGGAGTCATCACTGCCTGAGTAGAGCAACCTGTGCGGTTCCGAGCATTGATGCCCTGCAAAGGGTCTTGGGCCTGCGCTGCGGCGACTCTGAGGCGATTCCGGTTGCTGGGCTGACTGTAGCCCACGGGTGTCAGCTGGGTGGGACCAAAAAATAAATCTCTACAAATCGCGGTTTTGACGCGACGTTAGCAGCGCTGACTGCTATATTGCGGTCACCGCGTGTATGCACGGTCATCAGAACTCAGTTTGCTATGGATTGAGCCTGATGGGGTTTTATTTTGATTTGACATAGCGTTGATGAGTTCGATGACTAACATCTATGTAGGAAACCTGTCCTTCCGGACGGACGACGAAGGCTTGCGGGCCGCTTTTGCTGAATTTGGCGAGGTGAGCTCGGCTAAAGTCGTGATGGACCGGGAAACCGGCCGTTCGCGGGGCTTTGGTTTCGTAGAAATGCCTGACGCTTCAGCTGCTCAAGCTGCGATTGAAGGCACCAACGGTAAAGACCTAGAAGGTCGTAACCTGCGCGTGAACGAGGCTCGTCCTCGTGAAGATCGCCCACGTAACGGTGGCGGCGGTTTCGGCGGTCAGCGCCGGGCTGGCGGCGGCGGTGGCCGTTTCTAAGATCCGTGTGATCCAGCCAGCGTAATTGCTGGCGAATCGAGGGACATTGGGCCCGTGGTGCGGAAACGCACCGCGGGCTTTTCTATTTGTGGCTTGGGGAAGTACTGAAGAAATCTGCGCGCGAAGCAAGGTGGTCCGCTGCCGGAGCGCAGAAGCCGCAGCATATGGGCGTATGTGAGGCTTCTTTTGTTGACTGGCGAGCACCGCCGGCGGGTCAGATTGCGAGCACAGCGGTTTATGCAGTGTTTCCTGAGGGCGCGCCGCCAACAAGCACCATGCCCGCGACAAAAGGCCAGACTCGCGCAAATTTGCGGGCGTGCTCACAGGCCGCTATTTTCTTCAAGAAGCTAGAAATTAGATGAACTTGTTGGCGCTAAGCCTCACTGAAGCGCAGTTCCTAGGCTGAGCGTCGTTGCTTACGCTTGGCCGCGTCGCCAGCGCGGGCTTGCGCAGCCAGACTGACGCCTGCTTCCATGGCAGCCGTTGGAATCGACAGGAGGAGACCGTCGATGGCCGCGTCAATCATGGCTTGGGGCCGGTTGCAGGATGCAGCCGACGAAGCACAACATCGCCGGGCTGCCCAGGCCGATCCGGGTGCTTATCACGGCACTATTGCTGCTGCGGAGCTGCATTGGTACGCCAACGGCTGTTGGCTGAGCTACGATCCCGAGCAACAGGCTTGGAGCGGCTTTGCTGCGACCGATGGGCGCACTCCCCATGCCCTGCCAGAAGCAGACTGGAGACCCTGGCATACAGCATTTGACGACTCCGATGCTCCCTTTTACCGCTGGTTTATGGGCGCGCAAACGAATGCCTGCTTCAACGAAGTGGATCGTCATGTACTGCAAGGGCGCGGCGCCGCAACCGCCATCATTTTCGAAGGTGATCGTTGGGATCCCTCACTCAACGAGGGCAAAGGTGGTCCGGTCCATCAGCAGCACATCAGCTACAGGCAGCTGCTGCGCGAAACCATTATCCGTGCGCGCGTTCTTCACAACTTGGGTTTAGGGCGCGGTGACCGAATCGCGCTGAATCTGCCCAATATTCCAGAGCAGATTTACTACACCGAGGCCGCCAAACGACTGGGCATCATTTACACCCCGGTGTTTGGAGGCTTCTCAGCCAAAACACTCTCGGATCGTATCTACGATGCCGGTGCCAAGGTAGTGATTACCGCGGACGGTGGTTATCGCAATGCCGAGGTCGTCCCCTTTAAAGAGGCCTACACCGATCCGGCCTTAGACAACTTTATCCCTTTGGCGACGGGGCTTAAGGTCTTGCAAGAGGTGCTGGAAGGCACCGAGCTTTCGGCCGAGGTTTGTAGTCGTATCCAGGCGCGTGTCGCAGCCGCATTACGCGGTGAAATTACGCTAGAGCGCAGCGACATTATGCGTGAGTTAGGGCAGGTCCTGGCTGCCGAATCGCAACTCTCGCCTACAGTACTGGCGGCTGTACGCACGCAGGTCGCAAGCAGCTTGGCCGCTGCCGAGCATATCGTGCAAACCGTTGTTGTGGTTCGCTACACCGGCCAGGATGTGGTGGTGCAGGATCGCGATCAATGGTCCGCTGAACTGGTCCAGCAGGCCACCCAGCAGGCCTTTGCCGAAGTGGGCATTCCAGAACTGGCCGATGCCGCCGCCGCACACTTGGAGGGGCTGGATGATCGGGACTACTGGCAGGCGCTCAACGCTATCCACCCGGCACTGCCGCTGCCCGCAGATACGCCGCTGTTCATCATTTACACCTCAGGCTCTACCGGCAAGCCTAAAGGCGTGGTGCACACCCACGGCGGTTGGTTAGCTGGCATCAGCCACACCATGCGTATGGTCTTCGCAGCGGGGCCGGAGGATCGGCTCTATGTGATTGCTGACCCCGGCTGGATAACCGGACAGTCGTATCTCATCGCCGCACCACTGGCCTTGGGCATGTCGACAGTGGTCGCGGAGGGCTCGCCCTTGTTTCCGCACGCAGGGCGTTTTGCCTCCATCATTCAGAGGCATGAGGTCACCATTTTTAAGGCTGGCTCCACCTTCCTCAAAGCCGTGATGACTGACCCGGCCAGTACAGCCGATCTACAAAGCTACTCCATGGCGGCATTGAAGGTGGCAACCTTCTGCGCCGAGCCGGTATCACCGGCCGTGCAGCAATTTGCCATGCAGCAGGTCTGCGAGCGTTACATCAATTCGTACTGGGCCACCGAACATGGAGGCATGGTGTTTTCCTGTCCTTGGGGAGATCACAAGAATCTTGCCCCGGATGCCAAGACCTGGGCTTTACCCTGGATCGATGCCCAAGTGCGAATCGCCGAGGAGCAAGATGAGCAAGGGCAGGCCACACAGTGGCGCCTAGCCGAAGAGGGTGAAAAGGGTGAACTAGTCATCCAGCAGCCCTATCCCTATCTGGCACGCACCATTTGGGGCGATGCGCAGAACCTGCACAGTGAGCAGTGGAAAGGTGATTTGGAGCGCTTCAGCCAAGTCTATTTTCAACGCTGGTCTGGCGGATGGGCCTACACCCAGGGTGATTACGCGCGCCGACATGCCGATGGTGGCTTTACCCTGCATGGGCGCTCCGATGATGTGATTAATGTCTCCGGCCACCGCCTAGGCACCGAAGAGATCGAAGGCGCTATCCTACGTGACAAGGTGCTCCGTGCAGACTCGCCCGTGGGTAATGCCGTAGTCGTCGGAGCGCCCCATGCCGAGAAGGGCGAAACGCCCGTCGCCTTTCTGATCCCCGCGCCTGGCGCACGGATCAGCGATGATGATCTGGACCGGCTCAAGGGTTTGGTGCGGGACGAAAAAGGCGTGACCGCAGTGCCCGGGGACTTTCTGGTGGTGTCGGGTTTTCCCGAAACCCGTTCCGGCAAGTACATGCGCCGCACCCTGCGCGGCATTTTGCTGGATCAACCCCTGGGCGATTTATCCACCTTGCGCAACCCGGAAGTGGTGGAGGAAATTCGCGAGGTGGTGGAGGCTTGGCGCAATCTCGGACAGCTGGGCGAGGTGCGCAATATTGTGCAGACCTACCGCTATTTGCGCTGGGAGACGCATAGCCTCAGTGCCGACACCAGTGTCGCTCTGCTTTGGGTCAATCACCCGCCCGTGAACGCGCTCAATGAACGGGCTCTGGATGAGCTGAACACGGTTCTGCAGCATATTCGCGACAAGCCAGACATCCGGGGGTTGGTGATATCTGGCGCCGGCCGGGCCTTTGTGGCCGGGGCCGATGTCAAAGAATTGCTCGACGTGGGCGAGGCCGGCGATATGGATAGCGCTCGCACCCCTCCAAATGCTGCGCAAACAGCCTTTGCTGCCTTGGAGAATCTGCCGATTCCGGTGCTGGCGGCTGTGAATGGCCCTGCACTGGGCGGTGGCTGTGAGTTAGCCCTGGCCTGCGCCTACTTGGTGGCGGATGGTCATGCTCAATTTGGGCAACCCGAAATTAACCTGAACCTATTGCCTGGCTACGGTGGCACCCAGCGCCTGCCGCGGCGTTTGTACGCTCGGCGTGGCGAGGAGGGGCTGCGCGATGCTGCGCAAGTCATTCTCAGCGGGCGCTCTATGACCGCAGCCGAGGCCAAGCAGCTGGGTCTGGTGGATGAAGTGGTAGGCGATCAGGCCCGTAGTCCAGTGGCGGTGGCCGTGCAACGGCTGCGCGAATACCTGGCTGGTGCTGGCCCCTTGGTCGCCGCCATGGAACAACGGCATGCCTATCTGGAACAGCGGGAGCAGGTCTTACCCTGGCAACCGGATTGGCTCCAGCAACAGCCACTGGCAGGCTTGCTGCAGCAGCTGGAAGGCAGCGGTCGCCGCGCCTCCAGAGATCGCATTGTGGAGGCCATCCAAAGTGGTGCTAGCCAAGGGCAAAGCGCAGGCTTAAGACGAGAAGCGCAGCTTTTCGCTGAGGCCGTCTGCGATCCGCAATCCGGGCCGGTGGGGATTCGAGCCTTTCTGGAAAAGCGCAGTGCACCGCTGCCCTTGAAACCCGGAG
Source organism: Oceanococcus sp. HetDA_MAG_MS8 (assembly GCA_019192445.1). Classification (NCBI taxonomy): domain Bacteria; kingdom Pseudomonadati; phylum Pseudomonadota; class Gammaproteobacteria; order Chromatiales; family Oceanococcaceae; genus Oceanococcus; species Oceanococcus sp. HetDA_MAG_MS8. The sequence goes on from JAHCMK010000003.1 coordinate 436,263, forward strand.
GACTGGTCAATCCGGTCGACCCGGCCACTCAGGAGCAACTCCAGGCCCAGGGGCAATTATTGCCACTCGACGCCAGCTTTTATCCGGGGGTGACGCCCATACCCGCATGGCAGTACGGCATGGGGGTGCGCAAAGACCCGCACACCGGGGCGGCTTTGCATGCAGACCCGGCTCAGGCCGAGGAACTGCTGATTCTTCCCACTCCGCAGCCTGGGCCGAATGAGGCTTTGGTCTATGTGCTGGCCTCTGAGGTGAACTACAACGATATCTGGGCCATTACCGGAATTCCGGTATCGCCTTTTGATAATCGTGATGCCGATGTGCAGGTGACCGGCTCCGGTGGTGTGGCCCTCATCGCGGCTCTGGGCAGTGAACTGGTGCGCGAGGGGCGTTTGAGCGTGGGTCAACTGGTCACGATTTACTCGGGGCAAAGCGAGCTACTGTCGCCGGATCAGGGCTTGGACCCCATGGCCGCCGATTTTCATATTCAAGGCTATGAAATTAACGACGGCAGTCATGCTCAATTTTTGGTGGTGCAGGGCCCGCAGCTACAACCCAAGCTAAATGGTTTGACGATTGAGGAGGCCGGCTCCTACGCCTTGACCCAGGGCACCATCCACCGCGCGCTCTATCGCACCTTGCAGGTTCAGCCTGGCAAACGTCTGTTTGTGGAGGGCGCCGCTACCGGCACCGGGCTGGAATGTCTGCGCGCTGCACAGCAGTCGGGTTTGCCTGTGGTGGGCCTGGTGTCCTCGGCAGAGCGTGCTGAGCGGGTCAGCGCCTACGGCGGGTCTGCGGTCAGCCGCAAAGATCCGCGCTGGGAACAGGCTTTCACGCCGGTTCCTGATGATCCCGCCACCTGGGCCGACTGGGAGGCTGCGGGTGAAGCTTTTGTGGAAGAGGTCCATGCGCGGGCCGGTGGCCCCATCGACTATGTGGTGTCCCATGCTGGCGAAGCTGCTTTTGGCCGCTCCTTCCAGGCCTTGGGCCCGGATGGTGTACTCACTTTCTTCGGCGCGTCCTCTGGCTATCGCTTCAGCTTCATGGGCAAGCCCGGCGCAGTGAGCCCAGAAGAGATTCTGCAGCGAGCAGCCTTGCGCGCCGGCCAGGCCTTGTTGGTGCGCTACGGGGTTGGCGCTGCAGATGGCATCGTGGACCAGCTGGCGATACAGGCCATTGAAGTGGGCTTGCAGCGCGGAGCGCGTGTGGCCGTGCTCACCGATACCTTGTCGCAGCGCGAGTTCGTGAACTCCCTGGGTTTTCGCGCACCCTTCGCGGGTGTGGTCAGTGTGGAGCAATTGCGGCGCCGTTATGGAGACGATTTCGACCCTCCGGGCCCCTTGGCCCCTATGCCGGACCCATTTACAGAGTCGGCTGCCTTCAAAGAAGCGGTGCGCCAGTTTTCGGATCGCACTCTGAAACCCATTGGCAGTGCTATTGCCCCCTTATTACGCAACACCCTAGATCGGCGCGGTCTCCCCGATGTGATTTTTTCCCGTGGTGGTCAAGACGAGCTGGCCCTGGCTACCTCTTTGGTGAAACCGCATGTGGGCTGCGTGGTGTATGCCGAAGATTTGCAGGGACAGCGGCTGAGCTTTTACGCCCCGCAGGTGTGGATGCGCCAACGCCGCATCATGATGCCGACGGCGGAAATTCGCGGTACGCACTTGAACACCGCGCGCGAATTCGCCGAAGTCCAGGAACGCATTGCCTCCGGCATGTTGGATGTGGTGACACCCACCGCAATACCCCTGGCAGAGCTTGCCGATGCACATCAGGCCATGTGGGATAACGCGCATGCCGGTGCCAACTATGTGGCCATACACGCTCTTCCACGATTGGGGCTGAAAACTCGTGATGAGCTGTACCGAGCCTGGGCTTTGCGCGATGCGCAGGCCCAAGGTATTGCCTGGGAAAAAATTGACACTGGCTCAGCAGGAACATTGCGATGACACATTCCGATTCTCATCAACGCCTGCAAGGCCGTCATGTCATTTTGACCGGGGCCGCCGGCAACATTGGCTCGGTGATTTCCAGGCATCTGCTGCGCGAAGGCGCTCGTTTGGTGCTGACCGGGCGCAACCTAAACAAGCTGCAAGGCTTTGTAGAAACGCTGGTTAGCGAGGGTTTTGCGCAAGATCACATGGCCGTGGTGGCGGGGGATTGCGCCGATGCCCAGGCTTGCCGCGATATCGTGGCGCAGGCCGTAGAAACCTTCGGCCCCATTGATGTACTCATCAACAACGCTGGTGGTGCTGGCCCCAAGCGCACCCTGCGTGAAATTCCCTTTGCCGAGGCTGAAAAGAGTAGCCTGGGTGAAGCCGAAACCATGTATGAGTCGGCGCTCAACCTGCTGGGTGGTCCTTGGAATATGGTCCGCGCGGCGGTGGCGCAGATGTCAGCAGGTGGATCCATCATCAATGTGTCCACCATTTTTTCGCGTACCGGTTACTACGGCCGTATTCCTTATGCGGTGCCGAAGTCTGGATTGAACGCCTTGTCGCAAGGTTTGGCCCAGGAGCTCGGGGCAGAGGGTCGCGCCATTCGTGTGAACACCATTTTCCCAGGGCCCATTAAATCTGAGCGTATCGACACGGTTTTTGCTGCCATGGACCAGCTCCAGGATCTGCAGCCTGGGAGCACTTCGGCCCAATTCCGCGGCTTGATGCTGTTGCAACGGGCAGAAGGAGACTCTCCCCCAGATTTCCGTTATCCCACGCCCACAGATGTGGCTGGTGCCGCCGTGTTTTTGTCCAGCGACGAGTCCGCAGCGTTGTCCGGGCATGCCATCGAGGTCACCAATGGCATGCAGGTGCCGGCCCAGAGCCGCTCCAAACTGGTGTCCTGGCCCGATGAGCGTTTGGTAGATTTGCGGGGCCGCGTGATTCTGGTGCTCGGTGGTGAGGATGTAGAAGAGGCCTTGGTCTTTGCCGAGCACAATCAGCGGCGCGGGGCACAGGTGGTGCTGGCCTTCAGAAACTTGGATGCTGCCGGTGCAGCGCGTGCGCGGGCCCAGGGCCGGCTCAAGGGAACGGCTCATGTGCAGTTGCTAGATCCGCTGCGTCCAGAAACCATGCAGCGTAGTTTGCAGTTTGTCCGAGATCACTTTGGCCGTTTGGATGGCGTGGTGTTTTTACCCGCGCTGCGCAATGGCGAGCATGGGTATTCGCTGGCCCAGGCCGAAGATGAAGACGTTGCGCACTTTATTCGCCGTGAGGTGGTGGCGCCGGTGGCCTTCGCTGCTGCATTAGCGAAGCATTTGCAAAGCTGGGATCCCCAACCGCCGCCACCGCCGGTGACCTTTGTGACCAATGGCGACGATGGCCGCGGCAACCGCCTCAATGAGATTCGTCGCGCCGCCGTTGAGGAGTTAATCCGAATCTGGCGCGATGAGGAAGAGCACCGTGTATCCAAGGGCGAGTGGGGTTGGTCGGCATTGCCGAACCAATTGGTGCGCTATGCCAATGCCGAAGACGACAATCTCGCCTTTAGTGCAGATTGGACCGCGACGCTGAACAACGGCGCGCGCAAGATGGATGCGATCAACCTCTGGGTGCCAAAAAGCATCCAGCGCGCCACCGGGAAGTCGGCTATGCCGCAGCCCATACAGCGGGTGTTACCTGGTCTGCATCATGGCAAAACGGCCCTCATTACCGGGGGCAGCTTGGGCATCGGCATGCAACTGGGTCGTTACTTGGCAATGGCCGGCGCGCGGGTGCTACTGGCCGCGCGGAGTGCTGAAAAACTCCAGGCTGCCCGTGAGGAGATCATTGCGGAGCTGCGCGGCGTGGGATATGCCAGGCCCGAGCAGCGGGTGTTCGTACTGGACAATATTGATGTGTCGCGGGAAGCGGATCTGCAAAGGCTGTACGACCACACCTTGGCGGTGTTTGGCGAGCTGGACTATCTGATCAATAACGCAGGTATTTCTGGCGCCGAAGAAATGGTGGTGGATATGAGTCTGGAGGCCTGGGATATGACCATGGAGGCCAACCTCGTATCCAACTATTCGCTGATTCGAAAATTTGCGCCGCGCATGAAAGAGCGTGGGCGCGGCGTGGTACTCAATGTCTCCAGCTATTTTGGCGGCGAAAAATACGTCGCTGTGGCTTATCCGAACCGCGCGGATTACACGGTCTCCAAAGCGGGGCAGCGCGCTCTGGCAGAGATTCTCTCGCGGCATCTCGGGCCGGAAATTCAAATTAATGCCATGGCGCCAGGGCCGGTAGATGGAGCGCGTTTGCGGGGATTGGGAGGCAAGCCGGGTTTATTCGAGCGGCGGGGGCGCTTAGTCAAAGAGAATCAGCGCCTGAACCAAGTGCATGGAGCATTAGTCGCCGCACTCAATGCTGGCGCCTCAGCCAATGACATTCTGCAGACCCTGGCCTGTAACGACATTGAACAGTTGCAGCGATGGGAAGATGCCCCCGCGGCGATGCAAAAACTATTTGCCAAAGTGGCCCAAGGCGACCCAGCGTCGGGGGCCAGCCACTCTTTGTTAAGCGCGGCTTTGGTTCCCAAGTTGTTGAACAGACTGCGCGCCGTAGCTCTCATTTCCGCAGCAGACGCGCAGGCTTTTGAGTCAGCCTTCGTGCCTCCAAGTGGGGACTTTTTCAGTGCCTCTGAGGTGCAACGCGCAGCGGAGAAAATTGAGGCGGGCATTTTGGATCGGCTGCACTTACACAAAATGCCCACCGATGAACAAGTGGGCTTGTCCACGGTGTTCAGCTTGGCCGACGACAGCGTCAGCGGGGAAACCTTTCACCCATCCGGTGGCTTGAAGTTTGATCGCTCCGTGACCGAAGGCGAGTTAATGCTCAAGCCTGGCGCGGCCGATCTGGAGCGCTTGCAGGGCAAGCATGTGTTGTTAATCGGTGACGCCATGCGCGAGGAAATTGTGGCCATTGCCGAGGGCTTCCTGCGTCACCGTGTGGCGCGGATTAGCATGCTCACCCGTACCGAGGAAGTCGCCGAGTATTTGCGACATCGGGTGGAGGGTCCAGGTGGGGCTTTGTTCGAGGTGCGCGCTAGCAGCGCCGATGTTGAAGAGGACATCCGGCAACTGATTGAGCGCCATGGCCCGCCAGATGTGGTGGTCAATACGCCCTGTGTGCGTTTGCCGTTGAACGCCTTGGCCAGCGAGGCAGGCGGTGATTGGAGCCGAGTCCTTAGCCGGGATGAGTTTGCGGGCGTGGTACGCGATCAGCTCACGCATCATTTCCGGGTGGCGCGTGTTGCGGCTTTGCTGCCGCGCTGCCAGGTTGTTCTTCTGACTCCCGACACCTCCCGCGCCTCAACGCGCGAAGAGTTTGCATTAGCGCTGTTCATCAAAACGGCTTTGCACGCCTTCACTGTCACCCTGGGTGTAGAAGGCGAGCGCCTGCCAACGGCGCCGGCCGTGAATCAAGTTCAGCTCACCCGCCGAGCCAGAGCAGAAGAGCCCGGTACCGATCAGGAGTTGGCTGAAGAAATGGAGCGCGTGGTAGACGCTGTGTTGGCGTGTTCGGTACCAGCCCCCACGCCTAGCCAAAGTCGTTATCTATCGCGTATCTTCCGGGGCAATGCAGTGACCGTGTAGGGGGCGACGCCGCATTTTGCACAAGGCGGCCTAGGCTCAGTTCGGTTCACCAGCGTCCCAGGCTGTGTGCCAGCCAGTGCTGTATGCACTCGCCTTGATCATGCTCGAGGCGCAGCGTCGAGCGCGTGGAGGAAACCCGTGCTAGTAGTCACTCAACAAGGGGCTGTGTAAGGCTTCGCCGTCCAGGGCGGGGCGGCCATGACGCAGCTCAAGGCGTCCGCTGGCCAACCAGTCCACTACTTCTGGGTAGAGCTTGCACTCCACTTCGGCGAATACCCGCTGGGCTAAGCTCTCCGGCGTGTCTGTCGGGGATATCCGCAGGCGGCCTTGCTTGATGACCGGACCTCCATCAAGTTCAGGAGTGACGAAGTGAATACTCGCACCATGCCATTGCTGCCCATCCTCGAGTGCTCGTTGATGGGTTTTTAGGCCACGATACAGAGGCAACAAGGAGGGGTGAATATTCAGCATGCGACCAGCGTAGCGCTGAACGAACTCTGCTCCCAGTACGCGCATGAAGCCGGCCAAAATCACTGCATCACTGGGGATGCTCTCAATGGCTAGGGCCAGGGCCGCATCAAAGTCGATGCGGTCCTTGTACTGACGGTGATCAACGACGGTGGCCGGAATGCCAGCTCGCTGCGCAATCTCGAGTGCCGCCACTCCAGGCTTGTTGCTGATGACCTGCACCACCTCCCAGCGGCGCTTGGCTTGACTGCGGAATTTCAGCAAGGCATCGAGATTCCTCCCAGTGCCCGACACTAGGACCGTAAGTCGACGCCGTTTCACAAGATTTCGACGTGGCCGTTACCTGCAGTCACTTCCCCGATGGTCCAGACGGTTTCGCCTTGCTTTTCAAGGCATTGTTTGGCCGCGGCAGCACTGGCGGCCGGTACGATGACGGTCATGCCAATGCCGCAGTTGAAGGTGCGCCACATTTCATCCGCCGCGACGCCGCCAGTGTCTTGCAGCCACTGGAATACGGCGGGGCGCGGCCACGCCGAGGAATCGATTCTGGCGTCCAGACCCTCGGGTAAGATGCGCGGCAAGTTCTCGCTGAGGCCCCCTCCGGTGATATGGCATAAGCCTTTTACCGGAACCTCCTTCAGTAACTCCAGCACCGGCTTCACGTAGATCCGTGTTGGAGCCATGAGTTGCTCAATCAGAGGGCGCTCGTCGCCAGGTATGAGCTGGCTATGCTCGGTGTTCGAGGCTTCAAGAATGCGCCGGATGAGCGAATAACCATTGCTGTGAGGCCCGCTAGATGCCAAGCCCAGGATCTGATCACCAGCGGAAATCGATTCGCCGCTGAGGATTTTGCTGCGTTCTACAATGCCGACCGTGAAGCCGGCCGCGTCAAAGTCCGACCCGTGATAAAGGCCCGGCATTTCCGCGGTTTCACCCCCGACGAGTGCGCAGCCAGCCTGTTGGCAGCCACGAGCCACACCAGCAATGATGCGCGCTGCCACGGCGCGATCCAGCTTGCCCGTGGCGAAATAGTCCAGGAAGAACAATGGCTCAGCCCCGCTCACCAGCACGTCATTGACGCACATGGCGACCAAGTCAATACCCAGGCCGTCGAGCCGATCGCTATCGATGCCTAACCGCAGCTTCGTGCCTATACCATCTGTACCAGACACCAATACGGGTTGCTCATAGCCCGAGGGCAGGGCAAACAGGCCGCCAAAGCCCCCCAAACCACCAATCACTTCCGGCCGCTGGGTGGCGGCAATGAGTGGTTTGATGTCTTCGACGAGTTGGTTCCCAGCGTCAATATCAACGCCAGCGTCACGGTAACTAAGATTTAATGGGGTGGACATGGTGGACCACAAAGCATGGCAAGGCAGCAGCTATTGTAATCTGTGCGCCCTGATTTATTGGTTGTTGTCGGGGACGGGAAGTCGATGAGACGAAAGCTGTGGAGTTGCATACAGGCGCTAGCGCTGCTGCTGGTGGCCTGGGCCTATGGGCCGCTAGCGGCCGCAGAGCCTGATTCACCGGCCGAGTTGGTGCAGGTGGCGGTGGCGGATCGCAGTCGCGAGGCGCGCGATGCGGCCTTGCGCGCTGCGCTGGACCAAGCCGTGGTTCGCCTCGCAGGAGAGCGCGGTTTGCGCGAATTCTGGATTGCGCCGGGGGCGGTTCTCACCAGTTATCAGTATCGCCGTGTGTTTGATGGCCAGACCGCAGAAAACCTGGCTTTGGATGTGCGCTTCGATGTGCCGGCCTTACGTCAGGCCCTGGCCGATGCCGGGCTTCCAGTGTGGAATCAGGCCCGACCCGATGTTTTGCTCTGGCTCCATGCAAACAATGACTGGCTCGATGCCATGGCCGCAGCCGAGCGGGTTCCCGAGGTGATTGAAGTCAGCCAAGGCTGGGGCTATGGGCTGCGCTTTCCGCAGCTGGATTTGGCCGAGCGCCGGCAGGTGTCCATCAATGACTTACAGGCCGGTTTTCAGCAACCCTGGATCGAGGCCAATGCGCAATACGCCATGCCCTTGAGCTTGGCGGTGGCCCTGGAGCCTGCCTCCCCCCCTGCGCCTTCAGCATCCATGCAGCCTGCAGAGGGCGCGGGCCCCGTTGAGGCGCAGTACACCAGCTACTGGTGGCTGCTGGCGGGTGATCAGCTTTTGGCCGAATTTGGCTTAGCAGCGGCGCCCTTGGCGCAGGCCCTGGATCAAGCCTGGAGCCGCATGAACGGGCAGATCCTGGAGTATCAGTTATTCCTCCGTCAGAGCACTCCTACCGAGGTGTGGACCCTGCGACTCGAGGGCGTGAATCAGGCTGATGATTACCTTCAGGCCTTGCATGAACTCCGAGCCCTTGAGGCCCAACCCGAAGTGCAAGCGGTGCGGCCTGGGGAGCTGGTCCTGCAAATTCGCTGGCAGGGAGAGATTGAAAAACTGCACCGTTTAGCCACCCAGTGGGGCTGGGAATACGTACCCCCAGCCCTTGCGCAGCCCCTGCAAACGCAGGCCAGCTTGCAGAGTTATGGCTTGCAAGCCGCCCCCTCGCGGCAGCAGCGTTTCCGCCTGGTGAGTCCATGAGTCATGCCCCATGGCGGGTGCCGCCTATGCTGTGGTGGTTGCTCGCAGCCGCTGCTATTTTTTGGCTGCTACATTTGCTGGGGCCGATCTTGATGCCCTTTGTGCTTGGCGCGGCAATGGCCTATGTGGGTGACCCCATCGTTGATCGCCTGGAAGGTCGCTATATCAGTCGCACCGCAGGCGTGGCCTTGGTCTTTTTACTCTTTGGTCTACTCGGCCTCGGCTTGACCCTGGTGCTGGTGCCGCTGCTGTTCGACCAGATCGCGGAGGCTCTGAAGCGCATACCGATATTGTTGGATTGGGTGCAGAACCAAGCGCTTCCGGCCCTGGGGCTGGAGTTGCCTGATGGCGCCAAGCTCGACAGCCAGGGCGTGCGCGATTTACTCCTGCAAAACTGGCAAGCGCTGAGTGGGAGTGCCCAGAATCTGCTTGCGCCCCTGTCGCGCTCCGGAGCGGAGCTGTTGGCGGTTGGGCTGAATCTGGTCATGGTGCCGGTGGTGACCTTTTATCTGCTGCGTGACTGGGATGTACTCGTAGCCCTGATTGGGCGCTACCTGCCGCGGCGTCAGGAGCCAATGATCCGGCGATTCTTCCTGGATGCCGACCAGGTGCTGGGTTCCTTCATCCGGGGGCAACTCCTGGTCATGGCAGCCCTGGGCACCATTTACACCTTGGGTTTATGGGCTCTAGGCCTGAATTTGGCGCTGTTGGTGGGCTTGAGCGCGGGCCTGCTCAGTTTTGTCCCCTATTTAGGTACCTTCTTGGGCGTGGTGATGGCTTTCATCGCGATGTTTCTACAAGACCCAGGGCTATTGTCCTTATTAGGAGTCGGCGCCGTGTTCGCCGTAGGCCAGGTACTTGAAGGTGCGGTACTGACTCCGTGGTTGGTGGGTGATCGTATTGGCCTGCATCCGGTCGCGGTGATTTTCGCCGTCATGGCGGGTGGTCAACTGTTTGGGTTCCTGGGCGTGCTATTGGCTCTGCCAGCGGCCGCGGTATTGGCCGTCGGCGTCCGCCGCGCCAGTGCAATGTGGTTGGCCTCGGCCGCGTATCGCGGCGAGGTCTGAGGCAAAAATGCCAGAGCAATCTCGTCTGCTGCTGGAGTCGGGGCGCAAGCTGCGGCTGGATAATTTTCTATCCACTGCGAACCCCGGGGTCATTGGCGCATTGCGCGACTGGCTGGCTTCGGAGCAGGCCGATATCTGCCTCATACTCGGGCCGGCCGGCTGTGGAAAGTCGCATTTGCTGCAGGGCTGCGCTGCTGCATGGGCCGAGCAGGATCGTCCATGGCGATATGTGCCGGCCGCCGTACAGCCCATACCACAGGCCAGTGAGTGCGCCGGCGGACTGCTGGTGCTGGATGGCTTGGAAGCTCTGCCTCAAGAGCAGGCTTTACCGCTTATGCGCGCTATCGATGATGCCCGTCAGGGGCGCTGGCGCATTCTGCTGAGCAGCCGTTTGCCGGTCAGTCAACTCTCGTTGCCGGTGGAGGATCTGCGCTCGCGCCTGCAATGGGGTGTGAGCCTCAGTGTGCGTCCGCTGGATGACGCCGGATTGAGCGAGCTGCTGCAGCAACAGGCGCAGGAACTCGGCGTCCATTGGGCACAACGGAATACTGACTATGTGCTGCGCCGCCTGCCGCGTTCGCCGGGAGTATTGCTCGCAGTGCAGGCCAAGGCCGTAGACGAGGCTATACGGCAGCAGCGTCAGCTAGGACTTCCCTTGCTGGGCGATCTGCTGGCCTCGTCTCAGCTCGCCACGGCAATACAACAAACTGCCAGCGAACCATAGACTGGCGCTGAGCAGCAGCCAGCCAGCGGCTGTCCATTGGTTGGCTGCAAACACATCGGCGGCGGCAATCGCCAAATACAAACAGCTCAGCATGCTGCCCAGCTGGTGACTACGCAGCCGACCACGTAGGTGTCCTGGTAATAAGGCCAGCAGAAGAATGCTCGCCGGAATACTCAAAAAGACCCCAAGCGGACTGCGTTGCAGCCAGCCTGTCCACACCCAGAGGCTTATCAGACTGAGGATTAAGCCTGCGGTAGCAAGACGTCCGGCCAGGCTCATGCGCAGTCTCCTAAGCTGTGGGCGATGTGGGCCAGGCGGCGGCCCAGAGCACGGGCCAAGTCACGCTCAACACTATCTAGTTCGGCACCGTTTGAGCCGCCAGCGAGGTGGGTGGCGCCATAGGGACTGCCGCCACTTTGGGTTTGATGCAAGCCGTCCTCCGTATAGGGCAGGCCCACCAATAAGCAGCCATGGTGAAGTAGGGGAAGCATCATGCTGAGCAAGGTACTTTCCTGGCCGCCATGGGCGCTGCCCGTGGAGGTGAATACCGCCGCCGGCTTGCCTACAAGGCCGCCGCTGGCCCAAATATCTGCTGTGCCGTCTAGGGCATATTTCAGCGGCGCCGCCATATTGCCAAAACGGGTTGGGCTGCCGATGGCCAAGCCTGCGCAATCACGCAGGTCCTCAGGCTCCAGGTACACAGCGCCATTGTCTGCATTCGCGTCCTCCGTCCCCCCACCTCCAGGGCGCACGGCGGGGACTGTGCGCAGCCTTGCTTCCAAGCCGCCCTCGCGAACGCCACGGGCAATGTGCTGGGCTAAGGCTTCGGTGCTGCCGTGGCGTGAGTAGTACAGAACCAGGATGTAAGGGGCGGTTGAGGTCATTGTTATTGTTGGAACCAGTGCTGGCGAAGTCGGTGCAGAACTTTGTCGGCGTATGGGTTGTTGCGCAGACGCCCGTTGTAGCGGTTGAGGGCCCGTCGCCAATCACCGGACTCGCGGTGCAGGTAATGGGCCAAAATGGTACAGCCGTAACGGATGTTGGTGCTGGCGTTGAGCAGGTTGTCGTCAGGGCGCCCTAGCTCTCGCGTCCAAAACGGCATGACCTGCATGAGGCCTAAGGCTCCCGCCGATGAGATAGCTTTGGCATCGAAAGCAGATTCCACTTCAATCACGGCAAGCACCATCTCCGGCGGTAGGTCATGGGCTAAAGCGGCAGCATGAACATCACGCAGCAAAGCCAGCCTTTGCTGAGGATCTACGAGATAAGGCTGCAGGCGGATGCTCATATCCAAGAGCCACACCTGGGCTTCAGCCGAGTCGGCGAAGCTGGAGCTTTGCTCTAGCTGAGTCTCTAGGGCGTGGAGCAGATCAGGGTCGACCTCCATCACCGCGGCTTGGGCGGGAACGCTCAGGCAGCTCAATGTCGCCACGAGCAAAGGGAGGACGGCGCGCCAGCGGGTACCAGGCTCGGCGAGGCCGGTGCTCAGTACAGCTTTTCCTGTACCGATGCCACCGACCATACGATATCTTCCGCGCTATCAGCGCCGCGCCGCTTGTACTCTAAGGTTTGGGTGGAAAAACCCCGTGCCCCGGCGACAATGCGATGGGGAATGCCGATGAGATCCGCGTCGGCAAAACGGTGGCCGGGGCGCAGATCGCGATCATCCAAGGCGACGTCCACACCGGCAGCGATTAAACCTTGGTAAAGATCCTCGATGGCCTGTTCCACTTCGGGGTCTTTCTTGGGGTTCAAGGCCACGATCAAAACCTGGAACGGGGCGATGGATTGGGGCCAACGAATACCGAACTCGTCATGACATTGCTCGATGACCGCGCCCACAATGCGACTCACGCCCACGCCATAACAGCCCATAAATGGCACCAGAGGCTGGCCCTGTTCGTCAGGCACGGACAAATGCATGGATTGCGAGTACTTCTGGCCTAGCTCGAAGATGTGCCCCACCTCAATACCGCGCTTGAGTTCGATGCGGCCGCCGTCTGGAGCCAACTCTCCGGCTTCGATGTTGCGCAGGTCGGCCACTTCGCCCAGGGGCAGGTCACGCTCCCAATTGACATGCTGCAGATGCTGACCCTCGGAGTTGGCACCGCACACAAAGTCGGCCATCACGCTGGCGTCCCGGTCCACCAGGATACGCATGGTGTCGATCCCCACGGGGCCTACAAAACCTGGGACGGTGCCGCATTCTTTTTGCACGCGGGCCTCGGTCGCCAAACCGCAATTCACGCCGAGGTGGCGGCTGACCTTGATGAGGTTGAGTTGGTGGTCGCCGCGTAAAACTACGAGCACGGCCTCGTCGTTGTCGGTACGTAGCACCAAGGCTTTGAGGCAGCGCGCGAGGGGGACTTTCAAAAAGCTGCTGACATCTTCCAGAGTCCGCTGCTCTGGTGTGCTCACCGGCTCCATCGCGACGCCTGGTGCTGGTCGTGCCGGGAGCGGGTGGGTGCAGGGTGCCGCTTCCACATTGGCGGCGAAGTCCCCAGAGTCTGAAATCGCCAAGAGATCTTCGCCGGTATCGGCGAGAACGTGAAACTCCTCCGAGGCCGAGCCACCGATGTTGCCGGAGTCAGCCGCGACCACGCGGAAATCCACACCAATCCGCCGCAGGATATGGGTATACGCCGTGCGCATGGTGGCGTAGGTGTCGCGTAAGCAGTCGGGGTCGCGATGAAAGCTGTAAGCGTCCTTCATCAAGAACTCGCGGGAGCGCATCACCCCGAAGCGCGGGCGGGTTTCGTCGCGGAATTTGGTTTGAATTTGAAACAAATTCAAAGGAAGCTGGCGGTAGCTTTTCAGCTCCCGGCGCATGAAGTCTGTGACCACTTCTTCGTGGGTAGGGCCCAGGCAAAAATCGCGATGATGACGATCCTGAAGGCGCAATAGCTCAGGGCCCATCTTGTCCCAGCGCCCCGACTCTTGCCAGAGCTCGGCCGGTTGAACCATGGGCATCAGCACTTCCAGTGCGCCCGCAGCCTCCATTTCCTCGCGCACGATGCGCTCTACATGGCGCAGCACCTTGAGGCCCAACGGACTCCAGGTGTACACGCCGGCGGCAATACGGCGGATCATGCCGCTGCGCAGCATCCACTGATGGCTAGGAATCTCGGCATCCGCCGGGATGTCCTTACTGGTTGTGATTGGGAAGCGACTTAGACGCACAGTGAGTCAATCCGTCAAAACAGGGTGATGGGAATGCCCTGGGCATCCGCTTGATGGTTATCGAAGGCGCGCATCTCCAACACGCCTCGGGTGTTGAGCGACGCGATGAGCAGGAGTTGGCTTTGCGGGCGAGGTAGCTCGCGCTCCGCCACGCTGGGCTCCGGTGGGGTGTCTGGGTGCGTGACCAATGTGGCCAAAGCATCCGGATGTTGAGCGAGGGTCGTATCCAGAGCAGACAATTCCACCCAAAGCACCCTAGCCGCCTCGAAGTTTGAGCCGCAGATGAGTCCGCAGCGAGTGTCGTTCGGGCAGTCCTGCGCGCCAGCCAGGATGTCCTGCACGAGGCTGCGAGAGAAAACAAAAGACGAAGTCATCAGCAGTCAGGGTGAACTCAAGATCGAGGAAGTGCCGCTGTCCCCAGGCCAGCGGAGCCACAGCTGACGCATTCCGGATCTTTGCTGACTTGCGCTGAAGTCAGTCGGCCGGAAGCGGCAGACCAACGCCACAGAATGTCCGCTTGGCCTCGCCCCGTCAAGATTTGCAATGCCAAAGCCGCCTGCCAGCTGGCAACCACCCCAACGCTAGGCCCCAATACGCCGCTGTCACTGCAGCTTTCCGCGCGCGCTTGCTCGGCTTCGGGGAAGACGCAGGCATAACAGGCGCGTCCTTGGCGACCAGGCTCCAAAGCCAGCACCAAACCGTCCAAGCGAATCGCCGCTGCGCTAACCAGACTCACTCTGTGTTGAACGCATTGTTGGTTAATCAAATACCGCGTGGGGTAGTTGTCGCAGCAATCCAACACTAGGTCTGACTGAGCGAGTAGCTCTTTGAGCAATGAGGCCTCCGCGCGTTGGGTATGCGCCACCACATCGACTTCTGAATTGAGCTGAGCCAGGCGCCGCGCCAGTTGCTCGGCCTTGGGCAGGGCGACATCGTCTTCGGTGTAGAGCACCTGCCGGTGCAGGTTATCCAGGCTAAGGTGGTCATGGTCGACAAGGTTGATTCGGCCGACGCCGGCGCCTGCCAAGTAGGCCGCCGCGAGATTGCCCAGGCCGCCACAGCCCACCAGGGTGACACTGGCATCGCTTAAAGCCGTTTGTCCGGCCTCTCCGAGTTCCGGGAGTACAAGTTGCCGCCCATAACGATTCATGGGTGGACTCCCACACTGACGCGCTCCAAGCCCGCCATGTCGGCTTGGGTGCGAATGTTTTGGTAGCCCGCGGTGGCAAGTTGCTCACGGACCGCCGCGCCTTGTTCGCTGCCATGCTCGATGAGCAGCGGCCCCTGAGGCATCAGATGCGAAGCGGCCTGCGTAATGATCTGCTGGATGTCGGCCAGGCCGTCCTCGGCGGCTACCAGGGCGCTGATGGGCTCATGCTCTAAGGCGCGCAGGTGGGGGTCGCCTGGAGCCACGTAGGGAGGGTTGCTAAGCACCATATGCACGGACTGCCCGCCCAGCGGATGCAGCCAGTCGCCCAGGCGCCAATCGACCTCTAGCCCCAGTCTTTGACCATTGCGCTGGGCGACTGCCAGGGCCTCGGGGCTGCGCTCCACAGCAATGATCTGCCATTGCGGCTGCGCCTGCGCGAGTGCCAAAGCGATGGCCCCAGATCCCGTGCCTAGGTCAACCACGGTTGCGTCTGCAGGGAGCTGTGCGGCTTGCGCCAGAGCCATGTCGACCAGTACTTCGGTATCGGGGCGTGGGATCAGCACAGCTGGCGTCACTTCAAGCTCAAGCCCATAGAAGCCTTGGTGCCCGAAAATATAAGCCTCTGGCTCGCCGGCCAATCGACGACTCCAAGCGCTGGCCGATAGCGCTCGAGGAGGAGCTTGGTTTAAGCGCGCGAAGAGTTGGGCGCGGCTCCAGCCGTATTCCTGGCAGAGCCAGCGCTGTACTTCCTGCTCCGGGGCCGCGCTCAGCTCGCCCAGCTCCTCAGCCAGTGCGCGTAGATACGCACGCACCGTGGGCGCAGGGGCTGTCAATCGCCTAAGGCCGCCAGGGCCAAAGCCTGGCTTTCTTGGGTGAGTGGGTCGATCAGCAAGTTGAGCTCACCAGCGAGCACCGCGTCCAGCCTATACAAGGTGAGGTTGATGCGATGGTCGGTCACTCGGCCCTGTGGGTAGTTGTAGGTGCGAATTCGCTCCGAGCGGTCACCACTGCCGACCATGGCTTTGCGGTCGGCCGCCTGCGATGCGCTTTGGGCCTGGCGCTGCTCGTCCAGCAGTTTGGTTTTGAGCAAGGACATGGCCCGCGCGCGGTTTTTATGCTGGGAACGCTCTTCCTGACACTCCACCACTGTGCCGGTAGGGAGGTGGGTAATGCGCACGGCGGAGTCGGTCTTATTCACGTGCTGGCCGCCGGCACCGGAGGCGCGGTAGGTGTCGATGCGCAAATCGCTGCTGGCAATGTCCACATCTTCTACATCGTCTGCCTCGGCCAAAATGGCGACCGTACATGCCGAGGTGTGGATGCGCCCCTGAGACTCGGTATCTGGAACGCGCTGCACGCGGTGTGTGCCGGCTTCAAATTTCAGCCGCGAGTAAGCCCCGTGGCCAACGACTCGGGCAATCACTTCTTTGAATCCGCCATGCTCGCCCTGATTGGCGGACAACACCTCCAGTTGCCAGCCCAGCTCGGTGACGTAACGTTCATACATGCTGAAGAGGTCGCCAGCGAAAATCGCGGCTTCATCCCCGCCGGTGCCAGCGCGTACCTCGAGGTAGATGTTGGCGTCGTCTCGCGCATCTTTGGGCAGGAGCTGGACGCGGAGTTCTTCGACCAGAGCTTGTTCTTGCTCTTGCAGCGCAGGTAGCTCGGCGCGGGCCATATCGCGCAGCTCAGCATCGTCGCCCTGCGACCAGCTGGTGAGCTCGGCTTGCTCCTTCTGCACCGATTGCAATTGTTGCCAATTCGATACGACCGGCTCCAATTGCGCATATTCCTGCGAATACTTGCGGAACCGCGCTTGGTCGGAAATGACTTCCGGGTCGCTGAGTTCGGCGCCAAGGTCTTCGTGGCGGGCCAGCAGGTCATTTAGCCGGGCGGTAATAGAGGGGCTCAGTGAAGCCAAGGTGCTTAGATGTCCTGGTCGTCGGAGGGGTCGATGGGAGGCAAGTCAAACAGGCTTTGCAGCTGATTCACTGCGCGGCCGCGCAGTTCTTGCGGTAATTCACGCACATGTCGGCGTGGAGCATGCAGTAAACGCCGAATGGCTGCATGCTGCATCCGCTCCAGTACGGCTTGGGGATCGTCGCCAGCTTGCAGCCTCGTGAATGCGCGCTCGCGCAGGGTGTTGAGTTCCTCTTGCCAGCGCTGCTCCAGGGTCGTGAGGCCGAGGTCTAGCTCCCGACTTTGCAGCCAGCTGCTGAACTCTTCACTGCGTGCGGTCACAATTCGGCTTGCTTCTTCGGCGGCCGCAGCACGGCCGGCAGCGCCCAGGTCGACCCGGCTTTGCAGGTCGTCTACGCCGTAGAGGAACACATCTTCACTGTTGGCCACATCATCGGCAAAGTTTCGCGGAACGCCCAGGTCGAGCATGAGCACTGGCTTGCGTTTACGCCGTCCAATCGCGGCGCGCAGCCGCTCGGCGTCCAAGATGGGGTGTTCCAGGGCGGCGCAACCCACAATAACGTCGGCCACACCGACAAATTGCGGTAGCGCATCCAGCCCGCAGCTGGCGCCGTTGAATTCCTGAGCCAGCGCCTGGGCGCGTGGCTGGCTACGGTTGGCAATGGTGATGCGTGGCCGCCCGTTGTCGGCCAAATAGCGGGCCATGAGCTCCGCAGTTTCACCGGCGCCGATAATGAGTACGTCGCGGCCACGCAAGCTGCCGAAGATCTCGCTAGCAATGCGCGCGGCGCAGGCCGCCACCGAGACCTGTCCAGCACCTAGCGCCGTGGCGTGGCGGACAACCTTGGCTGTACCGAAGGCATGCTGAAACAAGCGTTCCAATACCGGGCCTAGGGCGCCACCGCGCCGGGCGTGCTGCCAGGCCTGCTTCATTTGCCCCAGGATCTGCGGTTCTCCCAACACCAGAGAGTCCAGCCCGCAAGCCACGCGCAGGGCGTGTTCGGCTGCGTCGGTGTCTAGCTTGACGTAGCTATGCTCGCGCAAGTCCGCCAGCGGCAAGCCGCGTTGGCGCGCCACCCAGTCATGTATCTGTTCGGGGGCTCCGCCGAAGGTGTAAATTTCGGTGCGGTTACAGGTCGAGACAATCAGCCCCTCCTGCACATCGGGCTGGCTCAATAGATCATCCAGCGCAGCGGGCAGCGTGTCCTGTTGGAACGCAGCCTGTTCGCGCAAGTCTATGTGAGCGGAGCGATGATTCAGCCCGGTAGCGAGGAGCGGCACGGAGTCTTGGTTAACCTAAACATCTTTATTCTCGTGCTGTTCTCGCACAGA
Organism: Oceanococcus sp. HetDA_MAG_MS8; assembly: GCA_019192445.1. NCBI lineage: Bacteria > Pseudomonadati > Pseudomonadota > Gammaproteobacteria > Chromatiales > Oceanococcaceae > Oceanococcus > Oceanococcus sp. HetDA_MAG_MS8. The sequence goes on from JAHCMK010000003.1 coordinate 454,258, forward strand.
CTCAAGCTATTCGGGCCTGTTAGTCCGGGCCATGCACTACCATGCGCAGCATGAAGATTGAGTTTTACCTATTCAGCGCAGCCCTATCGCTGGGGTTGGCGGGCTGTGCACAGCTCGGTCCCAACAAGCCTTGGGCGCCGGCGACAGCAGATGCTCAGCTCGGTTCTGCCGCGGACATGGGGCCGGGGACGCGGGCTACCGCTCTGGTTTTGGCGGGCGAGGTGGCAGCCGGGCGTGGTCAACTTGGAGTGGCCGCAAAGGCATTGCTGGAAGCAGCGCAGCTGCGCAAGGATGGCGCCTTGGCTGAACGGGCTGCGCGCATGGCCTTTGCCGCAGAAGACCCTGAGTTGGCGCTTAAAGCCAGCAAGGTCTGGCGCGACCTGGTTCCCGAGAATCATCTGGCGGCCAATCTCGAGCTGCGTGCGTTGCTGGGTTTGGGACGGGCCCAGGTCGAGGATTTGGCGGCCTGGTTGGACTCGGATCATGGCTTGCAGACAGCAGAGGCCGAGCGTCAGTTAACCGCAGTTGTGGCTGCGGCTAGCCCGGATGCGCAGGCGGCTCTGGGCCTCATGGGGGCGCTGGAAGCACAACGGCCTAGCGCGGCTCTGGCCTATGGGCTGGGGGTGTTGGCAGTGCAGTTTGAGCGTCCGGATATTGCGCTCGATGCCTTGGGGCGTGCGCGTCAGCGCGGCTGGCCCGCAGAGCAATGCGATGAACTGATGCTGCGCGTGCATCTGGCTCAGGCTGAGCTTGACGCGGCGCGGGCCGTGCTTTCCCGTTTACAGCAGCAGCGCAGCGATGATCGCGCGGCGCTGCTTGGCTTGGGGCAAATTTTACTGGATGCCGAAGCCTGGGATCTGGCGCAGGCGCATTTTGAGTTATTACAGCAGCGTTGGGCTGACGATCCGGCCTCGCTGTTGGCGTTAGGGCTACTCGCGGCCCAGGCTGGGGACGATGCCCAGGCGGGAGACTATTTTGAGCGGCTATGGGAGCAGGGTACGCGCTCGGATGAAGCCGCTTGGCAGCTCGGGCGTTTGGCCGCGAGGGCCGAAGACTGGGACGCCGCCGCCGATTGGTTTGCGCGCGTCAGTGGTGGTAGTCGGGCCGTCGATGCTGAACTGGGTTTGGCGCAAGCTCTGGCGCGTCAAGGTCAGTTATTACAAGCGCGAGCGCGCCTTGCGGCGCTGCGCGCCGCGCAACCGGCGGAGGCCGCACGAAGTTTTCAGGCCGAGGCGGAGCTTTTGCAGGCTCTGGGGGATGCGGGTGAAGCTTTGCTGGTGCTGGATGCCGGCATTGCGCAAACCGGTTCCTTAAGCCTGCTGTACACCCGCGCCCTTGTTCGCGCCGATGCAGGCCAAATTGAGGCCGCAACCGCTGACTTAGAGTCGATCCTCGCCGAGGAGAGTGACAATGTGCAGGCGCTGAATGCCTTGGGCTACATGTTGGCGGACTCTAATCGGGACCTGCCGCGAGCACGCAAGCTCATCGAGCGGGCCTTGCGTATGCGTCCCGATGACCCTGCTATTCGCGACAGCTTGGGCTGGGTGTTGTTCCGTTTGGGAGAGCTGGACCGTGCGCGCGAGCTGCTAGCGAGTGCTTACGCGGATTACCCTGACCCAGAGGTGGCGGCGCACTTAGGCGAAGTGATGTGGCGGCAGGGTGACCTCAGTGCGGCGCGGGAGTTTCTGCGTGAAGCCTTGCGTCAACACCCACAAAGCGAGCCACTGAACCGTGTTTGGCAGCAGATGTTGCAGTCCCCCTAATGCCAGGCAAGGCTGGGGTTTGGCGACACCTATGGCTGGGCTGGTGGTGTGCGGCGCTTGCTAGCTGTGCGATCTGGCCGGGTTCTATGCGCCCTGCGCTAGAACAGCGCCCGCCGCAGTGGGAGAACTGGGATTTGCGCGCCACACTATTGGCGCGGGGGCAGCGTAACGCCCGTTTGAACATGCTTTGGGAGCAGCGCGGGGGGGTGTTTCGCTGTGTGCTCTCCGGACCATTCGGCTTGGGCGCCACGGAGCTGAGCGGTAGCCCCGAGCGGGTAGAAATCCGACACGGCGAACAGCGTTGGCTGAGTTTGGATCCGGCCGCAGATTTAGCGCAAATGACGGGGGTAGAGTTGCCCGTGGAAACCTTGCAAGCGTGGTTGTTGGGGACTCCTCGCGCCCAATTTCAAGGGGCGCTGGTGGATGAATGGTCAGCCCAGGGCTGGACGGTAGAGGTCGGAGCTCGGGAGCAGGTAGAGCAAGCCTGGGTGCCAACGGAGCTGCGCTTGTACAGTGCGGAGCAAGAGCTGAGCTTGAGCCGGATGCGTTGGTCGCCGCTGCCCGCGCTGGCCCCATGAGTGCGCAGTTAGCGGCCGGGCAACGCTTTGCGGCTCCGGCCAAGGTGAACCGATGTCTGCATGTGCTGGGGCGCGGTGCCGATGGTTACCACCGCCTGCAAACCGTGTTTCAGTTCCTGGACTGGGGCGATGAGCTTGAGATCGAAGCCCAGCCTGAGCCTGCCATCAGCTTGGCCGGTGATCTGAGCGGGGTCGCGGTGCCAGATAATTTGGCCTGGCGTGCTGCTACGCTGCTTCAGCGCGCGGCAGGAGTGCGGCGTGGGGTGCATATTCGACTGTTCAAGCGCATTCCTCCCGGTAGTGGGCTAGGCGGGGGAAGCTCCGATGCTGCCACGGTGTTGTGTGTGCTCAATCGCCTTTGGGGCTTGCATTGGCCCTTGAGCCGATTGGAGCAACTCGGTCTGGAGCTGGGCGCCGACGTGCCTGTGTTTGTTCGCGGTCGAGCTTGCATTGCCGAGGGGAGAGGCGAGCATATGCAGCCTGTGGAACTACCGGAATCCGCAGTGTGTGTAGCGTTGCCCGCCGTGCATTGCTCAACGGCTAAGGTGTTCGCACGCCCTGAAGTGAGGCGGAATACGGCGCGTTTCGAGTGCTCTGATTGGCCGCAGGCCGTGGCGCAGGCGCGCAATGATTGCCTTCCGGGGGCCCTGGCCTTGTATCCGCAGCTAGCCTCGCTGGAACAACGCTTGCATGACTGTCATAACAATTTCACAATGAGCGGAACTGGCAGCGCGTTTTTTTGCACTATGCAAAACCGTGAAGAAGCGCGTACAATTGCGGGCTTCGTTAAGGCGGCAGGCATTCAAGCAGTCGTTACCAATCTGAGCAATGTTTCGGCGTTGCATCAGGCCTGGGATCAACTGTGAGGGCAAGCCTTTAGCTTTGACAAGCCAGAGACCAAATACTGGGGCGTAGCCAAGTGGTAAGGCAGCGGGTTTTGATCCCGCCATGCGCAGGTTCGAATCCTGCCGCCCCAGCCATCTCCATGTCTAGCGCGGGGTCTCTGCTCTGGCTCCGTGACCTCTCGGGGGCCATCGTGCAAGATTCTTCGTTAATGTTGTTTAGCGGCAATGCCAACAAGCCGCTCGCTTTGCAGATTGCTGAAGCCATGCGTTCGCGCTTGGGCAAGGCGACCGTGGGTCGATTCTCGGACGGTGAAGTTGCCGTCGAAATCGAGGAAAACGTCCGCGGAAAAGACGTGTTTGTGGTGCAGCCAACCTGCGCACCCACCAACGACAACATCATGGAGCTGCTGACCATGATCGACGCCTTACGGCGTGCGTCAGCGGGTCGTATCACGGCTGTCATTCCGTACTTTGGCTACGCCCGGCAAGATCGCCGGCCGCGCAGTGCGCGTGTGCCGATTACGGCCAAGTTGGTTGCCGACATGATTTCTGAAGCCGGCGCTAGCCGGGTGCTCACCGTGGACTTACACGCGGAGCAGATTCAAGGCTTCTTTTCTGTTCCTGTCGACAATGTCTATGCGTCTCCGGTGTTGCTATCCGATATCTGGAAGCAGAAATACGCCAGCCAAATTGTGGTATCGCCCGATGTTGGCGGTGTGGTGCGGGCGCGAGCCGTGGCGAAGCGCTTGGATGCCGACCTGGCCATCATCGACAAGCGCCGGCCGCGCGCCAATGAGGCCGAAGTGATGCATATCATCGGTAGTGTCGAGGGGAAAACCTGCATTATCGTTGACGACTTAGTCGACACGGCAGGCACCCTGGCGCAAGCCGCCAAGGCCCTGAAAGATCGCGGCGCGTTGGCTGTGCATGCTTACGTGACTCACGCCGTTTTGTCGGGCAAGGCTCCGCAGAACCTCGTGAGCTCTGCGCTGGACTCTTTGGTTGTTACCGACACCATCCCGCTCTCCGAGCCCATTATCGCCACCGGAAAAGTGCGGACCTTGCCCATTGCTACCCTGTTAGCCGAAACCATTCGCCGGGTGTCTGCAGAAGAGTCGGTGAGTTCGCTGTACATGGACTGAGGCCCTAGGCCACACGCTCCTGCAGCAGGGCTACGTAGGCCTTCACTTGCTGGCGCCGTGAACAAGCCGCTAAAATGGCGGGCTGACCAAGCTGAGCTGGTCGGTTTAGATGTGGCGCTTAAGCTGGTCGCGGCTAAGGCCCACAATATTTCTCCATAGCTATACCCCGGCTGGAAGACCTTCCTCCGAGGTAGTAGGACATATCTCATGCAAGAAGATTTCATCATTAATGCGCAGCCGCGCACCGCGCAGGGTAAGGGTGCGAGCCGCCGCCTGCGCCGTGAAAACCTGGTGCCGGCTATTCTCTACGGCGGTCATGCGGAACCGGTGAACCTGCAGGTCAACCGCTTCGAGCTCGACAAGCATCTGGAGCACGAGTCTTTCTACTCACATGTGCTCACCGTGAAACTGCCGGATGGCGAAGAAAAAGCCGTTCTCAAAGACGTACAACGCCACCCAGCTAAGCCTTTGGTGCTCCACCTGGACCTGCAGCGTGTTGTTGCTGGCGAAGCCATCAAAATGCAGGTGCCTGTGCACTTCATCAACGAAGGCGGTAGCCCGGCCAAGAAAGCTGGCGGCGTGATCGAGCACTTGGTAACTGAAGTGGAAGTGACCTGCCTGCCTAGCAAGCTGCCGGAGTACATTGAAGTGGATTGCGCCAATTTGGAATTGGATGCGTCTATTCACATGACTGAGCTGGCACTGCCCGAGGGTGTGAAGCTGGTCGCCCTGATGCATGGTGACGATCAAACCATTTGTGTAGCTCACAAAACGCGTGCACAGGTTGAGCCGGATGCCGAAGACGCTGAAGAAGAAGAGGGCGGCGACGAAGACTGATCAAAGATCAGTTCTCATTGCAGCACATGCGGGGCCGGTGGGCGATAGTCCATCGGCCCTGTGTTGTTTTTAGGAGGCCCTGAGCATGCCAGTACAACGCACTCTCATCGCCGGCCTGGGTAATCCGGGTGACAAGTATTCACGAACCCGGCACAACGCTGGATTCTGGATGGTGGATCTCTTGGCTCGTTCCGGACATACCAGCTGGAAGCTTCAGTCAAAGTTGCATGCCGAGGTGTGTGAGATTGAATTGGCTGGTGGGCGGCGCGCGCTACTGGCCAAACCCCAGACATTCATGAATAAATCCGGGCTCGCGCTGCGCGCCATCATGGATTTCTACAAAATCGACCTCGCTCAGGTGCTGGTCGCTCATGATGAACTGGATCTGCCACCAGGGCGGGTGCGGATGAAACGGGGTGGGGGAGCTGGCGGACACAACGGCCTTAAAGACATCATCCAACACTGTGGCCCCGACTTTCTGCGGATGCGCATAGGCGTCGGTCACCCCGGACGTAAGGAAGCGGTGCTGGGGTACGTGTTGTCTGCGGCGGGCGCAGAGGAACAAGCGCAGCTTGATCAAGGCTGTGACTTGGCGGCCGGCGCCGTTGAGGACTGGATGCTTGCGGGTTGGGACGCTGCCGTGCAAAGGCTGCATAGTGCTTGCTAAGGCGAATTTAGGCCCACACACACTCTCAAACAAGGGCGGGGCTCCCGCGCTGGTCAAAGATTAGGATAGGACATCAAATATGGCGATTCGTTGCGGCATCGTAGGTCTTCCCAACGTGGGTAAGTCGACGCTCTTTAACGCGCTGACCAAGGCGGGTATTGCAGCCGAGAACTACCCCTTCTGCACCATTGACCCCAATGTTGGCATTGTCCCGGTGCCCGATCCCCGTCTACAGTCCTTGGCCGACATTGTTTCGCCGCAGAAAATTTTGCCGGCAACCTGCGAGTTTGTGGACATTGCAGGCTTGGTTGCTGGGGCGTCAAAGGGCGAAGGGCTAGGCAATCAGTTCTTAGGGCATATTCGGGAAACCCATGCCATCGCCCATGTTGTGCGCTGCTTTGAGGATGATGATGTCATTCATGTGAGTGGCAGCATCGGCCCTGTGCGCGACGCAGAAGTGATTAATACCGAGCTGGTGCTGGCCGATTTGGAAGTTGTCATGCGTACCCGCGAGCGGAGCGCCAAGGTGGCCAAAAGCGGCGACAAATCGGCACGCGCAAGGGTTGAGCTGCTGGATCAGCTTATTGCGCATATGGATGAAGGCAACCCTGCGCGCACCTTGGAGCTGGGCGACGAGCAGCGCCTGAGTTTGCGGGACCTCAACTTGCTCACGCTCAAGCCAATTCTGTACGTGGCCAACGTTGCCGAAGATGGCTTCAGCAATAACCCGTTGCTCGACGCCGTGCATGCTATGGCGGAGCGTGAAGGGGCTCAGGTGGTGGCCGTATGCGGTGCTATGGAAGCGGAGCTGGCGGTCCTGGACGCTGACGAACAAACGGAGTTTCTGGCCGACCTTGGCCTGGAAGAGCCTGGCCTCAACCGGTTGGTGCGCGCTGCTTACGAGCTGCTCGGGCTGCAGACCTATTTCACTGCAGGCGAAAAAGAAGTGCGCGCCTGGGCCGTGCGCAAGGGTGCGACTGCTCCGCAGGCCGCTGGCGTCATTCATACCGATTTTGAAAAAGGTTTCATCCGGGCCGAAGTGGTGGCCTATGATGATTACATCGCCTGCGGTGGCGAGGCCAAAGCTAAAGAGGCCGGAAAGTGGCGCCTGGAGGGCAAGGATTACATTGTCCAAGAAGGCGATGTGATGCACTTCCGCTTCAATGTTTGAATTATCTTTTGACCAGAATTTAAAAGCCCGCTAAAATGGCGGGCTTGCCAAAGTGGCACCGTGGCTACGTAGCTCAGCTGGTTAGAGCGCGGCACTCATAATGCTGAGGTCGGTGGTTCGAGTCCACCCGTAGCCACCATCTAATATTCCCTAGTGGAAAAACGGGGCTGTCCAGTCCACCCAACACGGGTGTGGTGCAAGCCAAGCATGGTGCTTTGCTCTTTGATCCCTTGGAAGACTCTTCCAAACGTCCCTAGAACATCTGCTCCAGGCCTTCACTGAGCTCGGCCAGGGGCGGCATTTCATCCAGCGCTTCTATAGGGATGCTGGCTTTGCGTAGCCGCTCCAATAAGCCTGCGTGCTCTTCCTTTTCTAGCTCACGCCCGGCCTCTTCTTGACCTACGATCCATGCGCCGACAGCGACGGCCGTGCCCAAGGGGCTGGCGGAGGCGTATTGGCTAGTGTCCGACTGGGCCAGGATAGCGATGAGCTCTTCGGGAAAGTTCCACTGGCGCGCCAGGGCACAGGTGATGTCAACGTAGTTAAAGCCCAGAGTCTGCGTTTCTTGGTGCAAACGCTCAGCCTCATAAAACGGGGTTTGTCTATTGATCTCCATCATTTGATCTTGCATGGCGGAGGCGGCCAGCGGCTCCCCAATCGCCCGAATGAGTCCAGTGGCGAAGGCTGTTTCTGGGTCTTTACGCCCACTACGAGCGAAATAGCGCGCCGCTACACCGGTATGCAGGCTAAAGCGCCAAAAGTCTTTTTTAGGAAACCAATTGGGGAACCGAATGCTGGCGGCCAGCCCAGTTGCCAACACGAGGTTACGAGTGGCGTGGGTTCCAATGAACACCACGGCGTCGTCAATACGGCTCACTGTGCGCGACCGATGATAGAAAGCAGAGTTCGCTAAACGGAGCAACTTGGCTGCAAGCACAGGGTCGGCGCCGATCAACGCCGCAATCCGGTCGATGTCGGCCTCCTCCTGGTTAAACTCGTCCATCAGGGCGAGGATGGTTTTGGGCATCATCGGTAGGTCATTGATGCGGGCGAGTAGGCTGTCGACGTCCGATTGGCTCATGAGTTCTGGGCTCCGGTAATACAGTCTTTAGGCCGGGGTAGGCGGGGTTGGTGCTAACCCTGGCTAGCGCTGGCCGTGAACATGGGGCGCCTTGCTGAAGCTCAAAACAGCAATGCGCTGAATCTGCCGGGATGCAAGCGCTGGGCACTCAGGGCCGCAGCCTAAGCAGCCGCACTGCTGCGGAGTAAGGGCTAGCAATATTTATGACTCTCTAGTGCCATAAAACCACCTAGACTTAAGTGCTTGGCACGCGCGGGTTTATTAGTCGCGTGGCCGCGAACCTGACAACGAGGAGACACCATGAAAACCCAACTCACGCTGGCCGGCGTGTTGGCCCTATTGCTGGCCTGTACGCCAGGCGGGCGCACAGACTCTGCCCTGGACGGGCGGGCTGATGGAACAGGTTCGCGCGACAAACTGACTCTAGAAGTTTTATCCAACCGCGCAGACCTGGTCAGTGCCGGTGATGTGCTAGTGGCTGTAAAGGGTGCAGATGCGGCGCAAGCGCCCCTGCTTCAAGCCTGGTTGAACGGAGACGAGGTCAGCGACCGCTTTGCCTGGCGTGGCGCCGAATTTGGGATCATGGCGCTGCTTGAGGGCTTGCGCTTGGGGTCTAACCAGCTGCGGGTGAGCTTGGCTGGTGCGGGTGATGATGAGATCGTGATTCGTAATTACCCCAACGAGGGGCCAATTTTCTCCCGGCCTGAGATCAAGCGTTTACGCTGTCAGGATGGGGCTGTAGATATGTTTTGCAACCAGCCGGCGGAGTACAGTTTTCTCTACCGTCCGCAGGCGGCCTTGCAGGATGGGCTCAATGATGCGCTTGGTCCGCTGGCTCCGGCCCGTCTGGGGGTTGAGCTGCAGCCCTATGATCCGGCGAACCCACCAGGTGATGTGGCCATGACCACCACGCAGACTGGCGAAACGGTGCCATTCATTGTGCGCCAGGAAGTGGGCTATCAAGATCGCGATCAGTACAAGATCCTGACACTGTTCAACCCTGAGGATGACTGGCAGTCCTGGGCGCCACAACCGCAATGGAATGGCAAGCTATTCATTCCTCATGGCGGCAATTGTGGGGCATCGTATACGCCGGGTCGGGCGCCGCTGAATGATTACTCCGGCACCTTGAATGATGTGCCGCAAGTCGAGCAAAGCTATGTCTACGCTCTGAGCCAGGGATATGCGGTGCTCTCCACCGCCTTGAACAACGGGGGCCATAACTGCGACCCCATCCTGCAGGCCGAGTCGATCATGATGGCCAAGGAGCGTTTCGTTGAGCAATATGGGCCGCTGCGCTACACCATTGGCTCGGGCTGCTCCGGCGGTGCCATCGCGCAGTTGACCATGGCGAACGCCTATCCAGGGCTGTATCAGGGGCTGATTACTCAGTGTGCCTACCCGGACTCATTGTCTCCAGGTTTGCAGTTCTTCGATTTGCATCTCATGCGCCTGTACTTTGAAAACCCTCAGAATTGGGGGCCAGGCGTCGTTTGGAGCCCACACCAATGGGGTCTCGTAGAAGGGCATATTTCTCATGTCAATGCCGTCACGGCTGATGAGGGTCTGTTCAAGGCGGCCACTCGTACGACGGGAAGCTGCTTTGGCGACAACAGTTATGACCCCGACACCAATCCCAGCGGGCAGCGCTGCGGCATCATCGAGTGGATGCCACATGTTTTTGGCCAACGCCCGCCGGAGGTATGGTTTGCACCAGAGCAGCAGGTCGGTTTTGGTTTCACCGGCATCCCGCTCGGGAACGTCGGCGTGCAGTACGGCTTAGAAGCCCTGCGGAACGGGCAGATCACCACCACCCAATTCGTAGACCTCAATCAGCGTATTGGTGGCCTGACCTTAGATATTCAGCCACAAGCCGAACGTACCCAAGCCGACCCCATGGCGGTTGCGAATGCCTACAAGAGTGGTGCGATCAATATGGCCAATAACCTGGATACCGTTCCCATCCTGACGCTGGTGGGGCCGGACCCAGGTATTGCCCACGACTCTGTGCACGCCTGGTGGGTTCGCTGGCGTATTGAGCGCGAGCATGGCAGTGCTCGCAACCATGTGATGTGGGCAGGGCCCGCGCCTTTAGTGGGCGATCTGGATTATGTGTATTCGGGCTTAGATGCCATGGACCGCTGGTTGGCCGCTATAGAGGCAGACAACAGTGCCACGCCGCTGGCCGACAAAATTTCGCGGAGTCGACCCGCAGATATCGAAGACCAATGTGCGCTCCTGAGCGGGCAGAGGGTGCTCGGTGAGGTTTGCGTCGACCTTCTTCGTCCTCTGTATGCTTATGGCACGCCGCGCACCGTGGCGGGAGATACCCGTACCGCCGACAACTTCAATTGCCAACTCAAGCCCTTCTCCAGAGACTTCGATTATGGGCCGGTGCCTTTCACCGAAGAGCAGTGGAGCGTGTTGGAGGAGGTGTTTGCCGATGGCGTTTGTGATTACCGCGCACCGGGGCAGGGCAAACAGCCCACGCAGACATGGTTGCGTTATGTGGATGACAGTGGCCGCATGATTGTGGGTGGCGAGAAGCTACCCGCTCCTCCTATGCAGTCAGGAACAGGCCTTTACGCCCCGGCTTTCGTCTACCCGCAGCGCTGAGGCTGAAGGCGCTTGGACATGGCGCTTAGCGCCGCCAGTCCAGGCGCATATGCCATTGCACGGTGGGGTCATCCATAGGTGTGCGTCGTCCATCTGAGCTCCATTGGCCGTAGCTCAGTTCGGTGTATACACGGTGGCCCCGCCAAGGCATATTGGCGCGAACTCTGGGAATGGGCCGAATGAGATTTTGCCCATCCCATGTGCGATAGCCCTTAATGACGGTGCCCAGCGACCAGCGCAGGCGGTTGTCGCTACGCGGTTCAATGCGCCTAGACCAGCGTAGGGGTTGCTTGTCCGGGTTGTTGCGCTCATGCAGCTGCAGATGCAGATTGCCCTGGCTAGTAATGGGCCAAGCGATAGCAATGCCATTTTTGATGGCGCCCGTTGCTGGCGCCGCGCTGGCAGCGCCACTTGTACAAAGCACTAAGCTTGCTAAACCCAACAGCGTGGATCGCATGCTGCACCGTCCCGGCAGCCGGCGGCTGCGCTTGAAAAGGATGGCTCCTAGTCAAGCGCAGCAGCTGTAATAGAAACGTTAAAGGGCAGTAAAATCAGCGGCTTGTAGCGCGTCTGGGTACGCTGGCTGCGTTACTCAGCGATCCTGAACAACTCCGTGTTGCCACCGATGGCGGTGGTATTCACGCTCAGGCAGCGTTCCGTTGCGAAGCGGTACAAGTAGTGCGGGCCACCCGCTTTGGGGCCAGTGCCTGAGAGGCCACTGCCGCCGAAGGGCTGTGATCCCACGACTGCTCCTACCATGCTGCGGTTGATGTAGGTGTTACCCACACCCATGAAACGCGCCCAATTATCCTGGCGCCGGTCCAGTCGGCTATGCACACCAAAAGTGAGGCCATAGCCGGTGGCTTTGAGATCCTGCATATGTTGATGTAGGTTGCGGGCATTCCAACGCAGCACGTGAAGAACCGGGCCAAACACTTCTTCCGGAGCTTGGTTGATGCCATCAATCTCGATGATGTGCGGCCCCACAAAGTTTCCGCTGCGCAGGCTGCTGGGCACGCCGAGATGGGCCACGGGACGCGCTTCAGACTGCATGCGCTCGAGGTGAGCTTGAATTCCTTGCCGGGCCTTTTGATCAATCACCGGCCCCACATCTGTGGACAGCTCCCAGGGTTTGCCCAGGCGCAGCATCTGCAGCGCTTCCTTGAGCATGGCTAGGAGATCTTTGGCGATGTCTTCTTGCACCAACAGCATTCGCAATGCAGAACAGCGCTGACCGGCTGAGCCAAAGGCCGAGGCCAAAATGTCGTCGCAGGCGCGTTCCAGCAGGGCGGTGGAATCAACCACCATGGCATTTAAGCCGCCGGTTTCAGCAATTAGCGGCAAGATGGCCCCAGAACGTTGCGCCAAAGCCAATTGAATGCGCTTGGCGGTGGCGGTAGAGCCAGTAAAGGCCACGCCATCGATGTCACCTTGCGCGATCAATGGAGCAGCGACCTCGGCCCCGGTTCCGAGCAGAAGCTGCAAGACCTGGGGCGGCAGGCCTGCTTCGAAGAAGCGTTGTACTGCGACCTGCGCAATGATGCTGGTCTGCTCGGCGGGCTTCGCCAATACGGTGTTTCCCGCGGCCAAGGCGGCGGCGACTTGGCCGGTGAAAATTGCCAGCGGAAAGTTCCAGGGCGAGATGCAGACGAACACACCCCGGCCATGCAAACTCAGAGAGTTAGCTTCCCCTGTAGGTCCAGGTAGCACCTGTGGCTGCTCGAACTCCGCCTCCGCCTGTGCGGCATAGAAGCGCAGGAAATCCACAGCTTCGCGGACTTCGCTAATGGCATCCGGAATGGTGCGCCCGGCTTCCCGGCTAATGAGATCCAAAAGCTGGGCAGGTTCGGCTTCCAGGGCGTCAGCCATGGCTCGCAAGATGCGCCCGCGGTCCACACCGCCACGCGCATCCCATGCGGGCTGCGCGGCACGCGCCACGCGCTGGGCTTCGTCCAGTTCGGTGGGCGTTGCCAAGCGCACGCTGCCCACGCGCATCTGCTGATCAACGGGTGAATACACGTCGATGGGGTCGCCGCCGCAGGGGAGGCCATTCACCAAACAGCTCGCCTCGGGGCTTGCTGCGCGCCGGTGACGCTCCAAGGCTGACTCCAAAGCCTGTCGGCTCATGGTGCCAAATACATCCATGCCTTTGGAGTTCTCGCGGCTTTCTCCATACATCTCATGGGGCAAGGGAATGCGGCCATGAGCATGGTCGTGCGCGTGCGCCCGGCTCTCTCGGATGAGTTCAGCGGGGTCGGCGATCACATCGCTAATGGGAAGCTGCTCATTGAGGAAGCGGTGGACAAAGCTGGAGTTCGCTCCGTTCTCTAATAGGCGACGAACCAGATAAGGGAGAAGGTCGGCGTGCTCGCCCACAGGGGCGTAAACGCGGATTGGAACCTTGGGGTCAACCGCATGTTCTCGGGCCGCCTTGTAGAGCAGCTCACCCATGCCGTGCAAGCGCTGGAACTCAAATGGCCGCCCCTTGGACATGGCCATCACAGCCGCCATGGTGTGAGCATTGTGGGTGGCGAACTGAGGGTAGACGCAGTCGCCACAATCGAACAGCATTTGGGCGCACACCAAGTAACTCAGGTCAGTGGCGGCCTTGCTGGTGTAGACCGGGTAGCCCGGATGGCCCTGCTCCTGGCTGTGCTTGATCTCGGAATCCCAGTAGGCACCCTTAACCAAGCGCACGGGAATCTGATGCGCGGTGTCTTCAGCAAGCTGTTGCAACCATTCGATAATGGCCGGTGTACGGAGTTGGTAGGCCTGTAACGCAAGCCCCAAGCCGTTCCAGCCACGAATCTTGGGCTCTTGCAGCAGCTGCTCCAGAATTTCCAGGCTGGTCTCCAGCCGGTCAACTTCTTCAGCATCCAGCGTGATTGGAACATCGCGCTCCGCGGCTTGAACGATGAGACTACGGATGCGCGGATAGAGCTCATCCCAGACCCGCTGGGGCTGCGTGGCCTCGTATCGTGGATGTAGAGCCGAGAGCTTGATAGATACCGAAGCGCGGCGTGTCAGCGGTTCGGAGCTGTTTGCGTCGCGGCGGCCCACGGCCTGAATAGCATTGGCGTAATGCTCGAAATATCGGCTGGCCATGCTGGGTGTGCGTGCGCCTTCCCCAAGCATGTCGAAGGAGAATAGTCCTGGCACGTAGCCTTTTTTGGGGCGACGCTCCAGGGCGTCTTCAATGCGCTCGGCATAGACAAACTGGCCGCCCATAATGGCCATCGCTTGGCGCACCGCCCCACGAATGGTGCTTTCGCTGCTTTTGGCGACCCACTTGCGGATACGGGTGCCCAAGGCGTGGGCTTCTTGTTGCTCAGATTCGAGTAGCCGCCCGGTCAGCATTAATGCCCACACGCCAGCGTTGACAAATATTTTCTCCGAGTGGCCGCGGTGTTCAGACCATTTGCCAGCCAAGATTTTTTCCGCAATGAGTGCATCTTGGGTAGGGGCATCTGGCACGCGCAGTAACGCCTCGGCCAGACACATCAAGGCAACTCCCTCCTGATTGCTCAAACCGAATTGATTCAAGAAGGCGTCTAATGTTCCCTGCCGGGAACGTTGCTCCCGGGATGCAGCAACCACTTGCTGGGCAACCTCTCCCACATCTGCGGCAGGGTAGGGCTTGGCTTTGACACGCCGGAGTAGTTCATCAACGGCCAGCTCTTCGCTGAGGTGCTTTTGCTTAAGCACACGGTTCCAGCGTTGGGTGCGTTGGGGGAGGTCGGCGTTGTCCATCGGTATGGTTCGCATTGGTATCACGCGGGATACGAGTGATATCCCACCCTAACAGCCAGCGCAAGCGAAATGGTGTAGTTGCGCCTTTGAGGTCCGCAAATAGCCCTAAAGTCAGGAGGCGTGTTTAATCCAGCGAAAGGTGAGATTGATGCGCCAGTCCTTGACCCGCAGGCGTTTGGGAATAGCGTGTTGCCAAAGCTGCTGGGTGCGGCCAGACATTACTACCAAGTCGTCATGAGCCAGTTCAATGCTCCACGGTGGGGACGGCCTGGGCCGAGATTTGGGGCGCATTTGGAAGCTCCGTGTGGCCCCTAGCGAGTAGGAGGCTATAACGGGACGCTCTCCAAGCTCGGCCTCGTCGTCCGCATGCCAGCCCATACTGTCATGGCCGTCCCTGTAGGCATTACACAACACGCTGTTGAATGTGTGCCCAGTCAAGGTTTCCAGGCATTTTTGAATCCGCAATAGAGAATCTGGCCAGGGACGCGGGTGAAACCGGGTTCCTGAATAGGAATACGCTGCCTCAGGGTCGCCGATCCAGCAGCTTAGCCTGGGCTGCAGATGCTGTTTGCCGTAGATTTGGATGGACTGTTGTTCCCAGGGGAGTGTCGCGCGTAATTCCGCCAACGTGCGCGCGGCATGCTCTGCGCCCAATGCTTCGCGGTAAAGTACGAGGCTGGCCCCGTCACCCGGTTGCAAGGCTACTGGCGTCGATAGTGTCGAGCGTTCGGGATCATTCACGCGACTAGTTGCCACCTTGGCGTCCATAGAGTTGTCATGCGGGTAACACATCATAGGCACATGACTATGTTCACTCGCGTAGGTTGAGGCCCGCGTCGCCCATACTAAAGGCTACCTTATGGTCCATGAATGGATGTTCCTTGGCAGCGGCAACAGCCAAAGCCCAGATTTAGGAAATGCCGCCGCCGTTTGGCTAAGTGACGGCAAGCCGCGTTTGTTGGTGGACTGCGGCTGGTCGGTTCCCCAGCTGTGGCAGCGAGATTTTGATGCGCTGCCACCGGCGATATTTCTGACTCATGTGCACATGGACCACTGCGCTGGCTTGGAGAGTTGGTACTACCAGCTTGCCGTGGCAGCAGAAAATGGCAATCCGCAGCCACTGCTGAAATTGTTCTGCCCGGCGGAGTTGGTGCCCTTACTTCAACAGCGGTTGGGCTCTTATCCGGAGGCTCTGGCCGAAGGTGGAAGCAACTTTTGGGATGTTTTCCAGCTCATACCTGTGCATCGCCAGTTTTGGCTGGATGGAATCCGCTGCGAGGTCTTCCCTACGCGCCACCATCGCCCAAACTCGGCCTTTGGCCTTGCTGTGCCCGGCTTGTTTTTCTACAGCGGAGACACCCGGCCGATTCCAGAATGGGTGACTGCCTTGGCTGGAGCTGGGGAGACTATCTTCCATGACGCTGGGCTTAGCGGGAATCCGGCGCACACCGGCATCGAGGACCTAGTACGCGAGTACAGCCAGGGGCAGCGGGAGCGCATGGTGCTCTACCATTTGGAGAACGAGTCGGCGGTACAGCAGGCTGAAGCGGCAGGCTATCGTGTGGCGAGACCAGGAGATGTTTTTGATTTGGGCCGCCATGGACAGGCAACCACGCACAGCTCTCACCCGGCTTCCGCTCAAGAGCCCCGCTCCAAAGATCCCGGCCCTGCTTAGAGATTGATGCTGACTTTAGCCCTGGGTGCGGCAGGAGTGGAGCAAGCCTCGGTACACTAGCGCTCTTGACCAGGGACGTGTTCAGTAGAGTGAGAACGAGCTGATGTGTGGAATCGTAGCGGCGGTTGGCAGCCGAAATGTGGTGCCAATCTTGATGGAGGGCTTACGCCGTTTGGAGTATCGGGGATACGACTCGGCAGGTTTGGCCATCCAAGATTCGCCCTCGACACTGACAACGGTTCGGGCCGTGGGCAAGGTGGCTGCGTTGGGGGAGGCTGTTGAGCAGGCGAAGACGCAGGGCAGTTGCGGCATCGCGCATACTCGATGGGCCACTCACGGTGGGGTCAGCGAGAACAACGCGCATCCGCAAACCGTCGCTGACCAGCTGTCGGTCGTGCATAACGGCATTATTGAAAACGATGTGGAGCTCCGCGAGGAGCTGCGCGCCGACGGCGTCGTCTTTCACTCGCAGACAGATACGGAAGTGGTTGCCCACCTCATCGCCCGCGCCCTGCAGGGGGGCGATCTCCATGCCGCCGTGCAGGCAGCGATAGAACGTTTGCGGGGCGCTTATGCCATCGCGGTGATGTGGTCTCATGCTCCGCAGCAGTTAGTGTGTGCCCGAATGGGTTCGCCGTTGGTTCTCGGCCTTGGAGTGGGGGAGCATTTTGCTGCCTCCGATGCCCAAGCCCTATTGCCAGTCACCCAGCGCTTCATTTATTTGCAGGACGGGGATACTGCTGAGCTTAGCGCCGATAGCTTGACAATCTACGATCGCGACAAGCAGTTGGTGGAGCGCCCCGCCAAAGAGCTGGCGGCATTGGGCGATGCCTCCGACAAGGCCGGGTATCGTCACTACATGCTCAAAGAGATATTTGAGCAGCCACAGGCTTTGCTCGACACCTTGCAGGGGCGTTTGACCGAAGCGCAGCTGCTGGAGAGCTCTCTGGGGCCCGCGGCCACCGATATTCTCAGTCAGGTGCAGCAAGTCCATATTGCGGCTTGTGGAACCAGCTGGCATGCCGGATTAGTCGGGGGAGGTTGGATAGAGCAGTTGGCACGACTTCCTGTACAGGTGGAGCTCGCCAGCGAGTACCGCTATCGCGAACCTGTTGTGCCTCCCAATACTTTGTTTATCACCCTCTCACAGTCTGGGGAAACGGCTGATACCTTGGCTGCGTTGCGCTACGCCAAGCAGGCGGGCTACCTGGCGACACTCACGATCTGCAATAGCCCGCAGTCGTCTATGGTGCATGAGAGTGATCTGGTGATGCTGACGCGTGCCGGTGTCGAGATTGGTGTGGCCAGCACCAAAGCCTTCACCACGCAGTTGCTCAGCATGCTTTTGGTCGCCGGCTATGTCGCCAAGCAGCAGCAGCGCTTGTCGGCGCAGGCTGAGTCAGCGCTGTGCCGAGATTTACTCAGCGCTCCGGGTGTTGTTGAGCGTGCCCTGCACATGGACCGCAGCTTGAATGTATTGGCTGAGCAGTTCGTGGAGAAACACCATTGCCTGTTTTTGGGGCGCGGATTGCATTATCCCGTCGCCATGGAAGGAGCTCTTAAGCTCAAAGAAATCAGTTATATCCACGCTGAAGCCTATGCTGCGGGGGAGTTGAAACATGGCCCGCTGGCATTGATTGACGAAGACATGCCGGTGGTGGCGGTCGCCCCTGGAGATGCACTGGCGGATAAGCTGCGCGCCAACCTCCAGGTCGTGCGCGCTCGCGGCGGCCAGCTATACGTGTTTGCAGATCCAGGTGCAGCATTAGAGTCCGAACCCGGCGTGCACGTTATCCACATGCCGGAGGCGCCAGCCAGTATTGCGCCACTCTTGTTTACTGTGCCGCTGCAGCTTCTCTCTTATCATGTAGCGGTATTGAAGGGTACGGACGTCGATCAACCACGTAATTTGGCGAAGTCGGTGACAGTGGAATGAGGTTCAAGGCCTTTGCCTAAGCTATTGAATCTACGTATGATCGACGAGGTTATGTTTTTACCCAGGGGAATCACCCGTTCTGGGGTGCTGAGGGAACCAAAGTAATGCGACGCTTAACCAAATTTTCGGCCCTGTGGGCTGTGCTGCTCGTGCTCACAACCGCATGCGGTGGGGGCAGTGGGGGGAGTTCAGATAACCCCGACCCGAACAACATCCCACCAGAGGCTGATGCTGGCGCTAATCGTTCAGTGAACAGCAACGCTACGGTTCCTCTTGTCGGGTCTGCGAGTGACCCTGATGGTGATGACGGTGAGTTAGAGATCAGCTGGAGGCAGATTGAAGGATCGCCGGTAGTAACCATCTCAAACGCGAACTCTGTAAGCGCCAGTTTCTTCGCCCCGGAGGTCAGCAGCACTCGGACTTTGGTGTTTGAGTTAGCGGTGACCGATGAGCGCGGCGCGACTGTGAGACGCACTGTGGCTATCACCTTGTTGGTTCCTGAAAGCCCAGTAGCACCCACAATTGTTACGCCGATCCCGGAACAAACCGCCAATGAAGGCGACACGGTTACCTTAACGGCTGAGGCTTCAGATGCCGATGGCAGTATTACTCGATACCAATGGTCCTTCGAGGGAGCAGAGCCTGCCCTTCTTGAAGGTGTAGCACTGGGACCAATCCTAGGCAATAACGACGATACGGCGGCGGCGACATTTACTGCGCCTGCTGTTGCGGAAGTGACCATACTCGAGTTCGAACTAACGGTTGTCGATAACTCGAATGCACAAAATACCGCCTCAGCCAGCGCATTCGTGACGGTATACCCGCTACCTGCAGAGGCCGACGATAGTGACCTTTACGTCCTATCCTCAGCCGGGGAGATTCTGCGGTATCAATATCGACCTGGGCCGCAAACCAACTTGTTCATTGCAGACCAAAATTTTGGGAACCTCCAACTTGGAGGCACTGACGGAGCCATCATCAATGACGGCATGCGGATGCTTCCTGACGGTAGGCTCGTCGCTGTAGATGATGATGACAATAATGGGGTGCGTGAACTTTGCGCGGTGCCGCGTAGGACGGCCGTCTCATCATTCGATGATTCCGAAAGTACCGGCTACGATCGAAGCTTCTCGCAAGAGACCCTTGTTGAAAATTATGGAGACGTGACTGTAGCGGTGAGCAAGGGCTATTTGATTGCCCTTGATAACTTCACCGATGACTCCGAATTACGTGGCATACACGTCTATGGGTCAACGGCCGCAGCGGGGACCCCGCCTCTTGTAGCGAGTATCCCCTTAGGCCCAGTTGCGAACGGAGTGATGTATTTAGAGGATGTCGACCAACTCTTTGTAACTTTGGCGACAGGGCGCATCGCTATCTACGATGACTTTATCGCGGAGGTCGAATTTGCAAGAGCTGCGGTCGAAGCCGACGAAACGCCCGGTTCTACGATCTTGGCTGACGCCGTGGTTGCTGTGCGGGAGCCCGCCAGTGGTGAAGAAGTCGGCATTAATCCACAGGGCATGGCATATCACGCTCCCAGTGATCGCCTAATCGTCGTCGATGCCGGTCTGCTGATTGACCCCGCGGCGCCTCAAAGCGCAGCTGACGGTCAACTTTTTGTGATTGGCGAAGCCACAGCTCTTGTTGAGGGTGGGTTTGGGACCAATGCTGTGGCTGACGCCGTACTATCCATACCCGGTGGGGATAATCGTCTTGGTGATCCTGTTTCCGTAGTGCTCAACGGACGCGATGCGGTCGTCGCAGATGCGGGCAATGATCGAGTGGTTGTCATCGAAGATGTCTTTGCGTTGGACGGCGTTAGCCCGCCCACGGTCGCTCAAGCCATTGTTGTGAGTACACCCACAAGCCTAGTGCTGCGCCCACTGGATCTAATCGCTCAGCCCAGCGTTGATACGCTAGGTTCGGATCAGGCTGCGGTTGCTGGCGACGCTTCATTTGTGCTCACAACGCAGTTCGACAGTGCCAACAACCAGATGCGCATTCAAAGGCTGTCGCGCGATTTGGGCGATCTTGGCATGGTGCCTGCGTTGAACGTCCCGCTCACGGGTGACTTGCAGCCAGCCGGTTTGGCCCTGGATGTTTTGGGTAATGTATATGCTGCCAGCTTCATTGAAGCGGAGCAGGGCCTGTTCCCGCCGCTGGACCCCGATGTTCCAGGTGTCACTCGGCTCGATGTGTTGAACGCGGCTGCAAAAAACCGACTGAGCCCGGAAGGGGTTTCAACCCAGGACTTTCGTGACCGAACCATACTGGCGCAGGAAACGACTGCTCAGGTCGAGACCCCTTTAGGAATGACCATTGTTGATGAGTTCGGAGTGGCTCTGATTGCCGACGGCGGAGGTGCCGGCCCTGCGGGTATCAAAGTGGTGAGTCTATGCGGCGTGGGAGGCACGCTGGGTGCGAATATTCCGGTGGAAGGGAATATTCCCACTGGCGTTGACTTTGATAGTCGCACGGGAACCCTTTATGTCAGCCTTGCGGCAAATGCCACCAACTCAAGTGTTGGTCGCTTTGCCGTATACCAGAACTTCTCTTCTTACTTGGGTAGCCTGATTGCAGGTAGTCAAGACAACACGCCGCCAAACCCCTCTGAAGTGGTGTCGGTGGTACGTAACGATGGCTTTGATACCGCAGCGGCGGCTGGCTACACGGCGATTGAGTACATCCCAGGTGCAGATGTTTTGGTGTTGGCCACGAATACTCAGGGGCAAGAGGCAAGTGTTGGAGGCCTGCATGTGATTCGTTCAGCCAATCTTGCACCTCCGCAGCTACTCGACGGGCAGACTTTCGTGGACGCGGAGATCACTGGCGATGGCACCTTCCTCCAGAACCCTGTCGATCTTGCATTTGATGGCAGCAACCTTTTTGTGGCCGAGCTTGGCAACGGTCGGGTCCTATCTTTTGCTGACATCACTGAAACCTCAGGCGGTAACCTCGCTCCCCAAGCAGAGCGAGATGCGGTGGGTGTACGCGGCGTAGTCCCCGTTCCTGAATATGTGGGGACCCTGCGGCAACGAGCTGTCGCAGCACCGTGACTGAGCTCAAAAAGTAGGACAGTGTCTTATTCAGGCGGGCCTTCGGGCCCGCCTTTTTTTAAAGCACTATTGCAGGGTATTGAACGGCGCGGCCGCTCATGCCGCAATAACGGTCATGAGCGGCTGAGTGACGGCTAGGGGCGTTTCCCCAGGTCCAGTCGTTCGTCGAGCAAGCACTATGTGCGCAGACGGAGTAATGCTGGCAACAAAGTGAGGTTCGCAACAAAGGCCAGCAGCATGGCCAGTCCCGTCAATAGCCCAAAGAGGATGATGGGCGTGAAATTGGAGAAGCTCAGCACCGAAAACCCCGCTGTGACGATGACGGATGTGAGGAAGATGGAGCGGCCCACGCTGGCATGGCTGCGCAAAATGGCGACGCCGACCTCATCTACGCGGGCCTGTTCTTCACGGTAACGATGCAGATAGTGAATCGTGTCGTCTACGCCAATGCCAATGGTGATGGCTGCAATGGTAATGGTCATGATATCCAGCGGAATCCCCAGCCAGCCCATGAGGCCGAGAATGGTACTGGCGGTGAGCAGGGTGGGAATGATGCCGATAGCCGCAAAGCGCAGCGATCGAAATAGAACCGCGAGCATCAGAGTAATGGCCGCAAAGACCAGCCCTAAAGTCATGATCTGGGAGGAGAACAGGCTTTGCAGGACATTGTTGTACAGAACCAAGGCCCCGGCCAGGCGGAGTTGCTCTGGCTCCAGGTCGAAGTTGGTAATTAAGTCCTGGCGAATCTTCTTGAGAAGATCGTTGCGGTTGAGGTTCTTGTCGGAGTCGATCACGCGCAGGCTAAAGCGAACCTCATTGCCATCTGGGCCCAAATATGGGTCGAATAATGTGCTTTTGATCTGCGCTGGAACGCGGTTGTAGAGAATCGCTAAGCTGAAATTGTCCAGTGGCTCATTGTTGTTCAGCTGTTCTAGCAGGCCCATCGTTGACGCCATGGACAGTACCTTGCCTGTTTCAGGCAACTGGTCGAGGTAGCTATGAATGGCGTCGACGCGTTCCAGGGCAAAGCGGTTAAACCAATAACTAGAGCCCGAGATGCCGCCGCTTCCAAAGTCGTCCCCGAATTCCTCCGCGAATAGGGCTTGTTCTTCATAGAAGCTCTGCGGAGCGTCGATGATGATGTCCAGAGGGGTGGTTCCGCCAAGCTCCTTATCGATGAGCACCAAGCCCTGGTAAATCTCGGTATCTTCCTGGAAATAATCGATAAAGCGGTTCTCAACGCCTAGGCGACTGATTCCTAAACCCATGGCAAGGGCCAAGACGGAGTAGCCAAGCAAGACCGCATTGCGACGCCGTAAGACCAACTGCCCCAGGCCAACAACAAGCCCCTCTGTGCGATCGTGCTCTTCCTGGGGCAAACCTGGAGCCGGTAGCGCTAGAGCGAGGAGGGGGAATAACAAAAATCCAAAACTAAAAGCACAGGCAATGGAGGCCACCATCATCAAGCCAAAGTCGATTACTGGCCGAATGTCGGCGATGAGCAATGACGCAAAGCTAATCATCGTGGTCATGGTGGTAAACAGCGAGGGGGCTAATTTGTTGGTCAGCGTCCCTTTGAGCCATTCCATTTTGCTGGCATTGGGTGTTAGCCGTTGGAGTTCGCGATAACGCACCACCAAGTGGACCATTAATGACAGGCTGAGAATCAAGGTCAATGAGGTGAAGTTGCTCGACACCACAGTTACGGGCCAGCCGCGCCATGCAATCAACCCAACAACAATGCATAAAATCGCCGCGCATACGGTCACCGGCACCAGTACCCATTGCCATTGTCGAAACGCCAGGCCCAGTAATACCACCAAGACCACGAGCACCAGGCCGCCGAAAAGCTTGAGGTCCTGCTCCACAAAGCGAATCATGTCGGCCGCAATCATGGGCACCCCACCCAGGAATATTTCGGCCTCATCTTCGTAGGTCATGAGGATGTCGCGGACCTCAGCAACCAGCTCTCGCTGCTGAGCTTGGCGCTCAGCACTCAATGCTTTGTAGCGCTGCTCAACTTGCTCCAGGCGTTGCGCCTCATCGGGGGGCAGTTGCTGAGCTTGCTGCCGGGCCCGCAAGTTTTCGCGCTCCTGCAGTAATGACTGGGTCGCGGAATCCTTGCTGAGGGTCGCCAGGATAGCCGTCACTTCACCATCGGTATCGGTCAGTAAGCTTCGATAAAGCGGACTGTTCGCGAACTCATCGCGCGCCATGTCTCGATTGGTTCCAGGGTCCAACAACGTGCGCGTGCCTTTTTGAATTTCGCTCAGTGACATTGGCGGGCTGGCTACCAGCGGCACATCTAAGATGGACGTCACCTCGGCAATACCGGCTTCAGCAGCAAGCTCATCACGTAATGCCTTGAGCTGCTGCAGGGTGGCATCAGCGAACAAATCGCCATAGGGGCGGTAGGTGATGATGAGGAACTCAGACTCTGAGTAGCGCTTGCTCAGCTCACGGTAGTAGCGCAGGTCGTCATCGTTCTCCAAGATCAAGGAATCGGCCGATGCATCTAAGCGGAACTGGGGTATTTGACTGGCGGCCAAGGCTAATAAGCCCAATACCAGCAGCCAGCCTAGCCAAGCGCGGTGCAGCATAATCGCGAAGTAGGCGCGCCAAAGTCGCTCGGTCATGGTGGTCATTGAATGTCCTTTCCGTCTATGAAGGCGCGCCGTACAGGCGAGGTCGCCGGCGCGATATCAGCGTGATTCAAATACGGTCGCCTGAGCGTGATGCTGGGTGTCTGCCGCCCTGCGTACTGAGTGGGTGAGCAAGCCGACTATATCCTGCGCCGTAACAGCCATAGCGGCCTGTGTTGTTGCGGCGCGCCTAATCGGTCGTGCAAAAAGCTTGTAGGGTGGCACCCAACGCGGCGGCATCATAATCACTGCTCACCCGAGTTTGGCCAATGCCATCGAAGAGCACCAAGCGAATCTGCCCGTCCACATTTTTCTTATCGCCGCGCATGAAGTTCAGCATACTGGCGGCGCTTAGGCCTGCCGGAGGCGCTAGGGGAAGTCCGGCACGCTCTAGGAGTCTGGCGATACGGTGCACAGCATCGGCATCCAGCCAGCCCTGGCGGGCTGAGCAGTCAGCAGCCATCAGCATTCCGCAACCCACAGCTTCTCCATGCAGCCACCCTTTGTATTGCAGATGCGCTTCAATGGCGTGGCCGAAGGTGTGACCTAAATTGAGAAGTGCGCGTTGGCCAGCTTCGCGCTCGTCTCGCGCAACCACGCGGGCCTTATGTGCGCAGCTGTTGTACACCGCTTCTAAAAGAAGCTTGGGGTCGCGCTCTAACAAGCCTTCGATGTTATTTTCCAGCCACGCAAAAAAATTGGCATCACCAATCAAGCCATATTTAATGACTTCCGCTAGGCCTGCCTGAAGTTCGCGCTGGGGCAGAGTGTCCAAGGTGGCCAAGTCGGCAATCACCACTTGCGGTTGATGGAAGGCGCCAACCATGTTTTTTCCGGCCGGGCGATTGACCGCCGTTTTGCCCCCCACCGAGGAATCCACCTGTGCCAACAAAGTGGTGGGCACTTGGATGAAGGAAATGCCACGTTGGTAAATTGCCGCCACGAAGCCACAAAGGTCCCCGACAACGCCACCGCCTAAGGCGATGAGTGTGGTATCGCGGCCGAGCTTGTGCTCGAGCAAAAAGTCGATCAGCGCAGCGGCCGTATCCAGTGTTTTGAAGGCCTCGCCATCTTCTATCAAAAAGTGCAAGACCGGCTCCGACCACGTGGATTTCAGTGGCGCCAAATAATGCTGGGCGATGGTGGCATTGCTGATAATGACCGTAGATTGCGCGCGCGCTTGATGCGGCAGCAAATCGGCTTGGCCGATTAACCCTTGCCCAATATGAATGGGATAGTGCCGTCCAGGGATATTGACGTCCAAACGAACAGGTTTCATGACTTCATAGTTTGGGGCAGGGGTGCATTGAGGCGGCGCTGAAGGTGGCGGCTTAAATCGTCGATGAGCTCACGGGTGCTGCGCATGGCGCTGGCCACGATGAGGTCTGAACATTGTCTATATAGGGGGTCGCGCTGACAGAACAAATCGTTCAGCCGGGAGCGCGGGTCCGCGGTCTGCAATAAAGGTCGGTGGGTGCTGTTGCGAGTACGCTTGTACTGTTGGTCCACGCTAGCCAGTAGATAAATCACGTACGGGCCGCTGCGCAGCAGCTTGCGGTTCTCTTCTTGTGTTACCACTCCACCACCGGTCGCGATGACGCTATCGGGGAGAGCGACAAGCTCACGGAGGAGCTCGGTTTCGCGTTGCCGAAAACCCGCTTCACCCTCTTTTTCGAAGATAAAGGGGATCTCTACACCGCAGCGTTGCTCGAGCTCTTGGTCGGCGTCGATAAAGTCAAAGCCCAAACTCCGTGCGAGCGCGCGCCCTACGGTGGTCTTTCCCGCTCCCATGGGCCCAATGAGAATCACGCTGCGCATGCGCGCAAGGCTACCAATTTCCGTCATTTCGCGCTCGTGCGCAGTGCTCTGCCAGCTGGAGGAGGAATTGACGCACTGCCGCAATATCAGCTATATTTGACTGGATTTGGTCAGGGGTGCAGCGCTGGTGCACGGTTATCCTCGCACCGCCCGCGCAATACTAAAGTGGCAAGGCAAGTTGGCAGTGTTTGCTGCCATAATCTGCGCGCCCTTTGGATGGGATGCAGCTCTGGCCTCACTGGCGGGTTCAGTCATCGCAATCGTGCCAACAGCGTTAGCCGCTTGGCGAGTTTACGTTGCGCTAACTCGGGTCGGAGCGCGAAATCCTCGAGATTTCGTGCGGCTTGTGCAGCGGGCGCAATTGCTTCGGCAGGTGCTCACACTATTGCTACTCGCGATGGTGATGGCGCAAGCGGCAGAACATTTTGTACCTATCATGACGGGGTTCGTCATGTGTTTGGCGGCGTATTGGCTAGTAGCCAGTAGCCGTGGTCATCGAACGTAATTAGGGAGCGCAACGCGCAATGGCAAGCGGAACAGGTGAAAACAGCGCCACAGATTATGTGGTCCACCACTTAACCAACCTCAAGTTGGATCTGCAAACCATGACCATTGATCCGCATGCGACGGGTTTTTGGGTTTTGCATGTCGACAGCATGGTGTTCTCCATCGTGCTTGGCTTGGTCTTTGCCCTGGTTTTCCGCGGTGTTGCCAAGAAGGTCAGCTCCGGTGTGCCCAGTGGTACGCAAAACTTTGTGGAAATGGTGGTCGACTTTGTTGACTCCAACGTCAAAGAAACCTTCCCTGGTCATCACCCTTTAGTCGCACCGCTGTCGCTGACCATTTTCGTCTGGGTTTTCCTGATGAACTGCATGGACTTGGTTCCGGTCGACCTGCTGCCTTGGATGGCGCATGGCGTTGGCGTGGACTATCTCAAAGTTGTGCCCAGTACCGATGTGAACATCACCTTTGGTCTGTCGCTGTCCGTGCTCGCCATCATCTTCTATATGAACATCAAGATGAAGGGCTTCGTTGGCTTCGGTAAAGAAGCACTGACCCAGCCCTTCGGGCCCAAATTGGCGCCGTTCAACTTGCTCCTGCGCATCGTGGAAGAGTTGGCCAAGCCCATTTCCTTGTCCTTGCGTTTGTTCGGCAACCTCTTTGCCGGCGAGCTCATCTTTATTTTGATCGCCCTGCTGTTTACTCAGGGGGCTGTGTTGTTTGCGGCCGGTTTGGCGCTGCACTGGTTGTGGGCGGTGTTCCACATCCTGGTGGTGACCTTGCAGGCCTTCGTGTTCATGGTGCTGACCATCGTCTACTTGGGACTGGCGGCTGAGCACCACTAGCCTTACCGCTTTGCGGCTCGTTTTTTTCTTTAACTACTTATCTCCAACGGAGTTACACAATGATCGAGGCAATCTCCAACATTCAGGGGTTCACCGTGCTGGCCGTAGGCCTGATTCTGGCCTTCGGTGCCATCGGTACCGCGATTGGTTTCGGCCTGCTGGGTGGCAAATTGCTGGACGGCGTTGCTCGCCAGCCAGAGCTGGCCGGGGTATTGACCGGACGTATGTTCCTGATTGCTGGTCTGCTTGACGCCGTGACCTTCATCGGGATCGGGATTGGCATGTTCTTCACCTTCGCCAACCCTTTCGTCGCTGCCCTGCAAGCCGCTGCAGGCTAAGACGGTTCTTGCTCGCCAAGACCCGTTTGCCGACCAAACCTCTAGCAGGAGCCTGATTAATGGCTATTAACGTCACGCTCATCGGCCAGATGATTGCCTTTGCAATCTTCGTCTGGTTCACGATGAAATACGTCTGGCCGCCCATTGCTCAAGCAATGGCGGACCGCCAGCAGAAAATTGCCGATGGACTGGCCGCGGCCGAGAAAGGAGCGCGTGCTTTGCAGGACGCCTCTGCCCAAGCCGATGCTGAACTCGCCAAAGTCCGTGAGGAAGCGCGTGAAATCGTCGCCAGTGCGAACCGTCAAGCCACGGCACTGGTTGAAGAGGCGCGTGAGCAGGCCAAAGTCGAAGCCGAACGCATCCGCGAAGCAGCTCAAGGCGAGGTGCAGCAGCAGGTGTCACAAGCACGTACGGCCTTGCAAAAAGAGGTGGGGCGTTTGGTTATTGAGGCCAGCGAGAAGATCTTGCGTAAGGAGGTCAATGCCGATACGCATGCCGACCTTCTGAAGCAAGTTGCTGAGCAGGTATAACCGATGGCAGACGTCCAAACCCTTGCTCGTCCATACGCCGTAGCGGCCTTCAAGCACGCTCAAGCTTCCGGCAAGGTGGCCGAGTGGGGCCAAGCCCTGGAAAAGCTAGCCGAGGTTGTGAGCAGCGATGTGATGCAGGTTGTTATCCGTTCGCCTCAGGTGAGCGGTGAGCAGGCGGCGGCCGTATTGGCCGCCACCGTTGAAGGTCAGTCTGCTGACGTTGGAACCTTCATCAAGCTGCTGGCCGAGTACGACCGTTTGGCTCTGTTGCCTGCCATCTCGCAATCATTCGCTGAGCAAAGCGCCGCAGCTGACAATCGCCTTGAAGCCGTTGTACGCACTGCGTTCGCTCTTAGCGATGACCAGGCCAAAGCGCTTCAGGACGGTTTGGCCAAGCGTTTGGAACGCACGGTGGAGTTGGAGTTCGAAGAAGACACCAGTCTGATTGGCGGTGTATTCATCGAGTCTGGCGACATTGTGATCGACGCATCCATCCGAGGGGACTTGGACCGCTTGGCCCAACAACTTCACTGAAGAACTAGATATCAAATTGAGGATTGCTTCATGCAGCCGTTGAATCCCGCAGAGATCAGTGAACTGATCAAGGCGCGTATAGGGAACTTCGAATCTCTGACCGAAACCCGGAATACCGGCACCATCGTCAGCTTGGCTGACGGCATCGCTCGCGTTCATGGCCTGTCCAACGCCGTGCTGGGTGAAATGCTGGAATTTACCGGCGGTGTTTATGGTCTGGCTTTGAACCTCGAGCGCGACTCAGTTGGTGCCGTAATCCTGGGTGATTACAAAGGCCTTTCTGAAGGCGACACCGTGAAGACCACGGGTCGTATTCTTGAAGTGCCCGTAGGCGAAGGCTTGCTCGGCCGCGTTGTTGATGCCCTGGGTAACCCCATCGATGGCAAAGGCGAAATCAAAGCTGATTTGACCTCCCCCATCGAGAAAGTCGCCCCCGGCGTTATCGATCGCAAATCTGTGGACCAACCCGTTCAGACCGGTTACAAATCGGTGGACGCCATGGTTCCAGTCGGTCGTGGCCAGCGGGAGCTGATCATCGGTGACCGTCAGACTGGTAAGACGGCTCTGGCGATTGACGCGATCATCAACCAGAAAGACTCTGGCATTAAGTGTATCTACGTCGCGATTGGCCAGAAGGCCAGCTCCATCGCCAACGTAGTGCGCAAGCTGGAAGAGAACGACGCCATGGGCCACACCATTGTGGTAGCGGCGACGGCCTCTGAAACGGCAGCCATGCAGTTCATCGCACCTTATGCGGGCTGCTCCATGGGTGAGTACTTCCGCGACCGCGGCGAAGACGCTCTCATTATCTACGACGATCTTTCCAAGCAGGCCGTAGCTTATCGCTCGGTGTCCTTGCTGCTGCGTCGTCCCCCAGGTCGTGAGGCCTACCCAGGTGACGTTTTCTACCTGCACTCTCGCTTGCTCGAGCGTGCGGCACGCGTGAACGAAGATTACGTCGAGAAGTTCACCAACGGTGAAGTCAAAGGCAAAACCGGTTCCTTGACCGCTTTGCCCATCATTGAGACTCAAGCTGGTGACGTGTCGGCCTTCGTGCCCACCAACGTGATCTCGATCACCGATGGTCAGATCTTCTTGGAAACTGACCTCTTCAACGCGGGTATCCGCCCAGCTATGAACGCCGGTATTTCGGTGTCTCGTGTGGGTGGCGCAGCTCAAACCAAGATCATTAAGAAGCTTGGTGGTGGTATTCGTCTGGCCTTGGCTCAGTACCGAGAGCTCGCAGCCTTTGCGCAGTTTGCTTCGGATTTGGACGAGGCGACCCGTCGTCAGTTGGAGCGCGGGCAACGTGTGACCGAATTGATGAAACAGCAGCAATACGCGCCGCTGTCCGTTGGCCACATGGCGGTTTCGTTGTACGCCGCTGACAAGGGCTACCTCGACGATGTGCCGGTGGACAAGGTTGTGGCCTTTGACGAGGCTCTGCACCGCTATCTGGCCAGCGATCAACAGCCGTTGATCGACAACATCAATGCTAGTGGTGCCTACAACGACGAGATCGAGTCCGGCATTAAGTCGGCACTGGAGTCATTCAAAAAACAGTGGGCCGCGTAAGGCGAAGGGGCTGACATGGCAGGCGCCAAGGAAATTCGGACCAAGATCGGAAGTGTAAAAAATACGCAGAAGATCACCAAGGCGATGGAAATGGTCGCGGCGAGTAAGATGCGCCGCGCTCAGGACCGTATGGCCGCATCGCGTCCGTACGCGGAGCGCATGTTACGCACGATTGGGCATCTTTCTCAGGCCAACCCTGAGTACCGTCATCCATTTATGGTGGAGCGGCCGGTGAAGCGGGCCGCAGTGGTTGTGGTGAGTACCGATCGCGGCTTATGCGGCGGCCTCAACGTGAACCTGTTCCGCCAAGTGCTGAGCAAACTGCGCGACTATCAGGACGCTGGTGTAGAAGCAGAGCTGCTGCTGATTGGCAGTAAAGCAATTGCCTTCTTTAAACGCATGAAGTTTAAGTTGGCGGGTACGCTGGCCAACCTTGGCGATAACCCCCACTTGGACAGCCTCCTGGGCAGCATCAAGGTGGCTTTGGATGGGTACCGTGAAGGGCAGTATGACGAGGTTGTGCTGTTTGGTAACCGCTTCGTCAACACCATGACCCAGCAGCCCACTCCATTGACTTTGCTGCCTTTGCAGCCGGCCGACAACACTGACGCACTGCCGAACTTGTGGGATTACATCTACGAGCCAGAGCCGGTCGAATTGTTGGACGCAGTTCTATCTCGCTACATCGAAAGTCAGGTGTTCCAAGCTGTGGTCGAAAATGTGGCCTGTGAAATGGCCGCACGGATGATTGCCATGAAGGCCGCTTCCGATAACGCCGGTGACATCATCGACGGGCTGCAGCTCGAATACAACAAGGCTCGTCAGGCTGCGATTACCCAAGAATTGGCGGAAATCGTTGGTGGCGCCGCCGCGGTTTAAATCTCGAATTTCAAGAAATTGGTCCGATAGCATGCTATCGCGGCCCCCTCTCAAGAGGCTATCAAGATGAGTAACGGAAAGATTGTTCAGATCATCGGCGCAGTTGTCGATGTGGAGTTCCCTAGCGATAACTTGCCTAAGGTCTTCGACGCATTGCTTGTTGAAGACACAGGGCTAACGCTGGAAGTCCAGCAACAAATGGGTGATGGCGTTGTGCGTTGCATCGCCATGGGAGCTTCTGAAGGCCTGAAGCGTGGTTTGTCTGTCAAAGGCACCGGCGCCGGGATTTCCGTGCCCGTCGGCCAAGGCACACTCGGCCGCATCATGAACGTTTTGGGCGAGCCTCAAGACGAGCGCGGTGAAGTCAAGACGGACGACAAGTGGGAAATCCACCGCGACGCTCCAGCCTATGACGAACTTTCTGGCGCGACGGACCTCTTGGAAACGGGCATCAAGGTGATCGACCTTCTTTGCCCCTTCGCTAAGGGCGGTAAAGTCGGCCTCTTCGGT
This sequence comes from Oceanococcus sp. HetDA_MAG_MS8, assembly GCA_019192445.1. NCBI lineage: Bacteria > Pseudomonadati > Pseudomonadota > Gammaproteobacteria > Chromatiales > Oceanococcaceae > Oceanococcus > Oceanococcus sp. HetDA_MAG_MS8. Next base: position 485,550 of record JAHCMK010000003.1, read on the forward strand.
GGTGCGGGCGTGGGTAAAACCGTGAACATGCTCGAGCTCATCAACAATATTGCTACCGAGCACTCGGGCTTGTCCGTGTTCGCCGGTGTGGGTGAGCGTACTCGTGAAGGGAATGACTTCTATCACGAGATGTCCGATGCCGGCGTCATCAAGCTGGACAACCTCGTCGAGTCCAAGGTGGCCATGGTTTACGGCCAGATGAACGAGCCACCGGGTAACCGTCTGCGTGTGGCCCTGACCGGCCTCACCATGGCGGAGTACTTCCGTGACGAAGGTCGTGACGTTCTGTTCTTCGTCGACAACATCTACCGTTACACCTTGGCGGGTACCGAGGTGTCGGCACTGCTGGGTCGTATGCCATCGGCTGTGGGCTACCAGCCTACTTTGGCCGAGGAAATGGGTGTGTTGCAGGAGCGTATCTCCTCCACCAAGAAGGGCTCTATCACCTCCGTGCAGGCCGTTTACGTTCCCGCGGATGACTTGACCGACCCCTCTCCGGCGACCACCTTTGCTCACTTGGACGCCACCGTGGTTCTGTCGCGTGACATCGCCTCGCTGGGTATTTACCCGGCTGTGGATCCGCTGGACTCCACCAGCCGCCAGTTGGACCCTAATGTGATTGGCGCCGAGCACTACAACACGGCCCGCGCTGTTCAGGGTGTGTTGCAGCGCTATAAAGAGCTCAAAGACATCATCGCCATTCTTGGTATGGATGAGCTGTCCGAAGAAGATAAAAAGGTCGTTGCTCGGGCTCGTAAGATCCAGCGCTTCCTCTCGCAGCCCTTCCACGTGGCTGAGGTCTTCACCGGCGCTCCTGGTAAGTACGTGTCGTTGAAGGACACCATCCGTGGCTTTAAAGCCATTGTGGATGGTGAATACGATGACCTTCCCGAGCAGGCCTTCTACATGGTGGGCACCATTGAAGAAGCGGCTGAAAAAGCGGCTGAGGTTTGATCCAAATTCCTTGCTTCACGGTGTTGCGGCAAACTCCCTCTGAGAGCTTGCTCGCGGTGTGGAATAGGTCCAGGATAATTACGCTATGAAATTGCATGTAGATATCGTCAGCGCTGAAGGAGAAATCTTTAGTGGTGACGCAGCAATGGTCTTTGCTCCGGCCGTGATGGGTGAGGTCGGTATTGCTCCACGCCATGCGCCTCTACTGACGCAGCTCAGTCCAGGTGCCGTGCGCGTGCGCGACGCGGAGGGCAAGGACGAAGCAATCTTTGTAAACGGCGGGATCCTGGAGGTTCAGCCTCACCACGTCACGGTCATGGCGGACAGCGCTGAGCGTGCTGCGGACATCGACGAGGCCCGTGCAGAGAAGGCGAAGCGCGATGCTGAAGATGCGGTGGCAAATGCGAAGGCCGATGTGGACCTGGCGCGCGCCCAGGCAGAGCTTATTGAAGCGGCGGCCCGTTTACACCTGATCAAGAAGATCAAGGGTCGCAATTAAGCGCCCAGCTTTGGTTCTCATGTTTGTATTGAAACCCCGCCCAGTGCGGGGTTTTTTGTTGTAGAGAGTATTGTCATGAATCTGCATATTGTGATTCTTGCTGCCGGTGCGGGGACTCGCATGAAGTCGGCACAACCTAAGGTGCTGCACTGCCTAGCTGGGCGTCCTTTGTTGGGGCATGTCTTGCACACCGCACAGTCCTTAACACCGGCGCAAACCCATGTGGTGTATGGCCATGGCGGCGACATGGTGCGTTCCGAGTTTGCCGGGTATGACCTCAACTGGGTGCTGCAAGATCAGCAGCTTGGGACCGGTCATGCCGTACAGCAGGCCATGCCCGCGATACCAGATGAGGCCCATGTGTTGGTGTTGTACGGCGATGTGCCAGGGCTACAGCCCGACACTGCGAAGGAGCTGCTGCGAGCGGCTGCCGATGGATTGAGCATCTTGACCGTGCACATGGAAGACCCCAGCGGTTATGGAAGAATTATTCGCTCCGCTGATGGAACGGTCCAAGCCATTGTTGAGCATAAAGATGCCGACCCAGCGCAATTAAGTGTGCAGGAGGTCAACACCGGGTTTATGGCTGCCCCGGCGAAGCGGCTGCGCAATTGGTTGGGTCAGCTTTCCTGCAACAACGCCCAAGGCGAGTATTACCTGACCGACTGTGTGGCCTTGGCCCGCGCGGATGAGCAGATGGTGGAGGCGGTTCAAACCGCCGACCATATGCAGGTGCAGGGCGTCAATGATCGTGTTCAATTGGCCGATCTTGAGCGCCGTTGGCAGCGTCGCTGTGCTGAGACCCTGATGCGTCAAGGCGTCACCCTGGCGGACCCGCACAGACTGGACCTAAGGGGGTCCCTCAAGGCGGGAGAAGACTGTTTCATCGATGTGAACTGCGTTATCGAAGGTGAGGTGCAACTGGGAGCCGGTGTGCGAATCGGTCCGCATTGTGTGCTGCGCAACTGCACATTAGAGAAGGGCGTTGAGGTCAAGGCCTTCAGCCATATTGAGGGCGCCCAACTCGGTGCTCACTGCGTTATCGGTCCTTATGCTCGACTGCGGCCGGGCACCAAGCTTGCCGAGCAAGTTCGCGTGGGTAACTTTGTAGAGACAAAGAAGGCTGAGGTGGGTAAAGGCAGCAAAATTAACCACCTGAGTTATGTTGGAGATGCGCAGCTTGGCTCTGGCGTCAATGTTGGGGCAGGCACGATCACCTGTAACTATGACGGGGTGAATAAGCATCAGACCCATATCGGCAATGATGCCTTCATCGGGTCGAACTCTGCCCTCGTTGCACCCGTGTCTATAGGTACCGGGGCGACCATTGCGGCTGGAAGCACCATCACCAAGGATGCACCAGAAAATGCACTCACGGTCGCTAGAACGAAGCAGCGCAGCATTGCCGACTGGGCCCGCCCCCAGAAAAAACTGAAGTAAACGTAGGGAAAAACTGACAAAGCTCTTTAGGAAGTCGTACAGATTGTCTGCCTCCACCTATGAGCGAATGCCGTAGTAGTTCGTGATGCTCGCGTTCCGGCGTGGTGTAACAGCCGCGTCGAGCTAGGCATCAGCTACACGGAGCGTAGTTAGCAAGCTGACTACGCTAATCGTTATCAGAGGAGACAACATAATGAAGAACTGGTCCTATTGGGGGACGGCGAGTCTGTTGCTGGGGAGCAGCGCGCTAGCCGTGCCAGCCTTCGCGGCGACGTATGAGTGGGGCGAGGCCTCACTACAAGTCGATACGGTACTGAGCGTCGGCGCTTCGATTCGCATGGAAGACATGGACGAAGCCCTCATCGGCATCGCCAATGGCGGTACCGCGCGTTCGGTCAACGGCGATGATGGCAACTACGGTTTCGAAAAGGGAGACTTAATCGCTGGCGTGGCCCAGGGTACGGTAGACCTAGATTTTGTATCCGGGCGCCGCTGGGGCGCCTTTTCCCGGATTTCCGGCTTTTATAACTACCAAGCGGATCAGGCCGGGAATCTGAACGATCGCCTAGCCGCCAATGATGGTTTGGGCCGAGCGCGAGCCCGGGGCGAAGACGAGCTTGGGGATCGCGGCCAAGAGCGCACCGAAATGGAAGGTGAGCTGCTGGACCTTTTTGCCTGGGCCGATCTAGATGTCCTCGGCCGGCCCATGCTGGTGCGGGCCGGGCGTCAGGTGGTGAACTGGGGGGAGGGCACCTTTATTCAAAACGGCCTCAACGTGGTCAACCCCATTGATGTGGCGCGTTTTCGCCTGCCCGGAGCCGAGCTCCGGAATGCTCTTCGCCCCATCAGCATGCTTTGGGCCAGTACGGCGCTGACCAGCTCGCTGAGTATCGAAGCCATGTGGATCACCGAGTTTCAGGAGATCGAAATCGATCCCCGTGGCAACTACTTTTCCACCAATGACTTTGCCTCTGACGATGGCGACAAAGTGGTGGTGAGTTTTGGGCGTCGCCAGGACGATAACTCCCGACCCTTTGCCGTGCTCACTCCAGACCCGACTGATGACGGTGCCCAGCAGGTGTGGGCGCCGCGGGAAGGCAACCGTATGCCCGAAGACGCTGGTCACGAAGGTGGTTTTGTGCTGCGGTATTTCTCGACGGCACTCAATTCCACCGAGTTCGGCCTGTACTACCTGAACTACCACAGTCGCATTCCCTTCGCGTCCGCGATCCGGGGCGATGCGACAACGCCAGGGAATCTGAGTGCACCGCTGTGCTCGCAGGACCCGGCTGCTGAGGGTTGTAGGGCCAGCTACTTCGTGGAGTATCCCGAGGATATTTCCCTATACGGCCTGAGCTTCAACACCAATGGCCCGCTGGGCATTGCGGTCCAGGGTGAGGTCAGCTATCGCCCCAACAATCCGGTACAAATCAGCGGAGCAGAGGTGGTGCTCGCCGCCCTGGTTCCCGCTGGTTCGCGTTTGCGGCCCGCCGGCGCCGCCCCGGGCGAGACCATCACCGGCTTTGATCGCGTCGCCACGACACAGGCCCAGGTCACCTTTACCCAGATTTTTGGGCCCAGCTTTGGGGCCGTGCAATGGGTGGTGCTGGGCGAAGTAGGCTATACCCATCAAGACCTCAGCGACGTGCCCTTTAATGGCCCCGGCGCCGCCCTGCCATCCTGTGCGCAGCCCGGTGGCGCCGCCTTGCTGGCCGCGGTGTCCAATGGCTCCTGTCAGGAACAAGTCGGTGGCGGCTTCGCAACAAACTCATCTTGGGGTTATCGCTTAGTCAGCCGCCTGGACTACAACAATGTCTTCGGCTCCATCAATGTGTCCCCCCGGGCCATCTTCTTCCACGACGTGAATGGCGTGAGCCAAAACTTCAACGAAGACACCATGGTGGCCGGTCTGGGTGTGCGCTTTGACTACCTACAGCGCTGGCAGGCCGACCTCTCTTACACCGCCTACTTTGGTGGCCGTACTTTCCGTGGCACCGACCCCGTAGCACCGGGTACTCAACTCAACGAGACCACCTTTGCACCGGGCTCTCCGGATCAGGCACAGAGCTTCGCAACCTCGGCCAACCCCTTTGGCGACCGCGACTTTGTCTCGCTCTCCGTCAGCTACGCCTTTTGATCCATGCCCCGAACAAACAAGGACAACCCTATGTTGATATCTGATCACTTGCGGCGGCTGGCGTTGATGCTCGCTGCCACTAGCCTGCCGGCCCTGGCCGCCGTCCCCGCCGAAGAGGCTGCACGTCTCGGCAAAGATCTCACCCCCGTTGGCGCTGAGCGCGCCGCCAATGCCGAGGGGAGTATTCCAGCCTGGACCGGCGGCTATGACAAAATTCCAGCCGGCTTTAAGCCCGGTGGGCATTACCCCAACCCCTTCGCGGATGACGAGCCTCTGTTTGTCATCGATGCCAGCAACTATAAGCAGTACGCCGACAAGCTCAGTCCGGGGCAGATCGCCCTCTTCGAGCGTTATCCGGACACGCGCAAAATGAAGGTGTATCGCACCCGGCGTAGTGCGCGTTATCCGCAGGGGATTTATGACGAGACACGCGCCAACGCCACCAAGGTAGAGCTGGTGGACGGCGGGAATGGCTTTCGCGGCACCTCTGGCGGCTATCCCTTCCCGATTCCACAAGATGGCGTCGAAGCGATCTGGAATCACCTGACGGTGTACAAGGGCGATACCTATGCCACCAGCTGGGCCCAGGCCCCGGTGACGGCTAATGGGGATTACAACCTCGTCACCTTCGATTACGAATACGACTTCGTCTATGGGCACCAGGGCAAGCGCCCGGAAGAGCGTCAGGACAACCTGCTGTTCTATTTCTTGCAGGCGGTCACCGGGCCCGCTCGTCTGGCCGGCTCGATCTTGCTGGTTTACGACTATGCGGATCAGGTGGCTCAGCAACGTAAGGCCTGGGTCTACAACCCCGGTGCCCGCCGGGTGCGCCTGGCTCCAAACGTGGCTTATGACAACCCCGGGACGGCTTCAGATGGGCTGCGCACCAACGATGATTTTTTCATGTTCAATGGTGCCACCGACCGCTACAACTGGGAGCTCGTTGGTAAAAAGGAGATGTACATCCCCTACAACGGCTACAAGATCAATGGCCCCGATCTGAAGTTGTCGGATGTGCTCACGCCTGGACATGTGAATTCCGAGCATGCTCGTTATGAACTGCATCGGGTCTGGCATGTGCGGGCCACCTTGAAGAAGGGCACCAGCCACATCTACAAGACCCGTGACTTTTTCCTGGATGAAGACAGCTTCGTGGTGCATGTCACCGACAAATACGACAACCGCGACAGCCTCTGGCGGGTGTCCGAGCAACATAGCTATTTGTACTACGACGTGCCCTTCCTGGCGCCGGGGCTGGAGGTGCACCATGACCTCAACGCCGGACGCTACGTGGCGCTGTCGCTGCGTAACGAGGAAAACATCGTCTACAAGCCGATTGAGCGCGAGCCATCGGACTTTCGTCCGGACGCGCTAAGAATGCGCGGGCGTCGTTAATCGCTCCCTGCGAAGACAAGCCGGCCTGCGGGCCGGCTTTTTTTTGATTATTTGTGCGGGTATTGCGTTTCTCCCACCTCTATCGAGGGGAGTGGAAGCTGTGGGCGGCCAGGACGGGTGTTTCTCAGGCCGGTAACGGAGGTTGAAGGCATGTTGGCCCATTAGGACCGCTGTCCTCCGCGCCGCTTCGCGGTCCCCTCCGGCGCCTTGCGCTTGGTGTGGCCGGCTTGACGCGACGTCGTGTCGCGGCAAGCCTCAATCGGCCGTCCGTGGCCGATTGACCACAGTCACTCCAGGCACCGGAGGCGCGCCGGAATGCGGCCCTAACGGGCCAACATGCCTCTAACCCACGAGCCGAGAAACGCTGGCCCCTCCGTCGATGCCGGGTTTAACGCTAACTCCACTGTCTGTCGAGGACGCGGATGCAGACTCAAACAGCCATCTCGGGCGAACCCAGTCCAAGATCCTGCTGCATAGCGAAGCATCTTTTCTATGCCCCTGCGCTTTGGAAATGCAGCAAAAGATTATTAGCCGGCATGGGTATCACTTCGGCCAGGTCCAGTCCGGCGTCTTGGGCCAGTTCCGACACTTGGCTCAGCTTACGCAATCCCATGGCCGGGTCTTGTGCTTTGAGCTGTGCATCAAAGGCGAGATTGGAGGGGCTGGTGGGGGCATCCTCACGCACGAAGGGGCCATAGACCAGCAGCCCTCGGTTCAACTGCAAATGGGTCTTCAAGCCCGCAAAGGTGGCCTGGACCTGCTCCCAGGACATGATGTGAAAGGTGTTGGCGGTGTACACCCAGTCCACATCCGCGGGCAGGGCGGTCCAATGCTCGGCATGGTCTACATCCCAGGGTAATGCTGGTGGAGTGTTACGACCGGGATTCTGCGCCAGCCAGGCCGCGATGCCGGATAGGGCCGATGGCCGATCGGCGGCCTGCCACAACCATTCAGGCTGCTGGGTTGCGAAGTACAGTGCATGCTGTCCGGTGCCTGAACCCAGTTCCAGAAAGTGCTGCTGACCGGCGCCGCAGATGCGCAGCAGCTCGGTATGGATGACCGATTTGTTGCGCTCGCAGGCCGGAGAAAAGGGCGGGTTCATGGGCATCTATAAATAAAGCCTGTGAGGCAGGGGTTGGTTGTCCTGCTGGGTATTGCTGGTGCACCCCATCTGGCAGGAGGCGAAGCGGGCCTCACGCCTCGGCCAACACGGCTTGAATCCCACGTCGATTGCGCTCCCAGCTCTGGGCGCACTCTTGTTGAATATAGTCCTGAGCGGCTTCTACGTCCCAAATGGCTTGGCGTTCCAAAGCGAAGGGGACTCCACATAGGCTCAGGCTCTTGAACTCAGACGTCGCCAAGGTTTGCAGGCGTTGCAGCGCCAGATCCTCCTGCCCCAGCAAGGCGTGCACGGTGCTGGCTTCCAGCAGCCGTTCGGCACCCTCGATGTAGTCACGTTCAAGAGGCTGCGTTGCGAGGATATCCGACACCAGAGTCGTTGCCTCTCCCGTACGGCCCAGCAGAGCCAAAGCCTTGGCCATGGTACTGCGGCGCGTTTGGCTATCGGACTCGGCGCGCCAGCGCGTGATCTTTTGCAGGGCGGCTTCGGCTAATTCCTGAATCTCGGCTTGCGGCGCCCGGGCCGCATGCAGCGCCAGCGCGGCACGCAACTCTGGGGGCTCACGCCCATGGCCGGAGGAGGGCTTGCTTTGATCCTTGGCCTCATCGACCAAACGCCGTACTTGCTCCCAGTCCCCTTCCCGCCGGGCTAACTCAATGTCGACGTAGACCACCATGTTCTTGTAGTGAGCATTTTCCGCAACCGCGGAGCGTCCAGCCCGAAGAAAGGGAAGATGCCCGCTAAGTTGATAAGCAAAGCTGGCGATCTTGACCGCCGCGTCACTGTTCTGACCGAAGCGTTCAGCCACCACCTGCAGCGTCTGGACGGCCTCAGCCCCACGTCCTTGAAAGGCCAAAATTTCCGCCTTGGTTTCCAGTGCCACCATGGCGGAGGGGTCCTGGTCAATGATTTCATCGAGGATCTCGAAGGCCTCATCTACGCGGCCGATCCGTCGCAGCATGTAGGCATAAAACATGGCCGATTCGGTATTGCGCACCAGTTGACGGCGAAACGGGGCCAGTATTTCGACCCCTCGGCGTGGGTCGTGGTCCAGGTAGTACCGCCGAACCGCCCGCGCCGTTGCCAGCTTCAGTGGCGGCGTATCTTGGGCTTCGAGCACGCTCAGATGCTTGGCGATGATGTCTTCAGACTCCGCGCGGGTGGCGAAGGAGAACCAGTAGTCGCGTGCGGCCTTGAGCAAGGCCAACAGATGGGCGTCGATGAATCGAGGGTCCAGGCTCAGCGCCCGGTCGAGGGCCTGGGCCAGCCTGTCGTCTTCGGCTAACCCTAAACCCTGCTTCCAAAGTGCTAAAGCCGCCAAGTAGGCCTCATAGGCCGCATTGTTGGCTGCGGCATCGGTGGGTGTGGCGAGCTGCGTGCCCAGTCCGCTGGCGAGGGCCTGGGCAATCTGCGCTTGCACGGCAAAGAGGTCGCTGCGCGTTCCTTCAATGGCCTGGCCCCATGTGGCCTCTCCACGAGCGGCATCCACAATTTGCAGGTTGACCCGGACTTGCTCACCCAGCTGCTGAATGGAGCCACGAACGAGTTGATCGGCGTTCAGGGCCTCGCCGATTTGCGGCGACGGTGCGCCGACCAAGCCCAGAGCATCCAGATTTTGTCCATGGACCAAGCGAATGCCGTCCAGGTTGGCCAAGTCCGCCATCAAGGCATCTTGAAGCCCGCCCATGACCGTTTGGGTTTGGGCGTCCAGCCCGAGCAGCTCGAAAGACAAAATAGCGACCCGCTGATTCGCAGATGTCAGGTCTCCGGCAGGAGAACTCCCGAGGTGGTTCGGCGGACTGGACTGCTCGCCTCCCCAGATCATCCAGGTTATGCCGCCCAGAGCCAGCAGGAGCATCGCCAGGGCCAGAGCCGGAGTGCGCGAGGGCGTCCGCACAGTGGAGGGCTGTTCAACAGCAGACTTTGGCGACCCGAGCGCTTCGCCGGGCTTCCAGGCGCGCAGCCGTTGGGCCAAGGCTTCCATGCTGGAAATCCGTCTGGACGGCTTGCCTGCACAGGCCTCAGCAATGATCGCGCGCAGGCCTACATCCTCAACATCCTCTTCCCAGCCTGCGGCTAGCGGCTCATTCAAATTGCCGATCACAAGCTGGTACAAGAGGATACCCAGGGCATAAATATCGGACTGCTCCGAGAACACGCCCCCTTTCAGGACTTCCGGCGCCATGTAGGCCGGTGTGCCGCTGGTTGATGGGTCAGCCAGTACGGTCTGGGTAAACCCCATTACGGTCACGCCCACCTGATCCAAGCGGTCGCGGCTCTTCACCGTGCCACTGCCAAAATCGCAGAGCAGCAGCCGGAGTTCGTCCGTACCATCTTCGACCAGTAAATTCCCGGGCTTAATGTCCTTGTGCATCACGCCCAAGGCATGTGCGCGCGCTAGCGCATCGGCCGCTTCAGCTACGATCATCAGACGCCGCTGCAAGGGCAATTGCGCGGGGCCGCCATGGGCGTTCAGCCAGTCGGCCAGGCTGCCCTTGGCATACCAGGGCATCTGAACCCAGGCCGGGCTGCTGTCAAAATTCCACTCCAGTAATGGCACCACCGGGAATTCGTGGCCCAGTTCGTTGCGCAGCACCTTATTCAGAGTGACCTCGCGCTTGAGAGCTCGCTGGGCGCGTTCATCCAGAGCCAGCTTGACCACCCGGCGCTCGTCTGTGGCTGCATGCCGCACCCGCCACAGCTCATTGGCTGGTCGAGTTTGCAAGCGCTCTTCTAGTAACCAATCCGGCAGATTGGGCAAACACTGGCCGGCTTCGAGCTCCAGACGTGTGCCCGGATCGTCCCGGCCTTCAATCTCGATGGGTACATCTAATCTATAGCCATAGCCGTGCACCGTACGCAGCATGGTCTTGCCATGATCCGCCAACACTTCACGGATTCTGCGGATCGCCTGCGAGAGCACACCGTCGGTCACCACGCGTCCGGCCCAGACGGTGTCAAAAATTTCTTCCTTGGTAACTAGCTCCCCTTCTGCGCGCAGCAAGCAGAGCAACACAGCCAGCGGCTTGGCCTCCAAGGCAACCGCCGCGCCATCCACAACCAGTTCATGGTTGCGTTCATCGAGTTCGGCGTTGGCGAAACGCCATCGCAGTGGTGGGCTGTCCTCGGTCGACGGGCGATCTGATGCTTGCATCTCGGGTCCTTGGCCAAGCGCGGAGTCATTGGCGAGACTTCCGAGTGTAGCCGAGGCCTTCCATCCAAGAGAAAAGTCGGAGTCTTTGTCGGTCACAGAGTTGACCATGGCGACCGGGTCTTTTCGTATGCGGTGGTGGCCAAGCCCTACTATTGCGCAGCACCAGCGCTGCTGAACGCCACCACAGCAGTGTGAGTTGGGCTGGCTCCGGTTGCGAGCCCCTGTGGGAGCGCTCTGTCCAGCATTTGACCCATGGACTTGGGAATATCCTGGGTCAAACTCTGGCGAATCTCGACCAAGGCGGCGTCACCCTGGAGCGCAATTGCCAGGCCCAGAGGGACCTCGGTCACGAGGTTGTCGCGGTTATCCTGGGCCAGAGCAGTATTCGCGCAGCTCAGCAGAGTTAGGGAAGCGGCTATCATTTTGAGGGGGTGGTTCATGTTGAAAGTCCTTTTTCGACATTGCGGGTGGCGTACCCATCGCAGCGGGTGAGGCTCGCCGATGAGCTGGACTCTAGATTGCCGGTAGGGGGGCGGAATCGCTTGAGAGATTCCCTAAAGATTTCTGAAATTTTTCTGAAGCCAGATAATTCGCTGAATAAATGAGAAAAACGTCACTTTGTGGCGAGGTGATAGAGCGTTGAGGGGGAATGCCGACGGCCCCTGATCTACCTGCTAGCCGTCGCGGCGCGAGCGCACGGGACGGCGTGTCGTTGCTGCTCGCCGCTGGGCCTTTGGATAGGTCGCCGCACAACCGCCGTTGCTTCGGTTTGCCAGCACAGCGATTTATTCAGCCTTTCCTTAGGAGTTCAGAGCGAATTGCAGGCTCACATAGGTCGCGGCGGGGCCCAGTAGTAGTAGGCCGCGCGAGCACCAAGTCGCCCAGGCTAGGGCTTGGTCAAGAATCTGGGCCTGGCTGTGCGCTACAGATTGCCAGAGGGCCTGGTCTAGGCGACCGGCGGCTTCGGCCGTGAGGATCCATTGTTGTTGCGTGGCATCGACCAAGCTCAGCGCCGGAAGCATGTCGCCCAGGTTGGCTCCTGCCGCAAGGCCCGTAGACAGCCTTCGCCATTGTTCGGCCAGCTTGGGCTGCGGGCAGAGTTTGGCAGCGCTGGCGGCGGCTTCACTGATCGGGAGGCCAGCACTATAGGCCAAGGTGAATTGCTGCATGGCCTCTAATCGCAGCCGATGCTGCCATCCCAGACCCGTGCAGCGCCGCGAGGGGCATAGCGCGGCTAATCGAGCCCGCCAGCGACTAGCTGCAGGAGCCAGCCACACCCAACGCGTAAGACGAATGCCCACCAACAGGCTCACCCAAAGGCTGAAGGCGTGTTGACAGTAAGCCGTCCAGTTCGCCGGGCCGCCAAAGAGGGCCGGCAAGGGGGCAAGCAGGGTTGCGAGAAGCATGGCCGCCAGCGGAAGGCTGAGGCCACTACGCCAGCGGTATAGGATCTGAGCGCGGTCCCGCAGGCTTGTGGCCAGACTGCGGAGCAGAGCTTCCAACTGGCCGTGGTCCTGAGCCAGTCGCAACTGCTGGCTGAAGCGACGCGCCCAAAGCCCCTGCAGCTCTGCTTGTCGAATCCAATCACGGTCCGCTCTTGCGCATGCTTTTGGTAGCACTGCGCCTAGCGGCAGGCCAGCCTGTTGGGCGGCGAGCAAACCTTGGAAGAGGGCCGCGAGAGCGGCTGGAGAATCCCTCGGGGGCTGGCTCATCGCTGCATCACATCGCAGTTAAGCAACCAGCAATGGCTGCGCTGCGGGCTGAGCCGTAGTGCAACCAATGAATGTAGCTTTTGCCCTTGGAAAGCGCTGAAGACATCCGCGAGCCAAGCTAGGTAGCCCGCCGCCGGAGCGCAGAAAACGCAGCACATAAACCATATGTGAGGCTTCCGAGCGCCGCCGGCGGGGCAGATTGCAAATGCAGCGATTGATTCCGTGTTTTCTTAGCTGTCCAGCCGTTCCACAGCCATGGCAACGGCTTCGCCGCCACCAATACACAGCGTAGCAATACCTTTTTGCAGGTCGCGCTGCTGCATGGCGTAGAGCAGGCTCACCAAAATACGCGCCCCCGAGGCCCCGATGGGATGGCCTAAAGCGCAGGCACCGCCGTGCACATTGACTTTGGAATGGTCCAGCTCCAGCTCTTTCATGGCTGCCAGCGTGACCACGGCAAAGGCCTCATTGATCTCCCACAGGTCAACCTCTGCCGCAGTCCAACCTACGCGCTCCAAAAGCTTTCGGGTCGCACCGACTGGTGCGGTGGTAAACCATTGTGGCTCTTGGGCATGGCTGGCATGACCGACTATGCGTGCCAGTGGCTTCAGGCCTTGGTTGCGTGCATCGGTTTCGCGCATGACCACCAGCGCCGCTGCTCCATCCGAGATCGAGCTGGCATTGGCTGCGGTTACGGTGCCGTCCTTGCCGAAAGCGGGTTTGAGTTGGGGGATCTTATCCGGACGAGCTTTACCCGGTTGCTCGTCCACTGTCACTTGGGTTTCGCCCTTACGCGAACGCAGCGTGACCGGTGCAATCTCGTCGCTGAACTGGCCCTGCTCAGTGGCTTCTTGAGCACGCCGCAGTGACTCAATAGCAAAGGCATCTTGTTGCTCGCGGGTGAAGTCATGTGCGCTGGCCGTGGCGTCGGCGAAGCAGCCCATGAGTTTGCCGCGGTCATAAGCATCCTCCAGGCCGTCCAAGAACATATGATCCATGACCTGCCCGTGGCCCAGGCGCATCCCCTGACGCCCTTTGGGCAGTAGGTAGGGTGCAGCGCTCATATTCTCCATACCGCCTGCAACCATCACCTCGCTACTTCCTGCGCGAATGAGGTCATGCGCCAGCATCACAGCCTTGAGGCCAGACCCGCACATTTTTGAGATGGTGGTGGCACCGGCTGATGTGGGCAGGCCAGCACCTAATGCTGCCTGGCGAGCCGGAGCCTGTCCTTGGCCGGCCATCAGGCAGTTGCCCATGATCACTTCGCTGACGGAGTCTGCGGCCAGCCCGGCGCGTTCGATCGCAGCGCGGATGGCGGTGGAGCCTAGTTCCGCAGCGGGGACATTGCTTAGGTCGCCCAGCATCCCACCCATGGGAGTGCGCGCTGCGCCAACAATGACAATGGAATCGCTCATGGTGGTGTTCATCCTTTATTTCGGAGCCATGCGTATAGCGCCATCAAGCCGGATGGTTTCGCCGTTGAGCATGGGGTTAGCAAAAATTTGTTCGGCCAATTGAGCGTACTCGGCCGGACGACCAAGCCGCGAGGGGAAGGGGACCTGAGCACCCAAAGAGGCTTGAGCTTCCTCGGGCAGGCTGGCCATCATGGGGGTGTGGAACAAGCCCGGAGCAATGGTCATGACCCGAATGCCAAATTTGGCGAATTCGCGAGCAATAGGCAGGGTCATGCCCACGACGCCGCCTTTGGAGGCTGAGTAAGCTGCTTGGCCAATCTGGCCATCGAAGGCGGCGACCGAGGCCGTGTTGATGATGACCCCGCGCTCCCCTTCGGCATTGGCCTCGCCGTCTATCATGGCTGCAGCAGCCACGCGGATCATGTTGAAGCTGCCGATGAGGTTCACTTCAATAATGCGGCTAAAGTTGTCCAGCGGCATGGGGCCGTCGCGGCCTACCGTGCGTTGAGGTGCACCAATGCCGGCGCAGTTCACCAGTCCGGTTAACTTGCCAAAGCGCTCCAGAGCAAGGTTCACTGCAGCCTGGGCATCCTCACTGGCGGCGACATTACAACGAATAAATGCCCCGCCCAACTCGCTGGCAATAGCTTCGCCTTGGTCGCTATTGAGGTCGGCAATGATGACCTTGGCGCCGGAAGCGGCGAGTTGACGCGCTGTGGCTTCGCCCAAACCCGAGGCGCCGCCGGTAACAATGACAACGCTGTGATTTAAGTCCATAACTTGGCCTGTCTCCTGAAAAAAATCGACCCGATTGTAGCCTGAGCCCGCCATCTACAAGGGCAGAAAGGCTTAGCAGGAATAGGATATGTCGTGATTACAGGCCGCTACAGGATGGCCCGCGAAGATTCAGCGCGGTTCGACGTCTTGATGGCGACGGCTAGCGCCATGCGCCCACTCTTGGCTTAGAGGCCTCGTTCGCGCTGCGGCATGCGGCACAGATCGGCCACGATGCAGTCGGAGCACAATGGTTTGCGGGCCTTGCAGACGTAGCGGCCGTGCAGGATTAACCAGTGGTGAGCATGCTGCAGGTACTCTTCCGGGATGCGGGCCAGTAAGCCTTGCTCGACGGCTAGCGTGGTTTTTCCTGGTGCAATTCGGGTGCGGTTAGAGACCCGGAAAATATGGGTGTCCACGGCCATGGTGGGCTCGCCAAAGGCCACATTCAGCACCACATTGGCGGTTTTGCGGCCAACGCCAGGCAGGGCTTCTAGGGCAGCCCGATCACGCGGGACCTGGCCATCATGCTCGCGCAGCAAAATGGCACACATCGCGATGATGTTGTCGGCCTTGGAGTTAAACAGCCCAATGGTCTTGATGTAACTCTTGAGGCCATCCACGCCTAAATCCAGGATGGCCCTCGGCGTGTTGGCCACTGGGAAGAGTTTGGCGGTGGCTTTGTTAACGCCAATATCTGTGGCCTGGGCCGACAGCGTCACTGCGACTAAGAGCTCAAAAGGGCTGTTGTACTGCAGCTCTGTCTCAGGGTGTGGGTCCTCAGCTTGCAACCGCCGGAAGAATTCGGCGATGTCCTTGCGCGGCATGGGGCGCGGAAGGCTAGTCTTTGCAGGCATGGTTTAGGCGCAAACAGACTTGACCCAGGCGCCTGCAATGACCAGAGCGCGGCGGCCTTCTGGCACCCATTCCGGTACGGCCATGAAGTCGTGGAAAAGGTCGGCATACACGTCGAGTTTGGTGCTGACATTCGCGGCGCGTGCCGCCTTGGCAATTTCTCGGGCGTCATCCAAAAGCAAATCGTGCCCAGCGGCTTGCACATATATCGGAGGAAGGCCCTGGAAGTTGCCCAAAGCCGGCGATAGATGGGGCAGGCTCAGATCGGCTCCGGCCGCGTAATACTCTGCGAACATGGCTAAACCATCTTTGCTGAGCATGGGTTCGTTGTCGCGATTGCGGGTCAGCGAGTCGTTTTGCAAACGCAGATCGCCCCAGGGGCATAACAACAGTACGCCTGCCGGTGGGGTGTGTTGTTCCTGCTGGAGTTGCTGAGCCAGCGCCAGGGCGAGGCCACCCCCAGCAGAATCACCTGCGATAACAATTTGTTCAGGTGCAATTTCGGCACAGAGTTCGGCGTAGGCTTCGCGGGCATCCTCAAGCGCTGCGGGGGCTGGGTTTTCCGGTGCCAGCCTGTAGTCCACCGAGATGACTCGGCAGCCAGCGCTTTGCGCAAGTTGGCCCGTCAGTGAGCGGTGGGTATGCGGGCTGCCAAATACGTAGGCGCCGCCGTGAAAATATAATATTGCGCGATCTTTGCGTGCCTGACGCCCGTATTGGTGCAGGGCCGGGCGGCCACCAATTCTGAGGTCTTCACTCCTTAAGCCTGCGGGGAGCCGGGCAATGCGCGTAAAGTTCGCAACATGCCGACGAATGGCTTCTACCGGACGTGCGCCATCCAGGCCCGGCCGCAACAAATGCCGTATGGACCACGCTAATAAATGACTGCGCAAACTCGTCAAGGCGAAGACTCTTATCCAGTTGAGGGCGCGATGGTAGCGCAAACCCCTCTATTGCAGGCACGCGGCTTACGCAAAAGCTATGCCGAAGTCGAGGCGGTACGTGGCGTAGACCTCGACCTGATGCCCGGCGTGTGTTTTGGCTTGCTGGGCCCGAATGGCGCTGGGAAGACAACCACCATCGAAATTCTAGAAAAGGTGCTGGAGCCCGATGCCGGTGAAGTGCTGTACAAGAACGCGCCGCGCGGCGCCCAGTTTGTGCAGAACGTGGGTATCGCCTTCCAGGCTACGGCGCTACAGGATTATTTGACGGTTAAGGACCAGCTCAATTTATTCCGCAGTCTGTATGCCAAGCCCTTGCCGCTGGAAGATCTGGTGGTTCTTTGTGACCTCAAGGACATTCTCAACCGCGACTCTCGCAAACTATCCGGAGGCCAGCGCCAACGCCTGTTACTGGCCCTGGCTTTGGTGAATGACCCAGACCTGGTGTTTCTGGATGAGCCTACAACGGGCTTGGACCCACAAGCCCGGCGTAAGGTCTGGGAACTGCTTGAGGGCATCAAAGCGCGCGGCAAGACCATTCTGCTATCCACGCATTACATGGAAGAGGCTTACCGGCTGTGTGACGAGGTCGCCATCATTGATCATGGCCGCATCATCACCCAGGGCTCGCCACAAGCTTTGCTCGCCAGCCATTTCGACGAGACGGTGATTGCTTTGCCGGTTCCGGCCTCAGCATTACCGCTGGACTTGCCCTTGGATTACGTGGAAACCCCACAAGGGGTAGAAATCATTACTCCGGATGTGGATTCGGCGGTGAAGGCCCTGGCATTCGCGGGCACGCCGCTGCATGGCTTGGAGCTGCGCAGCCGCACTTTGGAAGACCTTTTCATTGAGCTCACCGGCGAGGAGCTGCGCGGATGATCAAGCGAATTGGTGCATTGATGTGGGCGCGCAACTTAGAGTTCATGCGCGACCGCTCTACCTTGGGCTGGAACATCCTGCTGCCGGTGCTGCTGGTACTGGGACTTTCGGCAGTGTTCGGGAACGGCGTGCGGCCCTTGCTGAAGGTGGCGGTACTGGGAGAGCTGCCAGTGGCCCAGGAGCAAACCCGCCTAGAGTTTACGCAGTACGTCGCCGTTGAGGACCGGCAGTCCTCTCTGGCTAAGGTTGGTCGGCACCAGCTGGATGCGCTGCTGATCCCGGCCGAGCAACGCTATTTTTATAACCCCAGCTCACCCAAAGGCGCGGTGATTCATCGCATGCTGCAAACGCTGCCCAACTGGACGGCTGAAGTCGAAGAAGGAGCAGGCCTACGCTACGTCGACTGGTTACTACCGGGCATTCTCGGCATGAACATCATGTTTTCCTGCCTCTTTGGTGTGGGTTACGTCATTGTGCGTTACCGCAAGAATGGCTATCTCAAGCGTTTGTCGGCCACGCCAGTTTCGGCGCTAGATTTCATCATTGCGCAGGTCTTATCACGTCTGGTCCTCATCATGGTCATCACCGTGGCCGTGTTCGCGGGTGTGCATGCCGTGTTCGATTTCCCTGTGCAGGGGGCCTATTTGGACCTGTTTTTGGTTACCCTACTGGGCTGCGCGTCCATGGTGTCTATTGGGCTATTGGTGGCGTCTCGCCTCACTAGTGAAGAGCTGGCCGGGGGGCTGCTGAACTTTGTGGCCTGGCCCATGATGGTGCTGTCGGGAGTGTGGTTCAGCTTGGATGGGGCGCCGCAGTGGGTGCAGCAGGCCTCGTTGCTGCTGCCACTGACCCATTTATTGCAGGCGGCTCGCGCCATCATGTTTGATGGTGCAGGCTTGGCCGAGCTGTCCCTTCAATTAGCTGCCCTTGGGGGCTTGACCGTGGTGTGCATCATGCTGGCGGCGGCCAGCTTTCGCTGGCGCCAGCAATGATGAGTGAAGGCCCTGCATAGCCCGCTGTAAGCCCAACGTGGTCGGGGGCGATCGCCGATTGAGCTGCTGGTTGGTGGGGCGCGTACAATATGGGCCCCCTTGAAGCCCAAGCGCAGTGCGATGACCCAATTCCAAGCTCCCGAACGCCACCTGATGGGCCCCGGCCCAGCCCCTGTTGCACCCCAGGTTTTGGCAGCCTCGGCTGAGCCCACCTTGGGGCACCTGGATCCGGTCTTCATCGACCTGATGAACACGGTGCAGCAGCAGCTGCGTGAGGTTTTTCTCACCAATAATCCCTTTACGGTGCCTATCTCAGCCCCGGCGACCGGGGCCATGGAAGCCTGCTTGGCCAATGTGCTGGAAGAGGGCGACCATGTGCTGGTTTGCGTGAATGGCGTGTTCGGCACGCGCTTGGCGGAAATGGCCCGGCGCTGCCGCGCAGAAGTGACTGAACTCCATTTCGACTGGGGACGTGCCGTGGAGCCCCAAGTCGTGGCGGAAGCTTTAGCGAAGGCACCTGCCAAGTTGGTGTGCTGGGTGCAGGCGGAAACGTCCACGGGCGTGCTGTCCGACTCTGAGTCTTTGGCCAAAATTGCCCGTGATGCCGGTGCCCTCACGCTGGTGGACTGTGTGACGGCCATTGCCGGCGTGCCCATCAAAGTGGACGAATGGGGCCTGGACATGGTGTATGCCGGCACCCAAAAGTGCTTGTCGGCACCGCCGGGGCTAGCCCCCATCACGGTGGGACCACGGGCTCTGGAGGCTATTGCTGCCCGCAAGACGCCGCCGCAAAGCTGGTTTATGGATTTCAGTCTGCTCGGTGGTTACTGGGCCGGCGGTGGCAAGCGCGCCTATCACCACACTGCGCCTGTGAACGCTGTGTACGGCTTGCATCAAGCTTTAAGCATGCTCCAAGAGGAAGGTTTAGAGGCGAGCTGGGCCCGCCATGCGGCGAATGCCGAAAAACTCTGGGCCGGCTTGGAAGCTCTGGGTATTGAACTCGTCGTTCCCAAGGGTGAACGTCTACCGCCCTTAACCCTGCTACGCATCCCGGCAGGTATTAATGACGCCGACTTCCGCAAATATCTGCTGGAATCCCATGCCCTGGAAATTGGGGCTGGATTGGGCAAGTTCGCTGGCGAGTGCTGGCGTATTGGCCTGATGGGCTACGGCTCGAATGACGTGGCTATTGCGCGTTGCCTACGCGCCATTGCCGATGGCTTAAAACACTTTGGGCAAACGGTAGACGCCGCGGCAGCCTTGGAAGCCGCCGGTATTCAAGCGGCCTGAGGAAGCACTGATTTAATCGCTGCGCTTGTGATCCAGGCTGCCGGCGGTACTCGGAGTCCTCACATAGACCCGATATGCTGCGGCTCCTGCGTTCCGGCGGCAGCCCACCTAACTGTGCTCGCGGATGGCTTTAGCTGCGTTCTCAACTTGCTCTGATTGTCGAAAAAAGGCGCTGCCAGTGGTAGCGCCTTTTTAATGCGGTAATGACTCCGGGGGGGCAGAAGGGCTGATAGCCGTAGATGCCAATTGTCCCACCGCCAAATCCATGGGATTCATGCCATACCCCACGAAATACATATTTTCCAAGGGGCCGCCGATACGATCCAGCGTCAGCGTATATCTGCCAGCGCCTTGCTCTACATTGATTGTGTCGGAGGTGCCCAGCTCGGCTAGGCCAGTCTCACCAGTAAGAACGCCTTGGGGGTGGTCAATGCGGAACTCGGAGAGATTGGCATTCATATTCGCAAAGTAAATGCCGGAGATAGGGCTATTGAGTAGCAGGCTGTACTGTCCGTCAATCGTAGCACTGGCAACCGTATTCCCGGCAGGGGCGACACGGGCGTAAGTTCCTTCGGTTTGACTGTGTGAAAGGACTCTCCCCTCGCTCCCAAGCGATGCCGAGCGAATAGTGAGCTCCGATTCGCACTCAATGGAAAGTGCGGTTCCAAAGCCAGTAGAGCTGTTTTCAGGCGTCGGCACAGATCCATTGCTGAAGAAGTTCACAGTCGTTACACCAATCGCCTTCTCGGAACTCACAGTGATCGTGTTGTACCACTCGTTATCCTGAACTAAGAATGAGTCCTGGCTAATTAAGTTACTGCCAAAGGCAGCCTGAGAGCTGTATGACCAGGCACCATAAAAATGTGAGCCGTTTCCGAAGGTAACTTCGTAGTAGAAGATCGGCTCCGCACCTTGTGTTCGCATGTTATTTGCAATATTCAGTTCACAGTACTCAGGCTCGCTCGCTTCATAACTAATGCGCAGCCCAATGAAGTCCATTTCTTCATAACTGGCCCAATGATACTCGCGCATGCTGGAACGCTCTGACGCGTCCAAAATTGTAGGTCCAGAGCGGGTCATTGGCTGATTGATCTCATCTGAGCAAGACGAGGTGGTTACGACCACGACCATCACAGAAGTAAACCAGAGAGCATAATGCACCACAGCCATCGGGTTCTTGATCATTGTTATTAGCTGTATTGCCAACGGAAGTCGGCTGCACGGCCGTGCAAACATTGCTGCGGTCATATTTGTCGTTCTCCACCCCTAGGTGTGCCTGCGCAACGTCGGCACATAAGGCCATCAGTCACTGCATTGGCAACCTTTGATTGATTGTGTGGGTCGCTACCGACCCAGGTTCTCCAGTCTGTCCTGTGTTTGGCAGGACGCTTGTAATCATTTTTATAAGCCTGATCTGGTGTCAAGTTTGGCATCACGTGGGGCGCACCTTCCTCAAAAATCACGCCTTAAAACTTAGCTCCGCATGCCTATTTCCTGGCGTTTATGCACAGAGATCAGAAATTTATTGAGATGATTGGCAACTTTATTCACCATGCGGTTTTTGTTGTGTTTTTTCTTGCCGCGCTAAATTCATGATGCCCGCAACTATGACTGCAAGCGTTCTGCTTAAGGTCGCCTACTGATTGAGGACGTTTTCAAACTCGCACGCTTATTGCTAATCTCGGGGTGGGAACCCGAGCACCGATCCGTCCGCCTGGACCGACTCGTTTTGCAATGGAGAATGCGAATGATGACTCCCCTGAGTCGACGGCTACGCGCCGTCATGAGTGGCGCCGTATTGGCGCTGAGCTTGGTTTCTATACACGCCCATGCGGTGGAGCCGCGCGGGCTGCAAGCGCTGCGCACCACCGTGGCCGCAGCGGATCAGGCCCTGGACTCCGTCCTGGGCGTGGTGATGCTCGATACCATTCCGGATCAGAGCCGCGTGCAGGCCTTGGAATCGCTGGGCATCACCGTTCAGCCCATGCGCCATCTGCCTATGGCCTTGGCCCGTGCGCCTTTGACGGCCTTTGTAGAGGCCGTGCGCACCGGTGTGGCGCGGGATGTGTATCCCAATCAGCCCTTGAACTATCACTCGGTGGAGTCCAATGCCTCCATCGGTGCTGATCGCGTGCAGATGGAAGGCATTGATGGAGCTGGCGTGGGCATCGCCATCGTGGACTCCGGTATCGACGGCTCGCATGCAGACCTTATTAACAATGTGGTGCGCAATGTGCGGGTTTACGGCCCGGAGTACCTGAGCGTGACCGGCATCGAGTCGCTGATTGGCCCTCTGCCGGCGCAGCCTTCACTGGTGGTGCCCTTTGATGACCTGCCCTACAACAACACCGATACCGTGGGCCACGGCACCCACGTCGCTGGTATTGCCGGAGCGGATGGTGCGGGTGACCCCAACCTGATTGGTGTGGCGCCCGCGGCGGACCTCGTTGGTTACTCCACCGGCGAAATCCTGTTCATCTTCACGGCGGTGGCCAGCTTTGATGACATCCTCGCCACCCACGAGGAGTACAACATCAAGGTGGTGAATAACTCCTGGGGGAGCTCCTTCTCCACCTTTGACCCGGAGTCGCCCATCAACGTGGCCAGCAAGGCCTTGCATGACGCGGGCATGGTGGTGGTGTTCTCGGCGGGCAATAGCAGCACCGAGATGAGCACCAACCCCAATTCCATGGCGCCTTGGGTTATCAACGTGGCCTCGGCGACCACCGGCAAAGAGCGTTCGGGTTTTAGCTCGGCCGGCCTGATGTATGACAACAGTCGCGGTGAGCCACTGAGTGCCGATGGTCATGTACGTTATGAAGGCAATGGTTTCGGCGCTACCTGGCCGGATGTGACCGGCCCAGGTTCAAACATTGTGGCGCCCGGGACGCCGACCGGCGTGACGGTCACAACCGGCACCATGCCGGATGGTTCGGCCTCTTTGTCGGGCACTTCTATGTCGGCTCCGCATGTAGCAGGCGTAGCCGCCTTGATGTTCCAGGTGCGCCCAGAGCTCACCCCGGATGAAGTGCGGATGGTGCTGGAACTCACCTCCGGGCCCATGGCCGACGAGTCTGAGGTGTGGCAAATCGGTTACGGCTACATCGACGCCGCCGCCGCTGTGGCCTATGTGCAAAACCCCGGCTACAGCGTCGAGGCGCTGCAGCGTGAACATGCGGCGCGTACCCAGCAATTGCTGGATCAGCGCCCCTTTGCTGTGGTGGCCTCCGATCACTGGCGCATCACCCCGCTGCCGGTGTCCGTACAGGGATTGGACAGCTATTCACTGCCTTTTGCTGTGGACGAGCCACTGGATGCCATCCGCGCCAGCGTGGCCTTCCCAGGTGATCTGGGCTTGCTTGGCATCAATCTGCTCTTTGGCTGGACGGCGAATCTGATTGATCCGGCTGGAACCGTTGTGGCCAGCTCAGAACTGTTGGGCTCCTCGCCGGTGGCGACCCTGCAAGCCGATTTCGAGACGCCGGCCACCCCTGGTGAGTGGACGCTGGAACTGGTTGGCGACCTGCAACTCACCCAGCCCGCCTTCCTCTACGGCGGCTTTGTGAGTGCGTCTGCGGTGCAGCTCAAGTCGCAAACGCCGCAGGCTGCGGCTGCAGCTCCTGCGCGGGACTTGGGTACGGCCACCAGCGGTGGTGGTTCTGTCGATCCGCTGCTGCTGATGCTGCTGGGCTTGATGCTCGTAGCCCTGCGTCAACCGCAGTGGTTCAGGCTGGTCGTGCAACGCCGCGGCTAATGTAAGTCCAGGGCTTCGGGCCTGGTAGATAGCGCTGACGGAGTTCGGTGATGTGAAAGCCGGACTTCGTCAGCCATGCCGGCCCATCACGGTCCAGCCGGCAGCCACCAGCCAGTGGCGACCACACTCGATTGATCCGGCTCTGCCAGCGGGCGACGCCGGTGTCCGGCGCTAAACCATGCTCACAAAACAGCAGTTGGCCCTGAGGTTTGAGCACCCGCCGCATTTCGGCCAGGGCAGGAGCAGGGTCGGGAATGGTACACAGCGTAAAGGTGCACACAACGGTGTCGAAGCTATGGTCCGGCGCGGGAATGCGCTCGGCCCCGAGCTGCAGTATTTCCACCTCCAATCCGGCTTCCTGGGCGCGCGCCGCAGCTTTGCGGGTGAGACCAGCATGCGGGTCTAAGCCGCAGAGGCGCTCGATCTTATCGGCCTGGTAATGTGGCAGGTTCAGCCCGCTACCAATGCCAATTTCCAGCACGCTTCCATAGGCTGCCGGCAACAAGGCCGCGCGCTCCCGCGTGACAGCGGCCAGCGAACAGGCACAATCGAGTAACGGCGGCAATAAATGAGCTTCGTACCACTCACGCATCATCTTTTACACCCTGGAGTAAGCCGAGGTCGTCAAAGGCTAGGCGAATATCTTGAATGCGCTGCTCCGCCTTTGCCCGGATGTAGCTTTGCGCCGGATGCAGGCCCCACACTGGCTTGGGCCAGGCGGGGTCATCGGAATAACGGGCAATGTAATGCAGGTGCAGTTGGGGGACTTGGTTGCCCAGCGCCGCGACATTGATTTTGTGCGGGTTGAAGAGCTGCCTAATGACCCGCATCACGGCCAGCGTTTCCTGCAAGAAGAGCGCTTGATCAGCGGGTTCTAGTTCATCGATTTCACGCAGCTGTGGACGGCGCGGAATGCCAATGAGCCAGGGGTATTGGCTGTCGTTCATGAGCCGAAGGTGCAGTAAGGGCAGATCCAATACCGGCAGGCTGTCGGCTTCAAGCTGGGGATGCAGGGAAAAGTCATCGTTCATGCTGGGTGCTCCCAGGGTGTTTCAGTTGCGCCACTCGCGGCAGCCAACACTCTGCCGAGGACGAAGCAGAGATCAGATAGGCGGTTGAGATACTGCGCCGGAGTGCTGCGTAGGACCTCGGTGTGATCGAGCTGCCACAGGCTGCGCTCGGCGCGCCGGCACACCGTGCGCGCCATATGCGCCCAGGCCACGGGCGGGGGTCCGCCCGGCAGGATGAACTCCTTCAACGGTGGCAGGGTGGCGTTCCACTCCGCGATGGCAGCATCCAGTTTTTCAAGGGCGGTCAGAGGCAGTAACTCCTCACCGGGCATGGCGAGCTCACCGCCCAGGTTGAATAGGTCTTGGCTCACGACCTCGAGTAGGCTCTGTATCCGGGGGTCGATGACATGTCCGCGCCACACACCGATGACGGCATTGAGTTCATCAATCTCACCCATGGCCACCACGCGGGGATGGGTTTTGTGGATGCGCTCACCCGTCGCCAAGCCAGTTTGGCCGGCATCACCTGTCCGGGTGGTGATCTTGCTCAATCGGTGTCCCATGTGCCTCGCCTGTGGCTGATTCGTTGTAGGTGCACCAGCATAGTGGCCTAGGCTGATCACTGCTTTGGGGGCGATTGGCCGAACCTGCGACCGCGTTGCTTAGGCGCAACGGTAGCTGACGGTTTCATGGGGGGATGGAGTAAGCGATAATGCCGCGCTTGCCCCTGGGCCCTGGAGAAAAATGATGCTGATTGGCGTCCCCAAAGAAATAAAAAATCACGAATACCGTGTTGGCCTCACTCCGGCCAGCGTTCGCGAAGCGGTTCTCGCCGGCCACACGGCGGTGGTCGAAACCGGTGCTGGCTTGGCGATTGGCTTGACCGACGAAGACTATATTGCGGCCGGAGCCGAGATCGCGGCTAATGCGGCTGAAGTATTTGCCCGCGCCGAGATGATTATCAAGGTCAAGGAGCCGCAAAAGGCGGAGTGGGAAATGCTCCGTGAGGATCAAATCCTCTTCACCTATTTGCACTTGGCCCCCGACCCGGAGCAAGCCAAGGGTTTGATGGCGTCGGGTTGTACGGCCATTGCCTATGAAACGGTCACCGATAATTTTGGTGGTCTGCCTCTGCTCAGCCCCATGAGCGAGGTCGCAGGCCGCATGAGCATCCAGGCCGGTGCGCACTCGTTGGAGATGTACCAAGGAGGCCGCGGGATGTTGCTGGGCGGCGTTGCCGGGGTAGCAGCTGCCAAAGTGGTGATCATCGGTGGCGGTGTGGTGGGCACCAACGCTGCGCGGATGGCTATGGGAATGGAAGCATCGGTGACCGTATTGGACCGCAGCTTGCGCCGGTTAAACGAGCTGGATATGCAGTTCGGCCCCATGCTCAACACCATTTACTCCACCACCGATGCCATCGAGCAATACGTCACTCAGGCCGATCTGGTGGTGGGCGCCGTGCTCGTGCCCGGCGCGGCTGCGCCGAAGCTTGTGACTCGTGAGTTGGTGTCCGCGATGAAGCCCGGCTCGGTTTTGGTCGACGTGGCCATCGACCAGGGCGGCTGCTTCGCTACCTCCAAGCCCACGACGCATGCTGACCCGGTGTATGTGGTGGACGATGTGGTGCATTACTGCGTGGCGAACATGCCAGGCGCTGTGGCGCGAACCTCGACTTTTGCGCTGAACAACGCCACCCTGCCATTCGTTTTGGCCTTGGCGAACAAAGGCTGGCAACGGGCCATGGCCGATGACAAGCATTTGGCCCAGGGCCTCAATGTTCACGCTGGACACATTGCGAATGCGGTTGTGGCGCAGGCGCTGGATCAGCCACTCAAAGAGTTCGTGTAATTGATGGGGTTTTCAGTGCCGTCAAAACGCTGGCTTTAAGGCCTATGTGACGGTGTGCTGGCGGCGGGGGCAGAAAATTGCCACTGTTACCCAAGGCCGGCACGGTTTATGCTCCTGGGTTCGACATGCGGCCGCATGAGGCTGTCGCGTGTTCCCCCTTGGAGTGGAGTATTTACCAAATGAAAACGCAAAGCCTAGTTGCCGTCACTGCACTGACGGCGACGGCGGCCGTGCTGGGTTGGCAGGCTTTTCAAGCCGAGCCAACCACCGTAGCGCAGCTGAGCGCGGAAGATTGTCCCCCCGGTTATCACTTGATGGACCCGGTGGCCTATGCCCGCGAATTTAACCCCAATCTTCCTGCAGCTCAGGTCGAGCGCATTCGCGCTGAGTATGGCGAGCAGGCCTGTGCCTACAACAGACTGCCCGAGTCTATGGCGGAGATCGACGAATCTCTGGCGGCACGCAATCAAGGGGTCGAGCAGATCCCGCCGGGTGCTCTCAAAGCGGCTGTGAAGCAAAAAGCGCAGATGAAGTCGCTGCAGAGCAAAGTCGCGAATGCGGATGGCGTCTGGAGCAACTACGGCAAAGGCCCGCAGATTTCCCTACAGGAGTTTGTTGACGGTTCCCGCGACGGGATTCCGTCGGTGGCGGGTCGTGTTGATGACTTTGCCTACGATGAAGCCAACATGCGTCTGTTTGCGGCCGTGGGTACCGGTGGTATCTGGATGAGCGAAGCGGTCGACGGCGATGTGGGCACTCTGGCCGACTTCTGGGTGGATCTTGGCAAGAACATGCCCACCACCATTGCCTCGGCTGTGGCCTGGACCACCTGGCAAGGCGGCCGCCTGCTGGCGCTGACCGGCGAGATGGTGCAGGGCGGTAACACCTACGTGGGCTTGGGTGGCTACTGGTCGGATGATCTGGGCGCGACCTGGAATGAATCCGCCGGCCTGCCCGAAGGCGTTGGTGCCAGCACCCTCGCTGTGGACCAAGCCAACCCCAACATCGTTTACGCGGCCACGCACCGTGGCTTGTACCGTTCCATTGATGGCGGCGAGTCCTACGTCAATGTCAATTTGCCGGTCTCGGAAGAGTGCGCAGGCAATGAAGAGGCGAGCGGCCCCTGTCAGCTGGCCAATGTGATTTCCGATGTGGTTGTCCAAGAGCCTGGCGGCGTCAACACAGCCGGTCTGGGCTTCGTCGAGTGCGCGCCGGAGGGTTGTGCCGTGTTAGCCGCAGTGGGTTACCGCGGTGGTAATACAGCGACTTATGCCGACGGCACGCCACAAGCACCAGGTAATGGCCTGTATCGCTCGCAAACCGGGGAGCCTGGCACCTTTGTGCGTGTGGACAGCCCGGCTATTCCAGCATTGGGTGGTATTCCTCCTATCGGTTTTGCTCCGCAAGAACGTATTGGGCGCATCGAATTGGGGCCGGTTATTGGCCCTGAGCAGGATCACAACATCGTGTACGCCATCGTGCAGGATGCCGTGTTGCTGAATGGCGGCATTCCGGTTCTGGACATTCCGTTGGATGAAGAGTCTCCTTCACTGCCCCTGGAGTGCGAACAATTCCCAGATGGTGATCCGCGCTTTATCTGCGAGACATTGGCTGGCGGATTCAGCCCGACCTCCATTAACGGCGTGTACGTCTCAACCGACTTCGGTAGCTCCTGGACACGTCTGGCGGACGATATTCAGCTGGCCTATACCTCGGTGGTCAATGGGTCCTCGCTGTCGGCGGTGGTGGCATTGGGTATCAGCGCGGGTATCCAGGCCTGGTATGACCTTTGGATTCAGCCCGACCCCACGCAAACTGACCTGGTCCTGAACGCACCTACGCGGGTGGCCTTTGGGATGGAAGAGATCTGGAAAAATACGCTCTCTGGTCTGCCGCCAGCGCCTGTGGTCGATGATTTGGTGGACAGTATTGCGGACGAAGTTGGCTTAAACGCCGCGCTGAATGATTTGGCTGCAAGCAGCCTGGTGCCAGTGTTGGGTGTGGCTGAGCAGCTGCCGGCCTTCGACTTTGAAGTCTTTGGTACTTACTTCGCCGGAGAAACCTGTGCCTTCCTGATTGGGAACATCGGTCCTCCTGCGCCGGTTTGCCCCTTCTATGACGGCTTCATCAACGGCACCACCACTCACCCCGACCAGCATGACGGCATCTTCATTCCGGATCCTCAGCGCGGTGGTGTATGGCTGATTGCCGGTGGTGATGGCGGTGTATACA
The DNA here is from genome assembly GCA_019192445.1 of Oceanococcus sp. HetDA_MAG_MS8. Taxonomy (NCBI): domain Bacteria; kingdom Pseudomonadati; phylum Pseudomonadota; class Gammaproteobacteria; order Chromatiales; family Oceanococcaceae; genus Oceanococcus; species Oceanococcus sp. HetDA_MAG_MS8. The sequence continues at coordinate 513,960 of JAHCMK010000003.1, forward strand.
AGCAGTACTCCGGCAACCCCATTACCGACGACTTCGATAACTCCAAGTGGGGCGACGGCGCCAACCAAGGCTTTTACACGCTGATGAACTACGGCATCAGCGTGGCCAAGGACGGCAAGTTGTACTACGGCTTGCAGGACAACGCCTCGGGCTTTATTGAGCCAGGCACCGGCCGCCAAATCCGTACCTACGTGGGTGACGGCGTCTGGACGGCGGTGGATCCGGACAACTCCGCGGTGGCCTATGTGCAAACGCCGGGTGTGAACATTAACCGGACTACTAACGGCGGGCGTTCGCATACCAACATCGCTCCGGATGCGGAAATCGGTTCGGGCCAGTTCCTGGGGCCCTTCATGATGGACCCTGAGGACGCCAATCACTTGGTGGCCGTGGGCTCCAAAGTGGCTTCGACCCTAGATGCATCCACCGGCGCCAGCTGGATTGAGCTCTTCGACTTGGGCGTGGACGAAGCAACCGGCGCCGAGCATGTGGTGCGCTACCGGGCGATTGATGTCCAAGGTGCCAACATCTACACCGGCTGGTGTGGTCCTTGTTCCAACTTGGCTGGTAGCACGCCCTTCCAGCGTGGTTTGGCCACCAATGTTGGCGGCGATGCTGCTCCGCGTAAGGGCACCTCCGAAGGCTGGCACCAGGCCAGCATGGCGGGGCTACCGAATCGCTTCATCCACGGCATTGAAATGGACGCGCAAAACCCGGAAGAGGTGTATGTAACCCTGGGTGGCTACTCCACCGCACGCTGGATTCAACCCGGCGGCTATTTGGATGAAACCGAGAACCTCGGCGACGGGCACGTGTTCAAATCTCTGGATGCCGGTGAAAGCTTTGTCGATATTTCCGGCAACCTGCCCAACACACCGGTGACTACCATCGTCAAGCGTGGTAATCAGCTGATCGTGGGCACCGACCTGGGTGTGTTCATCTCGTCGGACCTGAACGGCAGCGAATGGGCTCCGTTAGGCGACCTGGAGAACGTGCCGGTGAACCAGTTGGTGATCCAACCTGGCGATGACCGCAAGCTTTTTGCCGGGACCTTCGGTCGTGGCGTCAAGTTGTACGAGTTTGCCGAGCGTGTAAGCACCGGCAGCGAGGCACCCGCACGGTCCCTGGGATCCAAGGGTGGCGCCCTGGGTGGTGGGGCATTGCTGATGCTGATTCTGCTTGGCTTACGCGCGCGTCGCACGCGGCACTAAGCCCTCAGTACGCAGCGTGACCGTAGAAGTCACGCCAGATGAAAACGGGAGCTTCGGCTCCCGTTTTTTTTTTGCTGCGCAGGGTTCCTGCGGCGCCTTACGCAAGATCTGGCCGGCGTGACACGATGGTCTTCCGCAGCGAGCCTCAGGCCAGCGAGCCTAGCGCCGAGGGTGCGTCCGTCAAGCCCGGTTGGCTTGAGTGCGACTTCTGCCGAGTGCGGGTGTGCACCCTCAAATAGACGACCCTGCCAAAGCTTCGGCTAGACCGCGACGAGCCTTTTTCGGGGAAGGGTTGTTGTGCGGCACTGCGGCTGCGCGGGCTAGAATCGCCGCATGAAAAACGCAGGACGATGGCTCAGATTTCTACTGGCCCTCATGGGTGGCTTGTTGATGTGGTCGGTTTGCGCTTCGGCGCAAGTTCCGGATGACCCCTTTCCCCGTCCTCCGCAGCTGCGCATTGCCGTGGATTTTTGGAAGTCCATCTACACCCGGTACAGCATTCACCAGGTGGTTTTTCATCATCCGGATCACCTCAATGTGATCTACAAAGTACTGGACTTGAGTGACGCCGCAGCACAGTTCGACGACGAAGACCTGTACCGCGCCTTTAGGCGGCAGCAGGTGGAACAGGAGAAGGAACGGCTGCGAACAGCGCTATTGGAGCTTGCCAGCACGCTACCGGCTGCGGAGCGAAGCGCTGAGGCCCGTCGTCTGGCTTTATTGCTGAGGCCGTTGCCTGGCGATCTCACCGCCAAGGCTGAGCGTGCGGCCGAATGGGTGCGCGCCCAACGTGGACTCCGCGAGACCTTTGCTCAGGCGCTGCAGGATTCGGGGCAATTTCTGCCCTACATTGAGCAGGTCTTTGCCGAAAAAGGCTTGCCGCGCTTGCTGTCGCGACTGCCCTTTGTAGAGTCTAGTTTCAATCTGCAGGCGTACTCGCGCTCGGGGGCGGCGGGCATCTGGCAGTTCATGCCCGGTAGCGCCCGCATGTACATGCGTTACGACGAGGTTGCCGATCAACGCCGGGACCCGTGGTTTTCTACGCATGCCGCGGCTGGGCATCTGAGCGACGACTATGCCTTACTCCAAGATTGGCCTTTAGCGGTGACCGCTTATAACTATGGGCGGAATGGTTTGGCGCGCGCGCGCGAGGAAACGGGTTTTCTGTCCTTGGTGGAATTCATCGACGAATGGGATGGGCCACGTTGGGGCTTTGCGGCCAAGAACTTCTACGTGTCGTTTTTGGCGGCGCTAGAGTCGGAGCAGGCTGCGACGCAGATCTTTGGACCCATTGCGCGAGCGGAGCCGATTCGCTTCGATGAAGTGACAACGCCTGCGTTCATCGCCTGGTCTACTTTGGAGCGCATTTCTGGTCTGGATCAGCAGCAGTTCCGCTTCTACAACCCCTCCTTCTCCAGGGCTGTGCGCGAAGACGGCCTGTACGTGCCCGAAGGGCAGGTGATTCGTATGCCTGCCGGGCGTGGTGTTGCCATGGCACGCGCAATTAGCAATCTGCCATCTGGCTTGCGCCACAGTCGGCAACGCTCCTACTTCGCCACCTATAAAGTTCGTCGGGGCGATGCGCTGAGTGTGATTGCCCGCCGTTACGGAACCTCCACCGCCGCGATTATGCGTGCCAACAATCTTCGTTCGGCCTCGTTTATTCGCGTCGGCCAATTGCTGCGCATTCCCACGGGCAGCCGAGAAGCTGCTGCGCCCCCGAGATATCACCGGGTTCAGCGTGGGGAAACACTCTGGGAGATCGCGCGGCGCTATGGCACCAGCGTGAGCACCCTCATGGCCGACAACAACATTGGTAGCGCGAATCGATTGCAGGCGGGCCAGCGCCTGCGAATTCAAAGCGGCTCGCGCACGCGGGTGGTGGACTACCGGGTGCGCTTGGGCGACACGCTTAGCGGCATTGCGCAGCGCTATGGCACGAGTGTGGCGCAGATCAAGCGTGACAATAATCTGCGCGATGCTGATCTGGTGCGCCTGGGGCAAAAACTGCGGATCGTGGCGGATGCCGACGATGCTCAAGCCCTGGCCGCTACACGGCACCGGATTCGGCCTGGCCAAACCCTGGAGGGCATTGCCCGACAGTATGGTTTGAGCACTCGCAGCCTCGTGCGCCACAACAAGATTTCCAATCCCAATCAAATTCGCTCAGGGCAGTGGTTATCGATCCCCAGCCGCTAGAGTTTTGCTCTTACAGCCTTCGACGTGGAGCCGTCCAGCTCTGCGGGAGGGCCCCATCGTCTCTTCGCTTCAGGCAGCGCTCGCGGCATTCGGTATGCTTGCAGGGGATAACTTCAGTAGCAAAAGACGCCATATGGCCCCTGGAAAACGGTTCAAACAACTCGAGCGAGACTGGCGCAACGCGTCTGACTACAAAACTTGGCTCGCCATAGGTGCAGAGCTCGATGAGCGTGATGGCATGGCCGATTGGCGCCATGACGACCGCTCCAGCGAATATGACTACCGGCTGATTCGGGCACGGCTGGAAGAATTACGCCGGCTACGCGAGGAACATCGTGTTCGCGAGTTGGTTTACGTGCTTCACGAAGGGTTGCACGGGAACTTGGGCAACATCGCCAATCCGCGCCTGTACATGCATGCGCGTAGTGGCACCAAAATCTTGCTCGAGAGCTACCTCCACGAAGTCGCGATTTGTCTGAACTATCTTTGCGACAACGATTTTGAGGACTTTTCCGAGCACGCTAAGGTCCTCTTCTTTAAGCGTACGGGTTCGGCATTTGGCCGTAGCGCCATGATGCTCTCTGGTGGCGCGACCCTGGGCATGTTCCACCTCGGCGTCATTAAGGCGCTGTGGGGGGAAAGCTTACTGCCCAGGGTGCTCACGGGATCCTCTGCTGGTTCCATTATTGCGGGGGCAATTGGGACTCGTACGGACGCCGAGCTTGATGAAGCCTTTGATCCCGGAGCCCTATTCCTAGAGGCGTGGCGATCGGTGGATTTGCGCACGGCCTGGAAACGCAAAGCATTTATGGACCCGGTGCAGCTGGAATCCTGTTTGGCAGCCAATATGGGCGAATACACCTTTGAAGAAGCCTTCGAGCGTACCCGCCGCATTGTGGGAATTACGGTCTCGCCGGTGGACTCCCACCAGCAAGGCCGCCTGCTGAACTACCTGACCGCGCCTAATGTATTGATGCGCCGCGCGTCTCTGGCGAGCTGTTCTATTCCCGGTGTTTTCCCTGCCGTGAGTCTGCTGGCGAAAAGTTACGCTGGCGACACGATTGGCTATATGCCCAGCCAGAAATGGCAGGACGGGTCATTGCGCGCTGACTTGCCCATGTTGCGTTTGGCCCGTTTACACAACGTCAACCACTACATCGTCAGCCAAACCAATCCTCATGTGGTTCCGTTCATGCGTTCCGAGCGTAAGCGGCATGCACGGGGGCGCGGAGTAGGGGCCTTCGCAGCAGAGCTGGCGCGCTCCAGCTTCCAGGTGTACAGCAAGCATGTGATGGAAACCGCGCGCGACCACATGGACCCAGAGGGCTTGGGCCGCGTTGTGGAAAAGCTGCATGCGATCACGAACCAGCGCTACAGCGGGGACATCACCATTTTCCCCAAGCAGCCGGCCAAGAAACTGCTCCAGGTTATGGCTAACCCCTCAGATGCGGATATTCAGCGCTTCATTCGCGAGGGTGAGCGGCGTACCTGGCCATCGATTGAGCGCATTCGCAATACCACGGTGATTAGTCGCACTTTTGAGGCCTGCCTGCAACGCCTCAAAGACCGCGGTGTGACCCGTCCAGGGCAGGGTAGGAATGTGATTCCGATGGTCCAAGCCGGCGGGCGGCGCGGCTAAAAAGCTACGCATTGGGTATTCTTGGCCGCCGAAGACCCTTGGGGAGAGGAATATCGTGAGCAATGCGCAACTGAGCACACCAACAGAACGCTTTTATCATTGGGAGCGGACGGCACCCACAAAGGTATACCTACGCCAACCCCAAGGGCCGGGCGAGTACCGTGACTACACTTGGGCTGAGGTCGGCGACCAGGTTCGGCGTATGGCAGCGGCACTGCAAGCTCTGGGCCTGCAGGCTGGGGATAAAGTTGCCATTGCGGCGCGTAACTCTGCGCATTGGGTCATGGCCGATCAGGCGATTACGGCGGCGGGTTTAGTCAGCGTGGGGATTTATCCCAAGCAAGCAACGGATGCCGTACGGTATGTGTTGGAGCACTCCGAAGCCAAAGCTATCTTCCTGGGGCCCATCCTCGGCCAAGACGGGATTGTGGCCGGGATTCCGGAGGGGCTCATCACAATCAGCTTGCCCTATGCCGACGCGCCAGCGGCGCAACATGCCTGGGCTGAGCTGCTGGCCGCGCACGAGCCTTTGCAAGGCGAGCCCAAGCCGGCTTTGGACGAGTTGTGGACTTTGGTGTACACCTCTGGCACCACGGGCAAGCCCAAGGGCGTTGCCCTGAGTCACGGCGCCTCGGCGTTTGCGGCGAGCAACGCCGTTGCAGCCTTTAACATGCAGCCGGACGAGGTCTTCTTTTCGTATTTGCCCCTGGCCCATATTGCCGAGCGCGGCATTGTGGAAGGAATGAGTTTGTATAGCGGTGGGTCAATCAGCTTTATAGAAAGCATTGACCGCTTTGCCGAACAGCTACAAGAAGTGGCGCCAACCCGTTTCTTTGCTGTTCCCGTGGTGTGGAACAAGCTGCGTGCGGGTGTGCTGGCGAAAATGCCTCAACATAAGCTGGATCGCCTGTTGTCCATTCCGCTTCTGGGCGGCCTGATCAAGCGTAAAATTCGCAAGGCCTTGGGGATGCACCGGGTTCGGCAGGCCATTTCTGGAGCGGCCCCTTTACCCCTAGAGGTGCAGAACTGGTTCTCGCGGCTGGGAATTCCCATCCTCCAGGGCTATGGCATGAGCGAGAATTTGGCCTACGCTACCGCGACTCGCCCAGGGCGCTTGAAGCCCGGCTCGGTGGGCGAGGCCATGCCCGGATGTGAGATTCGCATCGACGACAGCGGTGAAATCCTCACCCGCGGTCCGGCGACCATGATGGGTTATTACAAAAACCCCGAAAAAACCGCCGAAACCCTCGACGATGGCTGGCTGCGCACCGGCGACAAGGGGCATGTAGATGCCGACGGTCACCTCTACATCACCGGGCGGGTGAAGGAAATCTTCAAAACGCTCAAGGGCAAATATGTGGCTCCGGCACCTATTGAAGGTGCCTTTGGCCGGAACAGCAGCATCGATTTGATCTGCGTGATGGGGTCGGGGATGAAACAGCCCATCGCAGTGTTGGTGCTGAGCCCCGAGGCGGCAGCGCGGCCCTGGGAGGAAACACGCGCCGACCTTGTGCAAACCCTGGAAGAGATCAACCCAGAACTGGAAGCACATGAGCGTGTTGCGCATCTCTTTGTCTGCGCCGACGAGTGGACACCTGACAACGGCATGGTCACGCCCACGCTGAAAGTGCGCCGGGATAAGGTGGAAGAGGTGTACTTGCCCCTTATCGAGGCGCGCCAAGCTCAGACCGAGGCCGTTCAACGCCTCGACCCTACGCTGGGTGAATAATGCTGCCTTGCAAGCCCTCAAGGAGGGTTTGCTACAGCTGCAACGTCCTGCTGAGCCATGGCACCTGCAGGCTCTACAGACTTATGTAGAGGAGCTGCTGCGCTGGAACCGGCAAACTAATCTCACGGCGATCACCGCGCCGGAGGAGGTGGTGCCCAAGCATATTCTGGATAGCTTGGCGGCTCTGCCACGCCAGCCTCTGGGCGCGGTGTGTGATATCGGTAGTGGAGCCGGTTTGCCGGGCCTGATTTGGGCTTTGTTCGATCCTCAGCTGGAGGTCACCAGTGTGGATGCCCGCACGCGCAAAGTGGCCTTCCAAAACCATGTGGCTCGATTGCTGGGCTTGCGCAATTTTCGCGCTATCCATGCCCGAATTGAGGATGTACCGCAGCAATTTCCCTACCTCACATGCCGGGCCTTCGCTGGCCTTACCTGCATGCTGGAGCTGGTTGAGGCGCGTTTGGCGCCGGGTGGACGGATGCTGGCGCTGAAGGGGCCCGGGGTCGAAGAGGAGCTGAGTGCGCTCGACGAGAGCATGTGGCGCTATACAATTTGCCCCTTGCAAGTACCGGGTCTGTCTGCACAGCGCTCGGTTGTTGTCTTGCAGCGGGCGGCAGAGTCGCCTGCTAAGCCTCTACAGATGGAACCGGCTGCATGAAGATTTATGCCATTGCCAACCAAAAAGGTGGCGTGGGCAAAACCACCACGAGTGTTAATTTGGCTGCCGCCCTTGCTGCGATGCGCCGACGCGTGCTGTTGATCGACCTTGACGCCCAAGGCAATGCCACGATGGGTGTGGGTGTGGATAAGCACGCATTGGAGAATGGAGCTTGCGAGGTCCTGAGCGACGAATGCGCCATGGCTGATGCTGTCCAGGCCAGTGAAACCCAGTCTCTGTGGGTGCTCGGTGCTAACGACACCCTGACCGCAGCCGAAGTGCACCTGAAGCAGCAAGATCAGGCGAGTGGTGTACTCGCCCGGCAGCTCAACAGTGTGCGCGAGGACTACGACGTGGTCGTATTGGACTGTCCTCCTTCGCTGTCTATGCTCACCGTGAATGCATTGGCAGCGGCCGATGGTGTGCTGATTCCAATGCAGTGCGAGTATTACGCACTGGAGGGTCTATCCAGTTTGGTGCGGACGATTGGCCAGATTCGACAAAGTGTGAATCCGCGCTTGCAGATCGCTGGCATTCTTCGCACGATGTATGACCCCCGCAGCAATCTATCGCGGCAAGTGTCCTTGGAATTAAGCAAGCATTTTGATGATGCATTGCTGCGTACGGTAATCCCACGGAATGTGCGCTTGGCGGAAGCGCCTAGTCATGGCGAGCCGGTGTTGGCCTATGACCCGCGCTCGACCGGCGCTAAAGCCTACATTGCCCTGGCCGGTGAGCTGTCTAGACGAGAAGCAAAACAAGCATGAGTAAGAGTCGCAAAGGCTTAGGTAAGGGCCTGGATGCCCTGCTGGGAGACAGCCTCAATTTGGTGAAACCGCAGGCTGAAGACAGCAGCGCACCTAAAACCGACCTGGCGGCCACCGAAGAAGTGGTAGAGCTAGAGTTGGATCAGTTACAGCCAGGAGCACTGCAGCCGCGTAAGGTGATGGACAGCGGTGCCCTGGAGGAACTGGCAGCGTCGATCAAAGCTCAAGGTGTGGTGCAGCCCATCGTGGCGCGCCCGCTGCCAACACGCGCGAACCGCTTCGAGATTATCGCCGGCGAGCGGCGCTGGCGGGCGGCTCGCTTGGCGGGGCTCAAAACCATCCCCGCTCTGGTGCGTTCGCTCGAGGATCGAGCCGTACTGGCCATTGGCCTCATTGAGAACATTCAGCGTGAGGGGCTTAACCCCATCGACGAAGCCAATGCCCTGGCGCGGTTGATTTCCGAAGTGGGTCTTACCCATGAGCAATGTGCAGAAGCCGTGGGGCGTTCCCGAGCGTCGGTCAGCAACATGCTGCGCTTACTGAACTTGGCCGAGCCGGTGCAAGACCTATTGCGTCATGGGTTGATTGAAATGGGTCATGGCCGAGCCCTGCTGGCATTGGATGCGGCTGATCAAGAAGCGCTTGCGGCGCAGATTCAACAAGACCGCTTGTCGGTGCGCGAGACAGAAGGGCTGGTGAGGCGACTGTCCCAGCCGGCTCTCCCGACTCCTGGGCGGCCGGCTCCGGCCAAGCTCGATGACCGCAGTCTAGTGCAGCGTGATCGGCTTGCAGAGCGTCTGCGCGCCAAGGTGGCATTGAAGCCTGTGGCGAATGGCGGCGGGAAAATCGTCATTGATTATTCTTCGGACGATCAGTTAGACACCATCTTCGCGCGCTTGCTGGGCTCTTGAGCCGCGATGTCTGCTAGACCTGGAATAGCCATTGAGGCTGGGGCGTTGTTGCGCGCTCATCCGGCGGGTGTCGCGCGCTACATAGAATGTTTGGGAACCTCGATCGGCGAGCTGAACAGCAATGAGGAAGCAGCGTTCTGGTATCCGTTGCGTCGCAGTTATCGGTGGTATCTTCGTTCGCCGCACCTTAAGGGGCACTGGTACGGCGCCTCAGCGCCGCGGCAGCCGCCGTTGTTATGGCATACAACGAATTGCATTTTCCCGCGTTGGCGATCTCAATATGAGGTGGCGACCGTGCATGACCTGTACGCCCTAAGGGATCATGAGAACCTTGCCGCAGCGGAAAAGGCGGCGAGGCTGGAGTATGTCACTCGATCCGATCACGTCATTTGTGTCAGCCATTTCACGCACCGCCATCTGTGTGATCTAGTGCCAGGCGCGCAAGATCGCAGTAGTGTCATACCCCTGGCAGTGGATCCCGAGTTTCAGCCTGCGTCTGAGGAAGCGGTGTTTGAAGTCCGTCGAAAGTATGGTCTTCCCGAGCAATTTTTGCTTTTTATGGGGCAGGGGCGCCCGAACAAAAACCTGCACCGACTCCTGCAGGCGCATGCCGAGGCTGACGCTTCCATGCCCTTGGTGATTGCTGGGAAGCAAAAGCCGGATCAACTGCGAGTACTGCGTCAGCTGATCGCGGAACTAGGCTCCTCTGAGCAAGTGCGCTTCCTAAACTATGTACCCCAGCGGCTTTTGCCGGCGCTATTAACGGCCGCGCAGGGTTTTTGCTTCCCCTCAACCTTCGAAGGTTATGGGTTGCCAGTCAGAGAGGCTTTGGCATGTGGCACGCCAGTTCTCACAAGTCGAGGTGTGGCGACTGAAGAGGCGGCTGCGGGCCACGCGATTCTTGCAGATCCGTACGACATATCAAGCTTGGCGAGTGGAATTAGGGCATTGATGGCTACTGAAGGACGGGTGTCGGAATCGGCCCAAGCAGACATTCGGAGCCGGACATGGAGAGATGTTGCTCGAGAAACTCTTGAGACTTACGCGCATGTAATGTCACGGTAACCCTCGATCCGTTCAGGGCTGCACCGAGGCAGCGATAATGAACTGCGAGGCAAAATACAAGGGCAGGCCCCAGAGACGGTTGATGGGGGTGGCACGTACAAAGTTATGCCGCGCAACGGAAATGTCGGACAGGGCAAAGGCCAATGCGCCCAGCAGTATGAGTGGGTTGGCGCCGGCCCATACTGCGGCTACGGCCACCACGACCATGGCACTAATGATGAGCAGATAAACCACTACAGGCAGGCGAAAATCCGGCCCCACATGAGGCATCAGCCAGCGCAGTACACCCGCTGCAAATAAGGCCATACCAAGGGTGGCCGCGAGCATCACCTCAAGATTGAGTGGCCACTGCGCGAATCCCACCACATAGAGGCCGTGGCCCAAGGCGAAGGCGAGCATGCCGCCGAGGAAGGCTTTGCCGGTACCTGGTGGAATCAGCAGCACGTCGCCTACAGCTCCCAGAATCAGTCCGCCAAGAATCCATTGCCCGTAATGGCTGTCCAAGGCTCCGAAATGCAGCCCGGCGAAAATAAAGCTGAGCGCAGCCATGGGCTTTCCCAACCACTCCCAGTGCTTGCGTTGGTAATGGTCTGCGGCCAATGTCAGCAGGGTGCCCATGGCGCAAATACTGATCAAAATTCCAGTCACGTACTCTCCCCGCGCGGTCCCCAGATCTGTTTATCCGGTGATGGCGCATTCCATCATGGATTCGCGCGCCCAATGATACCTAGCGGCGAAGACTAGCAGTTCCCTAAGGCCCAAGGCGCTTTAGCATCCAAGTATGCGCCAAAGCCCGTAAGATGGGGCTACACACTTGAGGAACGAGCCTATGAGCATTTACGAGCACGCGGTGACCACCATTGACGGCCGGGACACCACGCTTGAGGAATTTCGCGGCCAAGTGCTGCTCATCGTGAACGTCGCCAGTAAGTGCGGCTTTACTCCGCAGTACAAAGGCTTGGAAGAACTGCACAAAAAATATGCAGATCAGGGCCTAGCGGTGCTTGGTTTTCCTTGCAACCAATTCGGCAGCCAAGAGCCGGGCAGTGAAGAAGAAATTCAATCGTTCTGCAGCCTGACTTATGACGTGAGTTTTCCCATGTTCAGCAAAGTCAAAGTCAACGGGCCGGAAGCACACCCGCTCTATCAGGAGCTCAAGTCCAGCCAAAAGGGCTTGCTTGGAAGCGAGGGCATCAAATGGAATTTCACCAAGTTTTTGGTCAACCGCAATGGAGAAGTTGTAGGCCGTTACGGCTCTGTGGACAAGCCCGAAAGCCTGGCCAAGGATATCGAGCCCTTGTTGGCTGAAAAGGCCTGAGTTCAGGCTTGACGCTGGGCAGTGCCCATTGGGGAAAAGTTGAGACCGAATTGCCCCATGAATGCGCTGTGTGAAGGCTCAAGGTCGCATTGCCGAATAGCTCAATCAACTTGGCTTGGTCACGATCTGGTTCGAAGTCCTCATGGCGACTCTATTTAGGCGCCCTGCTGAACGCTGAGCGCCTCAATGCATGACGAGTCCGTCAAGGCTGGTGGGGCTCGCTAGGCTCCAGCTTCGTCCAATTCTTTAATCGGGAATTCTTTGGCGAAGTTGATGACGGTGTCACCATCAACATCGTCTGACTCGAAGCTTAGCGAGCCGCCACTGTTCATATTGATGAACAAGTTGGTATTCCCGCCGTCTTCAACTAGCGTGCCCTTACGGCCATCGACGCGTACGGGACGCCCTCCGCCCATGGCGCCCATTTGCGCCAGCATGCCCAAGCCCGCCATGGCGCCCTGAGCAGATCCAGCCATACGTGTGACGGTAATGGTGTTGCCGTCCTTGGTGTAGCTACGTTCGGTAATACGCATACCCATCGCGTTGTTTTTATCGAGATCGCCGCCTGCGTATCCCATGACCTCATCTTTGAAGTGCGCGGTCTCCAAATCTTGACTGGCAGCTTCCAGCTGCTGCACGCCGAAGCGGGCTTCGTCCAAGGCCCCAGGCAGATCTCCAGCATCCAGTAGCTCAATCACTTGCTTAAAGGTCTGTGCCGCCTCATCTTTTGGCGCGGCGTCTGCGATGCCGGTGGCCATCAAGGCGATCGCGATTAATGGGCTGAAAAATCTCATCACTATGGTCCCCGTTCTTGCAAAGTGACTGCGCTTTAGGCACCTAAGAATGGCCTAAGGCTTTGCAGCATACGCTTCGGATTCACAGATGCAAGGTCTGAAGGGCCACGCGTGAAACTGCGCACTTTACATTCAGCCCTCACAGTAAATGCCTTTTAGGTCATAGAACTCTTTGTACCTACTGCGTGCAAGTTCCTGTGCTCGCGAGTCGCTCAACAGCTTCCGGCTCCACCGGTCGGCTTTTGAGCGCACGCCTATCTCATCTCACGAGTCGCCGACTGCGCATTGCTGGTCGGTGCTAGCACTGGTTTTGATGAGGTATGGACTTGAGCATTTTGTGTCTAATCTGGTGACCTAAGCCGATCTCTGGAGGGCCTTCATCATGTCTACAAGCTTGTTAAAACCAGCACAGGAAGGCCCATGGCTCTGCATAGGCAAGGTGCTTGCACTAGGCCTATTACTCACCTTCGTCATTCCGCTCTTAAGTTTCTTTGTTTGCGGTGTGCGCAATGGAATGGGTTTAGGAGAATCCGCACAAGCGTTGGCAGTGCAACTCACCCAGCCCCGGCATAACCCCGCCCTCAGCGCCATTCCAGCTCTTTTGCCCTTGCTGGCCCTGGGTATTGTTTTGTGGGTCTTGAGCCGGTACCGACCTGCGGCCAATCTGTTTCACTATGGCGTGGCTGCTCTGGGAGGGCTGGCACTCATACAACTGTGGGTGAACTGGAGCTTCTGGGATATCTATTTGCCGCAGCGCGTCTACCCGGGCTTCCCACACGGTCTGGAGTTCATTATTGGCCCAATCTTCTTTAGTCCGCTTGCAATGGTGTTATGCCTGGTGGGCGTGGCTTTGGTTGCCCGCAAACGTTGACGCTGCGACTCAATGCGGGGCTCGATTCTCGGCGTAACTGTGATGCCCCTGGCTTAGACGCCGCGCCAAGCCTGCCGCTGTGCTCAGAAAGGTTCGGCGGAGTATTTCGAGGATGCGGAAGCAATAGCTTTGGCGGGCTGTATCCCGATCAGGCTGGGCACTTTTTCCCCATCCTGAGCTGCTTCAGGGGCGATGGACTAATTGTGACTCGCGCACGGGATGGTCTGATCTGGCTGCCACCAGCTGCGGTCTTCCGCGTTGGCCGTGAGGGAACCGAGCCGCAGGTGGCGGGGTCGGATTGGGATTCGGTCTGGGCTGCCGGCGCACAGCCCACCGCGTGTTTTTATTCCCGTGGCTGCTGAGTCAAGAAAAAAGCCCCCGCCGGTGTTCATCCGACGGGGGCAAAGCTGATGCATAGACTCCAGCACATCTGTGTGGGCCGTTGTTGCCAGCAGACTTAATCGAAGACGAAGTGATCCTTGTCCAGGCTCATGGTCGAGCGAGGGCCAGCAGAAATAGCTTCGGCATGGGCTTCGTTGCGCGGCAGAATGCGCTCCAGATAGAACTCGGCGGTGCGAATCTTGGCCTTGTAGAACTCGGCGGGCTCATTGCCGCCTTGCTCCAGCTTCTCGTAGGCCTTTTCCAAGATCTGGGCCCAGAAGTAGCCCATCGTCACGTAACCCGAGAACATTAGGAAGTCGTAGGCAGCGGCGCCGACGGCATCGCGATCGTTACGCGCGTTGAGTAGCACGCGGCCTGTGAGCCAGTTCCACTTCACTGCCAGCGACGACAGCGCCGTCACATAGCGGCGCAGAACGCGGCGCCGCCGCGAGCCGGTAACTGGGTTATGCGCAGCACAGAACTTCAGAATTTCGCCGGTGAACTCAGGCACGGCCTTGCCGCGGGACATGATGATGACCTTGCGGCCCAGCAGGTCCAGAGCCTGGATGCCGGTGGTGCCTTCGTACAGGGTGGCAATACGCGCATCACGCACGATTTGCTCCATGCCCCATTCGTGAATGTAGCCATGGCCACCGAAGACCTGCATGCCGTGGTTCGCCGCTTCATAGCCCAGCTCGGTCAAGAAGCCTTTGATGATTGGGGTCAAGAAGCCCAGCTTGTCATCGAAGATTTTCCAGGCTTCTTCGTCGCCACTGACCATTTTGTCGGCGTATTTGGCAGCGAAGTAGAGCATGGCCCGGCCACCTTCGGCGATGGCTTTTTGGGTGAGCAGCATGCGCCGTACATCGGCGTGGTAAATCAATGCATCGGCTGGTTTTTCGGGCTCTTTTTTGCCAGAGAGAGAGCGCATGGAGCGACGATCTTTGGCATAGGCCAAAGCACCCTGGAAGGAGAGCTCGGTATGTGCAATGCCCTGGATGCCGGTGCCGATGCGGGCCGTGTTCATGAAGGTGAACATGGCTTCCATGCCCTTGTTGGGCTTGCCCAGCATGTAGGCGGTAGCGCCATCAAAGTTCATTACGCAGGTGGCGGACGCTTTGATGCCCATTTTCTTTTCTAGGGAGCCCACGCTGACGTTGTTGGGCTCGCCCAGGCTGCCGTCGGCATTCACATGCACTTTGGGCACGATGAACAGGCTAATGCCCTTGATGCCTGGAGGGGCATCGGGGAGGCGCGCCAGCACGATATGCACGATGTTGTCGGTCATGTCGTGGTCACCGGAGGAGATAAAAATCTTGGTTCCGGTCAGTTTGTAGGTGCCGTCAGCCTGTGGTTCGGCGCGGGTTTTCATTTGCCCCAGGTCGGTGCCGCAGTGCGATTCGGTCAGGCACATGGTGCCCATCCATTCGCCGCTCACCAGTGGTTTCAGGTAAAGGTCTTTTTGCTCCTCGGTGCCATGCAAGAACAAGGTGTTCATGGCGCCGATGGACAGGCCTGGGTACATGCTCCACGACCAGTTCGCGGTGGCAATGATCTCGTGCTTGATCAGGCCCAAAGACATGGGCATGCCCTGGCCACCGTATTCGGGTGGGTGGGACAATGATGGCCAACCGGCCTCTTTGAACTCTTGGTAAGCCTCTTTAAAGCCTTTAGGCGTAGTGACTTTGCCGTCTTCGAGTTTGCAGCCTTCTTCGTCACCGCTTTGGTTCAGCGGGGCGATCTCAGACTCGCAAAAGCGCGCCATTTCTTCCAGCACGGCATCGACGATGTCGGGGGTGAATTCTTCACCGCCAGGCAGCTCCGCGTAGTGCTTGTCGTAGTCAAAAACCTCGTGCAAGAGGAATTTCATGTCGCGCAAAGGCGCTTTGTATTGATGCATGGGTGTTGTCCCTTCAAAGCAAATCCCAACGTCGCCGGTGGGGCATGACGTCGCGAATGGTCACCCTCAAGGAGGTGGCCTCAATGTGAACAGGTGTTCAACAGGAACTGCATCGTACCTCTTTTGCGCGAGGAAGGGCAGACCTCCCCGCTAAGTAGAACTATTCATCAACATCGTCAGCGTCCACCTGGCCACTCAGCCGGCGACGGACATGCGACCAGCTCATGCCGACGGCCATGAGGGTTGCGACACCAATTTCCGCCACCCAGGCGATGGCTTGGACCGAGTCACGTTTAAGCCAGCCTAAGTCGAAGAGTAGCCACACCAAGCAACCAAACAGGGCCGCAACCAAAAAGACACCAATCGGGCCAAGCGAGCGCCAGGTCGCCCTCAGGTAAATGGTCCAGCCTGCAATGAGAGCAACGCCAGTTAGTGCCTTAACGGCATCAAAGTTGCGCAGTTCGCCCAGAGCCCAGTGCGTCCAAGAGGGCCCGGTGGGGTTCCAGGTGAGTACCACGAGCAGTACGGCAAAAATCCAGCGTGCGCCAAAACTACTCCAACCAAAGCCTTTTTGTGCCATCTGTGTGGCTCCTGTGTCCAAATCTGTTGGGATGAAGTTTGGCAGACTTCGTCCGGGGGCTGGGCTGGGCTGGGTTGGCTGCCACGCCATTCTCTGACACAGGCTTGTCATACCGGTCATTTAATCTGCTCGGTTGAGAACCGCTGCGAGATTTCCCCCATGCAACGCCGTCAATTTATGCAAGCCGGCTTGGCCACTGCCGGCACCTTTGCTCTGGGCCAAGACTTTTGGAAGCACGCCTACGCGGCGCCCAGTCAGCCCGGCCCCAATCCTTTCGGTGAGCTCGTCGGGCCGGATGAAAACGGCCTGTACCTGCCGCCAGGCTTTACCGCTCGGCGCATCGCCAAAGCCTACGACCGCGTGCCACTGGCCAATGGCGGGGAGTCCAGTTATGTCTGGCATCGGGCGCCGGATGGGGGCGCCGTGTTTCCACAGCCCGACGGGGGCTGGATTTACGCCAGCAACTCCGAAATTCCCATTGTGGCCGACGAATGCCAAGACGGCCTGGATAACCCTTTCTGCGGCGAGCAGGGCGGTGTAGGCGCGGTGCGCTTCAATGCCCAGGGCGAAGTCATCGACGCTTATTCGGTGCTGCAAGGCACCAACAACAACTGTGCCGGTGGAGCCACGCCCTGGGGGACCTGGTTGTCCTGCGAGGAAAACTTCCTGGGTTTTGTTTACGAGTGCGACCCCACGGGATCGAATCCACCGCTGCGCTTGCCGGCCATGGGGCAGTTTTCTCATGAGGCAGCGGCTGTGGATCCTGTTGGCAAGGCCATTTATCTCACCGAAGATACCGGCGACGGTGCCTTCTTTCGCTTTATTCCAGCGGTATGGCCCGAAGGCGGTCGGCCGGATTTGACCGTGGGCGAATTGCAAGTGGCTGTGGTGGGGGATAACCCCGAAGTTCGCGTGCCCTACTCAGACACCATTCGCGAGATTCTGGAGCAGGTGCCCATCATCGACCCGCATGATTTCCCCTGGGATCAGGTCACCGGCAGCGTAGAAGAAACCCAGCCCGGCACGGTGCGCTGGATGACGGTGCCTAACCCGCTGGGTCTGCCCCTGGAGTGTCGTTATCAAATCCCCACGGCGGCGGTCTTTAAAGGCGGGGAAGGCTGCTGGTATGACAGCGGAATCGTGTATTTCACCACCAAGGGCACCAACCGGGTCTGGGCTTATGACACCCGCGCCGAGCGTGTCGACATCATCTACGACGCTGCCGAACTGGGCGAAAGCGCCCCGCTCACCGGAGTGGACAACATCACCGTGCACCCCTTCAGTCATGACCTCTTCGTGGCCGAAGATGGAGGCAATATGGAGCTGGTGATGATCACTCGTGATCGCACGGTGGCTCCCTTCCTGCGTTACCCCGTGCCGCACTCCGAGCTGGCTGGCCCGGCTTTTGACCCTTCTGGCACTCGCCTCTACATCGCCAGCCAGGCGAAACGCCATCGTGAAGACGAGAATGGTAACGAAGTTCGCGGTGAAATCTTTGAAATCACCGGGCCTTTCAACCAGCGCGCGCTGGATGGCGACGACAGCGCCAGTAGTCGATTGGCTTCCACGGCGGCCGGTGGCAGTACCGCCTTATTGACCTTGGGAGGGCTCACCCTGGCGGGCTTAGCCAGCCGGATCGCGGCGAGTCCAGACGACGAAGCGGATGCTGGCTAACGCGGCTCTGAATCTGAACCCGGGAGACCATCCCGCCTGAATGGCGTGGTTTGCGAGCGTGTTTAGGGAGCCACCGGCAGTGTCAGCACGGGAACATGCTGCGCCCCACTGGCGGAGAGGTTGAGTCGCATCAAGGCAATCATCAGCGACAGAGTTTCTCGGCTGCTGCGATCTTTGCTGTGTACGCTGTACCAGTCACCGCCATAGGGGACGCTGATGGACGCGTCAGGGAGCTGCCGGGCCGAGCGTGTGATATTCAATAAGGGCGGCGAGCCAGAACCCTCAAGCGGCTGGTCAGTGGGCACCGATTGCGCCAAGTAGCGCATGGCTCCAAGCACAGATCGAGTGCGTACTCGCAAGGCGGGAGAGGGGCGGCTAAAGCGCTCTCCCGTTGGATCGATCTCATACTCGGTGAGGCCCTGCGGTAGCCCGAGGCTGACCAGAAGGTTCTGCAAGGTGGCATTACTTCGGGCTTCTGGGTGAATGTCGAGGAAATAATGTTGCACCGGCCGCATGATGCGAAACGCGTCGCTTCGGTCGTTGTAATGAAGCTGATAGCCAGCTTCGAGCGCGGCAAGATGGTCCGACAGCCCCAGGCTCGACCGCGGAAGCTCGGTGGACACGGGCTCCAGCCTTTGCTCCACGGCGATATCTAGTACACCTTGCTGTTGCCAGTGCTCCAGTGCCTGGCTCACTGCGCCGAACGGCGTCTGGGCGCTGGAGCTGGCATCGGCGGGGTTGGGCAACTGGTTGAGCTGCTCCACCACGAGCTGCAGCACGGTCGACAGCCTCCAGCCCTCGCGATGGGCCAAATACATCACATCAATGGCGATGGGGGCCAACAGCTGACGCGTGAATTCCTGGTCTCGCTGGGGTGTCAGGGTGATTGTGGGGGACTCGGAATAGCGCAGCTGCACGCCAGGAGAATACAGCGTGGGTTCATCCGATAGCTCCGCCCCAGTGCCCATGCTGGCCTCAAACTGCATTTGCGTGGAGATGCCGCTGACGGCCAAAAACTCGGGCTCTTCGGCATGCCGCAAGCGCACCAAGTTCAGCAAGAGTTCGCGCTGTTCACTCTGCTGGATGGCGCTGTTGTAGGCCAGCCTGGAGCCTTGCAGATTATCCGGCCCCTGGATGGCGCATGCGTTAAGAAGGAGCCCGCAGAGCAGGCTTCCATGGCTGAATAACGGCCTCATGCGCGTGCTCGATCAGGGGGCGTAATGGCCACCGAAGTGACGCACGGGTGACCACTCCGGCACAGCTTCGAGCTTGGGCGGTGCCAGCTGTTGGTAGGCATCGGTGGCATGCACCACCCGGCCGCCCACGACCGTGAGAACCGATTCGATACCTGTGATCTCGGATTCGGGCACGTCAAAGTAGTCTTTGGATAGCAGGGCAAAGTCGGCAAATTGACCGGGCGCCAAACGGCCTTTTTGGTCCTCTTCGCTGGAAAACCAGGCGCTGCCTACGGTGTAGAGATACAAGGCCTCGGCGCGACTGAGTTGGTTTTTCTCGTTCAGCAGCGGCGTGCCGCCCATGCTTTGGCCGGTAATCAGCCAGGCCAATGCTGTCCAAGGGTTGTAATTGGAAACCCGCGTGGCATCGGAGCCCGCTCCCACCGGCAGACCCACATCGAGCATGGCACGCAACGGGGGGGCGTTACCCGTTTTCCGCTCCCCGTAGCGCTCCTGAAAGTACTCCCCGGCAAAGGCCATGCGGCTTTGGATGGCGATGCCGCCGCCGAGCTTATGGATTCGCTGGATGTTCTTCTTGGAGATGGTTTCTGCATGGTCGATGGCCCAGCGCAGGCCCGCTAGAGGGGTGCGCTGGTTGACCTTCTCCAGTACCACCAGAATGCGCGATACCGATTCGTTATATGTGGCATGGATGCGGAAGGGCCAGCGGTTCTTGACCAGGTCGCTCATGATCTCTTCCAGATCACGCTCCATGGCCTGGGTTTGTTCGGGGCGATCGGCCATAAAGTTTTCAAAGTCGCCTGCCGACCAAGCCAAAAACTCGCCGCCGCCCTCCATCTCAAAGCCGTGATGAAGAGCGTCATGATCGTCCATGCCGGGAACGGTAATGGTCATCCAGTCGCGAAAGTCCTGAGCTTCGCGTCCCGGCTTTTGCGGGAAGAGGTAATAGGACACGCGCAGCGGCAGTTCACCGAGTTCAGCCAGAGCAAAACTGCCGGTGTAATTTTTGGGAAAGACATGGCCGCCACCGCCAGCGTCAATAGCAGAGGTCATGCCAAAACGGCTGAGCTCTGCATAAAACTGCCGGGTGGAGTTGATTTGTTCCTCGGCCGTTAAATGCGGCAGCTGGGCAATGGTGGAGTACAGGATGGTGGGGTTGGGGTCGGCAATGAGCACGCCGGTGGGGTTGCCTTCGGCATCGCGCTCATAGCGTGCTCCGGCGGGGTCCGGCGTGTTGGCGTCGATGCCCAGGGCATCCATGCCGGCCTGGTTTAAAAACCCGCGGCTGTAGAGGTAGAGCACAAAAACCGGGGTCTCTGGGGCGGCTGCATTGAGTTCGGCAATGCTGGGGAAGCGCCGCTCCTCAAATTGAAAAGGGGACCAGCCGCCAATCACGCGCACCCACTGTCCTTCGGGGGTGCGCTGGGCTTGCTCGCGGATCATCTCCAAGCCCAGCTTGAGCGAGGGGACTCCCTCCCAGCGCAGCTCCAGGTTGTAAAAGCGGCCCCCGCGAACAGCGTGAATATGGGAATCATTCAGGCCCGGAATGACCCGGCGTTGCTCTGCGTCGATGACGCGGGTGCTTTCCTTGGCCAAACCCAGGATGAGCTTGTTATCGCCGACCCGGGTGATCACACCATCACGTACAGCAAAGGCTTGAGCGCTGGGTTGGGCCGGATTCTGGGTGGTGACCTTGGCGTTGTGAATGATCAGCTCAGGAGCGGGGATGGCGACCCCGTCCAGTACTGAGCCATTTGCGATTGTGCTGCCAGCGAGGGTGCCAAGTGCGATGCCCGAAAGCAGCCGTAGCCATGGAGATAGGTGGCGCATGCGGAAGACTCCTGGGGGTGAAGTAGTGGAGACGGAGTGCGCTTTGGCGCACTCCGTCGTAGTCGTCAACGTACTACTGGCCTTCTTTGGCGCCAAACATTTCTTTGGCGTAGATGATGCCCAGGCCATAGCCGCCGCCGTGCTCTTTGGCAATGCCGGTCACGACGTCATAGGTGTCGGTACGGGCCCAATCCCGCTGCAGCTCCAGCAGGTACTGCAACCAGGTGATGGGCACAGCTCCGGCTTGGACCATGCGCTGGACGGCCATGTTGTGTGCATCATCACTGACTCCGCCCGAGGCGTCGGTGACAAAGTACACCTCGTAGCCTTGATCCAGCGCGGAGAGCACCGGCCCGACTCCGCAGACTTCGGTCCAGAGTGCGGCAATGACCACCTTCTTACGACCAATCCTGTTCACTTCCTTTGTAATCCGGGGGTCTTCCCAGGTGTTCATGGTGGTGCGATCGATGGGGGTTTGCTCCGGAAAGACCGCCTTAAGCTCCGGAAACAACGGGCCGGAGAAGGAATCTTCAGCCACCGTGGTCAAAATCGTGGGCACGTTAAAAGCCTTGGCTGACTTCGCCAGCCCGGTGACGTTGTTGCGCAATTCCACAATATCGATGGACTTGGTGGCAAAGGCCATTTGCGGCTGATGGTCGATCAGAATCAGGGAGTGGTTGTCTGGGCTAAGAAGATCGTTCGAGGGAACGGGCTTGGCTTTGGCGGCATGAGTGGGAGCGCTGAGGGAGGCGACGAGGACGGCCGCGAGCAGCGTGTGTGGCAGAGAGAGTTTCAACATCATGTACTCCGGTGAAGGGCTGAGTTCAGGGGGGCTGAACGACGTCACATGATTGTGTATATAGTCTTAATCAAAGACAATCCGGCAAAATAAAAACATTATGTATCCATTTCGGAGACAATCATGGATCGAATTGACAGCCTGCGGGCCTTTGTCCAGGTGGTTGATCGCGGCGGCTTCGCAGCGGCGGCTCGAGAAATGGGGCTGTCGCGTTCGGCGGTCAACAAAGCGGTGGTGGCCCTGGAAGAGGAGCTTGGTACGCAGCTGCTCACCCGGAGTACCCGGCGGGTTGTCCCTACGGACGTTGGTTTGGCTTTTTATGATCGCGCACAGGTGCTCTTGAACGATTTCGATGAGTCTTTTGCGTCCATCCGGGAGCGCTCTTCCACGCCGCAGGGCACCTTACGCATTAATGCCCCCATGTCATTTTCAACCTCCCATCTCTCCGGAATCGTGGTCGAGTTCATGGAGAGGTATCCCCAGGTTCACGTGGAACTCAGCCTGAATGACCGCTTCGTGGACCCTATCGAAGAAGGTTTTGATGTCACGGTGCGGGTTGGGGCTCCACGCGTGAGCACCAGTTTAATTTCGCGCGATGTGGCTCTCGCCAAGCGAATCTTGTGTGCCGCTCCGGGGTATCTACAGCGATATGGGGCACCGACCACTCCCGCTGAGCTTAAACATCATCGGTGCCTGCACTATGGCTATCAGGCCAGTGGTAGCCAATGGCGCTTGTACCGCGCCGGAGAGGAGCGGGTGGCCACCATTTCGTGTGTGATGTGGGCCAATAACGGCGAAATGCTTAGGGACGCCGCCATTGGCGAGCAAGGAATTGTCCTGCTGCCAACTTTCGTGGTCAGCAAGGCCCTGGCGCAAGGAGAGTTGGTACGTCTTATGCCGGACTATGAGGCCAGTGCATTGACGGTCAGCGCTTTGTATCCCCGGCATCGACACTTATCGCCCAAAGTCCGTTTGTTCGTGGATTTGCTTGCGCAGCGCTTAGCCAAGCACGCAGGAGGGGCTTTCGAGGTCTAGCTGGGATGGGCCAGACATAAAATCGCCACGGACGCTCTCCCGGCGCAATCCTGCTGGGCCCTCGGCGTTTGGACGGCGGCCCTGGGAATGGAGTCTGCAAAGAAAAAGCCGGCGGATGATCCGCCGGCTTTGGACTGTGTGTGCTTGGGACCGCGACTAACGGCGCGCGCGCCGCCGCAATCCGAATAGGGCCAGCAGGGCCAAGCCAGCAAAGCCAATCGCGCCACCCTTTGCGGAGCGGGCGAGTCGGTTGGCTTGACGGGCCTCTTCCAGTGGGTCGCGCAGCATACGGGCATCGGCCGGGAACTCGTAGGTCCAGATGTGGCGGCCATACAGTGACGCGAAGAGCTTGTTGGGGTTGCCAGGTTGCAGTTTGATCTGGCTCACCGGCGCCTTGGGCAAACCTTCGCCGAGCGGGGCCCAGTTGCTGCCCTGAAGATCGCTGCTGATGAATACGCCAAAGTCCGTGGCGACCAGCAACTGCTGGTCACGCTGCAGGATGTAGTTCACCGGCACCTTGGGCAAATTGCCTTGGATGCTCACAAAGCTTTCGCCGGCGTCGGTGGACATGAAGAGATTGCCGGCATCTACTTGCGGATCTTCTGGGTTTTGGTCGCCAAACACGCCGGGCCCCCGCATTTCCGAGTCGTAGCCATGCAGGCCGATATAGACCGTGAAGGGGTCATCATGGTTGATCTCCACGGCTCCGATGAAACGGTTGGGTAGACCCGCCGCGGTGGCATCGTGCCAGCCGTTAGGAGTTCCGGCCTGCGGCGGCTGACGACCGCCCACATTGGTGGCGATCTTGTTCTGGAAGCCCGTGTCATTGGTGGTGACCCCGCAGTCACCACAGGCGCCCACATAGATGGCATCGCCATGTACGTCGCCGAAACGGGCGGTAAACAGCACTTCGGTGCGTGGGTTCACACCCAGCCTGTATACCTCGTTCCAGGTTCCACTGGTCACGTTGGGGGCATCCAAGGTTTCAAACACTTGGTTGGCCAAGGTAATCATGTGGTTGGAGTCCAGCGGGTCCATGGAGAACCAGTTGGCGAAGTTCACCCGGGCATAGGGTGGGTCGATGAAGGTGGCGCTGGCGCCGCGATCGGTGGTGCGGCGCAGGCCACCGTTCTGGGTTTCCGTGTAAGCAATATCGGAATTGTCCGGGTCCACTTCGGCGTAAAAGCCGTCGGCACCAAAATCCATAAAGGAGAAGCCGGTGTCGGGCTCGATGTGACCGGAGCCGTTGTCCTGAAGGCCAAACCAAACGGTGCCATCTTTGGCCACAGCGTGCCCGTAAGGCAGCAGCGTGTAAAAGCCGTCATTGGCACCGAGGCCCCAGCCTTGTTGGTTCAGCGGGGCGCCAGGCAGGGCGCACTGCCGGTTGACACCGCCGTCATGACCGACGAACAGGCAGACACCGCCGTCGCCAGTGGGCACCCAAACGCCGTCATGCTGGTCGGGATGAACGGTGAGATCTGCCCCCGTGGCTGAGAAGTAGTAGGAAATATTTTGGAAGTCCTGCGGGGACTGAGCCTGCAAGATACCGTTCAAAGGCTGCTCAACAAGGTTTTGGAACAGCTCCTCGAAGCCGTAAACCATCCGTGTAGGAATGCCCAATACCGGTACCGCGCGAGTGGGGTCTGGGCGAACCCACATGTTGAACCAGGCCTGTAGGCCGGGTGGAATCAGAGCCGTGAAGGGGCCTGGTACTGAAGAAAGCTCCAACTGATCGGCCATGCGAATCCAATTACTGCCGAAGTCTGAGCTGACGTAGATACCGTTTGATAGACCGCCTAGGGGCGATTCGGGCAGGATCAGGCTGATCGGAGCGTCGAGAGGATAGCTCTCCCCCTGCAGGAGCTTGGCGTCCTGCACGATGGCGTAAACGTAATCATGGTCCTGCAAGGGGCCACTCGCTACGCCCATTTCAATCCGGCCAATGCGTTCTTGCTCGGCAAAGCCCATACCGGTGAGCGGGTCCACCGTAGGCAGGTCCAGCCGCTCAAAGCTGCCCACTTGGCCGGTTCCGGAGCGGTACAAACCGTTGGAGGGCGATTTCGGGGTGACGCCATCGGGGTAGAACTGGCTCCCGGCACGCCAGCCCACAGCGGCCAAGACCGGGCAGCCGGTATTCCGGCAAACGAAATCGTTCACACCTCCCGGTGCTTTTACCACTACGTCGGAAACCACATTGGCCAGGGCGCAGGGGGTGCTGCGGTCGATATTGCCGGCGCACTCTGGCGTCGTGGGTAAGGCCACATTGGTGAAGCTGCGGCCGGCATCTTCGGAGCGATAGAGGCCCACGCTTGAGGCAATGTACAAAATGTTGGGGTTGCCAGGGTCGGTGGCCGTATTGAACACCAGTACGTCATCCGGGAAGCCCTCAGAGCGGGTCCAGGTGAGGCCCAGATCATTACTCCAGAAAGCGCCGAGGCCGGCGAAAGCACCGGTGCTCATGGTGGAATCACCACCGGCGGAGACGATGGTGCCGCCGCCTGCGGGGGTCCAGATCACGCCGCCATTGGTTTGCGTAGGCAGGTTGTCGCCGATGCTCACCCAGTAATCGCCCAGCGTGCGAACATCGCCATCGCGGGCTTCGCTCATCCAGATGCCGCCGCTGCCGGGGGCAGCAAACAAGCGCTTAGCAACTGGGTCATAGGCCAGTTCGTCCACGCGACCGGCGTATTTGAGTAGGTTGGTGTCTGGCAGTGGAGCGGCGCCCAGGGTTTGTGCCAAGCCGCTGGCAATCAAAGGGCCCACGCCATACTGCTGCCAACGTCCACCCGTGCCTCTCACCAGCGATTTTTGCGCTTCCAGGGCTTGGGTTTGCTCGTAGGCTTTGAGCTTGGCTCCGGGCGGCGGGAAGTTGGCTTCGCCAGCGCGGGCATCAAACCGCTGCATTTTTTCGAGCGGGTTTTCTGCCTCGCCCTCCATTTCATATTCGGAGTAGCTTGCGCCCTCGCAGAGGCGGCCGCCGCCGCTGCAGTCTAGCGTTTGCTGGTGCCAGTAGAGGATGCTGCCAACTACAGACAGCACGCCGAAGCCAGCCAAGCTGGCAATGGATGTTTTCACGGGGGATCTCCATCACGGCGTAATGCCGCGGGTCAAGGTTCTCCCTTAAAGCCTACTTTCAGTGGGCTCATGCTGGCCAGCTATCTAAGCCGCATTAAGCGTCGAAAAATCTTTGTGCTTTAGTCAAAAAAAACCGGCGACACAGGGTCGCCGGTTTGAGAGGAATGACGATGGACGCCGCCGGGGCGGGCGTCATCGACGATTAGGCAGAGCGTCGACGTCCGCCTAGAATCATGAGCACTAGGAGACCCATGAGGCTCAAGGCGCCGCCTTTGGCGGAGCCCAAGGCCCGGGACTGGCGAGCCTGCTCGAGCGGGTCAACGCTCAGACGCGCCTCTGCGGGGAACTCATAGGTCCACACATGGCGGCCGAAAGTCGACGCAAACAGCATGTTGGGGTTGCCCGGCTGCTGCTTGATTTGGGTAACCGGCACGTTGGGTAGACCACTGCCCAGAGGAGCCCAGCTGGAGCCATCCAAATCGCTGCTGATGTAGGCGCCGAAGTCGGTGGCGGCAATGAGCTGCCCATCACGCTGCAAGATGTAGTTCACGGGCACCTTCGGCAGATTGCCTTGAATGCTCACGAAGGTTTCGCCGGCGTCGATGGATTTAAAGATGTTGCCGGCATCTACCTGTGGGTCTTCCGGGTTTTGGTCGCCGAAGGTGTTCGGGCCACGCAAGCCGGAGGAGTAACCATGCAGACCCACGTACACGGTGTTGGGATCGTTGTGGTCAATCTCCAAGGCGCCAATGAAGCGGTTCGGAAGACCGGCAGCACTGGCGTCGTGCCAGCCTTGGGTGGTGCCGGCCTTGGGGGGCTGACGACCGCCCACATTGGTGGCGAGTTTGTTTTGGAAGCCGGTGTCATTACTGGTAACACCACAGTCACCGCAAGCCCCCACGTAAATGGCATCGCCGTGCACATCGCCTACATTGGCGGTGAACAACACTTCGGTGCGTGGGTTCACACCAAGTCGATAGACCTCATTCCAGGTGCCACTGGTCACATTGGGCGCATCCAGGGTTTCGAACACCTGGTTGGCCGTGGTGATCATGTGCTTGGAGTCCAGTGGGTCCATGGAGAACCAGTTGGCGAAGTTCACCCGTGCATAGGGCGGGGCGATGGTCGTTGCACTGGCGCCGCGATTGGTGGTGCGACGCAGGCCGCCGTTCTGTGACTCGGTGTAAGCGATATCGGAGTTGTCCGGGTCGACTTCGGCATAGAAACCGTCAGCGCCAAAATCCATGAAGGACACGCCGGTGTCGGGCTCAATATGGCCGGAGCCATTGTCTTGCAGACCGAACCAAACGGTACCGTCTTTGGCCACAGCCAGGCCGTAGGGCAGCAGGGTGTAGAAGCCATCATTGGCGCCACGTCCCCAGCCGAGCTGGGTGAGGGGCTGGCCTGGCAGAGCGCATTGGCGGTTCACGCCGCCA
The DNA here is from genome assembly GCA_019192445.1 of Oceanococcus sp. HetDA_MAG_MS8. Classification (NCBI taxonomy): domain Bacteria; kingdom Pseudomonadati; phylum Pseudomonadota; class Gammaproteobacteria; order Chromatiales; family Oceanococcaceae; genus Oceanococcus; species Oceanococcus sp. HetDA_MAG_MS8. Next base: position 541,028 of record JAHCMK010000003.1, read on the forward strand.
TCATGCCCCACAAACAAGCAAACGCCGCCATCACCGGTAGGAATCCACAAGCCCGCGTGCTGATCCGGGTGCACAGTACGATCAGCGCCGGTGGCCGAGAAGTAGTACGCCATGTTTTGGAAGTCTTGCGGGTTCGCCGCCTGCAGCGTGCCATTCAGCGGCACGTCAACCGGGTTCTGGAAGAGCTCTTCCAGGCCGAAGGCTAAGCGGGTGGGAATGCCAAGGCCAGGAACGGCGCGGGTGGGGTCCGGCTTGATCCATTGGTTGTACCAAGATTGCCCACCCGGTGCGATCAGGGCCGCAAAGGGGCCAGGAATGGTGCCTAGTTCAACTTGATCGGCCATGCGGATCCAGCTGTCGCCAAAATCCGGGCTCATGTACATGCCGTTGATGTTGGTGGAGACCGGCGAGTCACCCAGGATAATGTCCAAGGGCGGATCGAGCGGGTAGCTGCCGCCATTGAGGAGCACCGCATCCTGAACCATCAAGTACACATAGTTATGGTCTTGCAGCGGGCCATTTGCCACGCCCATTTCGATGCGGCCAATTCGGTCTTGTGGGGCAAAGCCTGCGCCGGTAATGGGGTCGACATCCGGTGGGGTGAGCTTTTCAAAGCTGCCGACCGCGCCAGTCTCTGAGCGATACAGCCCATTGTTGGGCGACTGCGGCGTGACGCCATCGGGGTAGGGGCCGTTGCCACCACGCCAGCCCACAGCGGCAATCACGGGGCAACCTGTATTTCGGCAAACAAAGTTATCGACGCCACCCGGAGCTTTGACGATGACATCGGAAACAACATTAGCCAGGTTGCAAGCACTGCTGCGGTCGATATTGCCGGCGCATTCAGGCGTAGTGGGCAAAGCGACATTGCGGAAGCTGCGCCCGGCATCGTCTGAGCGGTACAGCCCCAGGCTGGAGGCGATGTAAAGAATGTTGGGGTTGCCAGGATCGGCTTCGGTATTGAAGACCAAAGCGTCGTCCGGGAAGCCCTTGGAGCGTGTCCAGGTGAGGCCCAGGTCGGTGGTGTAGTACGCGCCGATGCCATGGTAGGCACCGGTGCTCATGACCGAGTCGCCACCTGCACTAATCAGGGTGCCACCGCCGCCAGAGGTCCAGAGAACACCGCCGTTGGCTTGGGAGGGAAGGCTGTCACCCACGCTCACCCAGTAGTCACCAATGGTGCGTACGTCACCATTCACGGCTTCGCTCATCCAGATGCCGCCGGTGCCGGGAGCAGCAAAGAGGCGTTTGTTGGTGGCGTCGTAGGCGAAATCGTCAACCCGGCCGGCGTAGGCCAGCAGGTTGGTGTCGGGCAAGGGGGCCAGCCCGATGGTTTGGGCTAGGCCGCTGGCAATGAGCGGACCCACGCCATATTGCTGCCATTGTCCATCCGCGCCGCGCACGATCGCTTTGGCGGGCTGCAGGGCTTGCTTGGCTTCAAAAGCGTTGCGCAGTGCGCCGGGCGGTGGAAAGTTATGGGCTTTGGCGCGGTCATCAATCAGCGCCATTTTTTCTTCGGGCGTGCGCTCGTCTTGCACCTGTGTGGTGCACAGCCGGCCGCCGCCGCTGCAATCTAAGGGGGATTCAGTTGTGATCAGCCAGGCCGCAGACGCGACCAATGCCGCACTGCCGACCGCGAGGCCGAGTACGGTACGTTGCATGTTGTTCTCCAATCGTTGGCGTAAAGCCAGGTTCCAAGGCGGTGGAGCTTAGCCGCTCTTATTACGGAGGGCTAGGCAGTGCGACATATTTGCTAATGACGCCGCGTTGCAGGCAGCGTGTCGCAGGCGTCGATCGCGAAGCAATATCTAGGCCGATTCTGGTCGAGGCTAAGTGCTACTATTCGACTCTTATATTTGTTGCAAAAAAGTCTGCCTGATGAGCGATTTCGCCAAGGAAGTGTTGCCGATCAATCTCGAAGACGAGATGCGGCGCTCCTACCTGGATTACGCCATGAGCGTAATTGTTGGTCGCGCCCTGCCGGATGTGCGCGATGGACTCAAACCCGTACACCGCCGTGTGCTGTACGCCATGCGCGAGTTGGGCAACGACTACAACAAGGCCTACAAGAAGTCGGCCCGTATCGTGGGTGACGTGATCGGTAAGTACCACCCGCATGGTGACTCTGCGGTGTACGACACCATTGTGCGTATGGCGCAGGATTTCTCCCTGCGTTACATGTTGGTCGACGGCCAAGGTAACTTCGGCTCCGTCGATGGCGACTCTGCCGCAGCGATGCGTTACACCGAAGTGCGCATGAGCAAGCTCGCCCATGAGCTGCTAGCGGACATTGATAAGAGCACGGTTAATTTCATCCCCAACTACGATGAAACCGAGTCCGAACCAGAGGTGCTACCGACGCGGGTGCCGAACCTGTTGGTGAATGGCTCCGCCGGGATTGCGGTGGGCATGGCAACCAACATTCCTCCGCATAATTTGGGTGAGGTGGTCGATGCTCTGCTGTACCTGCAAGCGCATCCGCAGGCCAGCATTGACGAGCTCATGGAATGCCTGCCCGCTCCAGATTTTCCGACGGGTGCCATCATTAATGGCACCTCCGGCATTGTTCAGGCCTACCGCACCGGGCGTGGCCGGGTAAAGCTGCGCGCACGCACCGAAATTGAGGAGCACGCCAACGGGCGCGAATCCATTTTGGTGACGGAGCTGCCTTATCAGGTGAATAAAGCCAAGTTGGTCAAAGACATTGCCACCTTGGCTAAAGACAAGAAGATTGAGGGCATCTCCGAAGTTCGCGATGAGTCCGACAAAGATGGCTACCGAGTCGTTGTCGACCTGAAGCGGGGCGAGAATGCCGAGGTTGTGCTGAATAACCTCTTCCAGCAAACCCAAATGCAAACGGTATTTGGGATCAACATGGTGGCTCTGGACCGGGGTCAGCCGCGGCAGATGAACCTGAAAGACATGCTTGAGGCCTTCCTCATGCACCGTCGCGAGGTTGTCACTCGGCGCACACGGTATTTGCTGGCCAAGGCTCGTGATCGGGCGCATGTTTTGGAGGGTCTCACGGTCGCTCTGGCGAACATCGACCCCATTATCGCTTTGATCAAGCAGTCGCCTAGCCCCGCAGAGGCTAAGGCAGCTCTGTGCGCCCAGCGCTGGGCGCCAGGCTCGGTGATGGACCTGATTGAGCGGGCCCGCGCCCAGGCTGAAGACAACGACCAAGAGCGGATCACCGACGAGGGCTATTTGCTCTCGGAGGTTCAAGCGCAAGCTATTTTGGATTTGCGTCTGCACCGCCTGACCGGCTTAGAGCAAGACAAGATCAAAGAGGAATTCAACGAGCTGCTGGATCAGATCGGTGAGTATCTGGACATCTTGAATCGTCGCGAGCGTTTGTTGGAGGTTATCCACGAAGAGCTGGTCGAGCTTAAAGAGGCCTTTAACGACCCTCGCCGCTCCGAAATTACCGCGGCGGTCGATGACTTTGAAGACGAGGACCTCATTCCGCCTCAGGACATGGTGGTTACCATGTCCCACAAAGGCTATGTTAAAGCGCAGCCTTTAGATGTGTACCAAGCCCAGCGTCGGGGCGGGGTGGGTCGCTCTGCGGCGAAGACCCGCGACGAAGATTTTGTGGATAAGTTTTGGGTCACCCACACGCACCACTGGTTGTTGTGCTTCTCCTCTCTGGGCAAGGTGTACTGGCTGCGGGTATTTAAGCTGCCCACGGGGGGGCGCGACTCCAAGGGGCGCCCCATCGTGAATCTGCTGCCCCTAGCAGACGAAGAGCGAATCACCCAGGTCTTGCCGGTCAAAGACTTTGATGCTGGCGATTTCGTCGTCATGTGCACTCGCTTGGGTACCATCAAGAAGGTGCCTTTGGAGCAGTTCTCCCGGCCGCGGAGTGTGGGGCTGATCGCTTTGGACCTGCGCGTGGACGACGAGCTGGTGTCGGTGGATCTCACCAACGGGGACCGCAACATCATGCTGTTCACCCATGAAGGGCGGGTTGTGCGTTTCCATGAGGCCGCCGTTCGGGCGATGGGACGCACGGCCTTTGGTGTGCGCGGCATTAAACTGGCCGAAGGCGACCGTGTGATTTCGTTGGTGGTGGATCATGGCGAACCCATCCTCACGGTCAGTGAGAACGGCTACGGTAAGCGCACCCCCATTGATGACTACCCGCTGAAGAGCCGCGGTACCATGGGCGTGCTGTCGATGAAGCGTACTGAGCGCACCGGCAAAGTTGTTGCCGCCATTCCTGTGGAAGACGGCGACCATGTGATGCTCATCGCGGCTGCGGGCCAGTTGGTGCGTACCGAAGTCAGCCAAATTTCTACTTTGAGCCGGAATACTCAAGGTGTGCGGCTGATTAACTTGCGGGATACGCACTTGGTGGCAGTGGACCGCATCCGTGCCGAGCTTATTACTGAAGATGATCAGGCAGCTGCAGAGGTGCCGGTCGACACCGCAACTGATACCGAGCAGACCCCCGATAAGGACGAGGACGCATGACACAGCCAATCTACAATTTCAGCGCCGGGCCAGCCATGCTGCCGGCTGCCGTGCTTAAAGAGGTTCAGGAGGAATTGCTGGACTGGCAGGGTAGCCATATGTCGGTGATGGAAATGAGCCATCGCGGCAAGCAATTCATGTCTATTGCAGAACAGGCTGAAGCTGATCTGCGCAGCTTGCTCAAGGTGCCTGACAACTACAAGGTGCTTTTCCTGCAAGGGGGAGCAACCGGCCAGTTTTCCGCTATTCCCATGAACCTCATGCCAGAGGGTGGCTCTGCCGACTATGTGGTGACTGGCTCCTGGGGGAAAAAGGCCATCAAGGAGGCCGGCAAGTACGGCACTGGCCGCTTGGCTGCGCAGGCCGAGGGCGGGTTTACCCATATCCCCGACCCGAGCGCTTGGGATCTCGATGCCAATGCAGCCTATGTGCACATCACTCCAAATGAAACCATTGAGGGTGTGGAGTACCACCAGATTCCAGACGTGGGCGACGTGCCTTTGGTGGGCGATTTCAGCTCCACCTTGATGTCTAGGCCGGTGGATGTGTCGAAGTACGGCGTGATCTATGCGGGCGCACAAAAGAACATCGGCCCTGCCGGGCTTGTGATCCTGATCGTGCGAGAGGATCTTTTGGGGCGGGCGCGCAGCACTTGCCCTAGCGTATTGAACTGGCAGGGCCAGGCCGAGGCCGGCTCCATGCTCAATACCCCTTCCTGCTTCCCTTGGTATGTGGCTGGCAAGGTATTCAGCTGGTTGCTGGACCGCGGTGGTCTGGAATCGATGGCCGAAATCAATCAGCGTAAAGCCGAGGCTTTATACGCGGCGATTGATAACAGCGATTTTTACGCTAACCCCGTCGACCCAGCAGCGCGCAGCTGGATGAATGTGCCCTTCACCTTGGCCGATGCCGAGCTGGATGCCACCTTCCTCAAAGAATCGGCTGATGCGGGCCTGCTCACTCTCAAGGGGCACCGCTCCGTGGGTGGTATGCGCGCCAGCATCTACAACGCCATGCCCGAAGAGGGCGTCAATGCTTTGATCGACTTCATGGCGGACTTCGAGCGCCGTAAGGGCTGAGTCAGAGTCGGATCTCGCGAGGCTCTGCCGGGCTTTCCGGCAGAGCCTTTTTTGTGCCTGCTGGTTTTTCCACAGATGAACGCAGATTTTCGCAGATGGGGTGGGTGAGTCCCCCGGGGGCACTGCGCTCACCATTCCGTACTGCGGTCAAGGACTAGCCAATGTGTTCTGCAGTGACGGGTGGCCCGGAGCCGCTCGCTCCGCCAGACGCCATGCGGTGCAGCGTCGCTAATTGCGAAGCGCCCCCCGCCATAACGCCCCAGTAATCTGCGTTTATCTGCGTAAATCTGTGGCCAAAAACAGCCTTTGGATTAGGCGGAGTGGGTTGTTTCCACAGATGGCCACAGATATTCGCAGATGGGGTCGGTGAGTCCCCATGCGGCGCTGCGCGTGCTGTTCCTTGCTGCGGTCACGGAGCAGGCAATGTGTTCCGCAGTGACGGTTTGCCGTAGACGCCTGTTGACCCAAAGGGCTACCTCGCAGCGTCGGTGCTCGCGAAGAGCCCCCGCCAAAACGCCCCAACAATCTGCGTACATCTGCGCCAATCTGCGGCCAAAACATCCCCAATCCCATCGCTGAACCCGCAGTCGTTTGAGCTTGGCAGTAGGCGCCACCATGAATGCCCCAATAATCCGCGTTTATCTGCGCCAATCTGCGGCCAAAACATGCCCCAATCCCGGCGCTGAACTTAATTTTGGGCACGAGGCTCGCAAGCGCGATGCGGCTGCGTTTCTGGTATCAATGCCTCCCATGAGTACAAGCACACACACATCATCCGACGAAGCGGCCTTGGCCGAGCAGGTTTACATGGTCTTCCCCAATGACCTCAACGCCCACGGCACGGTCTTCGGCGGCCTAATCATGGCGCAGATGGATCGCTACGCTGCCGTATTGGCGGATAGGCATGCGCAAAGCACCTGTGTCACCGCCAGCGTGGATGAGCTTCATTTCATAGAGCCTGCAACCCGGGGCGATATTCTCATTTTTTCCTTGGCGATCAACCGCGCCTGGTCCAGCTCCATGGAGATTGGCGTGAAGGTTGAGGCGCGTGCGCATGACTCTGTGCAGCGGCGACATATCGTGAGTGCCTATTTCACCTTTGTGGCTTTGGATGAGGCCGGAGCTCCGCGCAGGGTCCCACCGCTGCGGCCTGCGGACGGCGCTGCACAACGACGCTATGCCGAGGCCCAACTGCGTCGCGAAAACCGTCTGCGACATGCCTCTGAACTGAAAACGCTGCGTGCACAAACGGCTGCCGACTAATCAGGGGCAGAGCCTCAGTAGGTGACTAAGCCTGCGGGGCAGGGCAGTCACCTGCCCACCGCAGGTGCCGATGGAAGCATGCCCTGGACATAGCAGGTCGTTACTGGCGTTGGCGGCGAGCATTCTCAGGTCAATGAGTTATAGCGCCCATGGAGCTGGGGCAGTCAATATTCTTGAGCCTTTGTCTTGAGCTCTCATGGGTATGGTTTTGGGTTGCAAGGGTTGATTTTCAGGGGGGTTATAGGCCGAATAGAGTCAACACCCACATGCTCTGTGGATATCTGGGACAATCGCAACCCCGAGAGGCCGGGGAGGCGGTCTCCAATGTCATGGTCATTAGTCAGCAGGAAGCGAGCACCACATGTATAAGGTTCTGACACTTAACAATATTTCCACGCTGGGCTTAGAGCGCTTGCCGCGCGATGCCTATGAAGTGGCTTCGGATTTTTCTAAGCCGGATGCCATTTTGTTGCGCTCCTTCAAAATGCACGACATGGAGATTCCATCGTCCCTGCAGGCAGTTGGACGAGCAGGTGCTGGCACCAACAATATTCCTGTAGACAAAATGTCCGGTTTGGGCATTCCGGTGTTCAATGCGCCTGGTGCGAACGCCAATGCAGTAAAGGAGCTAGTGTTGGCTGGCCTGTTTTTGGCCGCTCGCAACATCTGCCAAGCCTACAGCTATGTGCTTGGCCTAGAAGGCTCTGATGCCGAGGTGGAAAAGCAGGTCGAGGCGGGTAAGAAGGCTTATGCGGGGGGCGAGCTGCCCGGCCGAACTCTAGGCGTGATTGGACTTGGTGCTATTGGCATCAAAGTCGCCAATGCAGCCAAAGCTCTGGGCATGAAGGTGGTGGGCTTCGATCCGAGTCTGACGGTGCGCAATGCACTTTTACTAGATGCCGGTGTGGAGCAGGCTGTCTCCGTGGATGATCTGATGTCTCGCTGTGACTTCGTCACGGTGCATGTGCCGCTCATCGATGCCACCAAAAACCTGATCAACGCTGAGCGGATCAAGCTCATGCCCAAAGGGGCCGTGGTGCTTAATTTTGCGCGTGCCGGCGTCGTCGATGAGCCCGCTGTGCTCGCCGCCTTGGATTCAGGCCATTTGGCCAGCTTTGTCACCGACTTCCCAACCAACCAAGGCCGGCATCACGACAAAGTGATTGCCCTGCCGCATCTGGGCGCATCGACCAAAGAGGCCGAAGACAACTGTGCGGTGATGGTGGCCGATCAGCTCCGTGATTATTTGGAAACCGGAAATATCCGCAACTCGGTGAATTTCCCAGAGGCCATTCTTCCGGATGATGGTCAGCACTGGCGGATTGCTGTCGCGAACGCCAACCGGCCCAACATGGTGGGCCAAATTTCCACCATTTTGGGTGAGCATGATTTGAACATTCATGACTTGCTCAACAAATCGCGTGGTGACCTGGCCTACACCTTGGTGGATGTTGATTCTGAGCCTGGCGCCGATGTGATGGCGGCCCTGGGGCAGATTGACGGTGTATTGAAGGTGCGGCTTATTGCGCCGCGGGATGCCGCATGACCAAGCCGACCTCGCTAGACGAGGCGCGGAGTCGGATTGATGTACTCGATGAGCAGCTGCAATCGCTGATTAGCGAACGCGCGGCCATTGCTCAGCAAGTGGCGCGCATCAAGGCTGCGGCGGGTGAGGGCAAAGACTGCTACCGCCCCTCGCGTGAGGCTGAGGTGTTGCGACGGGTGCGTGATCGCAATAGTGGTCCGTTGACTGCCGACGAAATGGTGCGCGTGATGCGTGAAATCATGTCGGCTTGTTTGTCTTTGGAGTCGCCCTTAGAGGTGGCTTATCTGGGACCCGAAGGGACATTCACCCAGGCTGCTGTACTCAAGCACTTTGGTAAGGCCGTGCATCCGCGGCCTTTGGCCGCCATCAATGAGATTTTCCGCGATGTAGAGGCGGGTAACGCCGACTATGGCGTGGTGCCGGTGGAAAACTCCACCGAGGGCGTGGTGAACCACACCCTGGACATGTTCACCACCTCATCTCTTCTGATTTGCGGTGAGGTGAGCTTGCCGGTTCATCACCATCTGCTGTCAGCGGGTGAGGACCTGAGCGCGGTGAAGGAAGTGTTTGCGCACTCGCAGTCTTTTGCGCAGTGTAGGCAATGGCTGGACCGCAAATTGCCACATGCCATCCGAAACATCGTATCCAGTAATGGAGAGGGCGCTCGTTTGGCTGCCGAGCACGGAGTGGGCACTGCCGCCATCGCTGGCAAACCCGCAGCCGAATGCTATGGCTTGAAAATTCTGAACGCCAATATTGAGGACGAGCCGGACAACACCACTCGCTTCCTCGTGATCGGACGTCAGTTGGTGCCACCCACCGGCAACGATATGACGACGATTCTGTTACGTCTGACTTTCGATAATCGTCCAGGCGCCCTGTTTGAGCTCCTGCGGCCGTTTTCTGAAGCGGGCGTCAACCTCACTCGGATTGAGTCTCGGCCCTCGCGTTTGGCGAACTGGGATTACAACTTCTTCATTGACTTGGCAGGCCACGCGGAAGATCCGCCCATTAAGCAGGTGTTGGCAGATATGCAGTCCACGGCAGCCTTTTACAAATTCCTAGGGAGCTACCCCCGCGCAGTAACATGAGCACTATTCAGCAATATGCCCTGCCAGGTGTGCAAACCATGGTGGCCTACGAGGCTGGTAAGCCCGTAGAAGATATCGCCCGCGAATTCGGCCTAAGCCGGATTAGCAAGCTGGCCAGTAACGAAAACCCTTTAGGATGTAGCCCGCGCGCACAGGCGGCCATGGGCCAGGGTGTGGAGTGGGCACGCTATCCGGATGGTGCTGGCTACGCTTTGAAATCCGCTCTGTCGGAGCGCTTTGGAGTGGGCCGCGAGCAGATCACTTTGGGCAACGGCTCTAATGATGTGCTCGAGCTGCTGGCTCGCAGTTTTCTGTGTTCTGGCAGAAACGCCGTGGCCAGCGCACATGCTTTTGCGGTTTACGGCCTGGCCACCAAGGCCTGCAGCGCAGAGCTACGCGAGGTGCCTGCGCTGGCAGCCGACCACCCCCAACAACCTTATGGTCATGATCTGCCAGCCTTTGTGCAGCATGTGGATGACGACACGCGCTTAGTGTTCGTGGCTAACCCGAATAACCCCACGGGGACTTGGGTGGAGGTGCAGCAGATTGAAGATTTGTTGCAGAGCTTGCCTGAGCATTGCTTGCTGGTACTCGATGAGGCGTATCTGGAGTACCAACCCGAACAGGCCCAGCCTCCAGTACAGGAATGGTTGCGTAAGTACCCCAATTTGGTTGTAACCCGCACCTTCTCCAAAGCCTATGGCTTGGCCAGTCTGCGCATTGGTTATGCGTTGTCTTCGCCAGAGGTGGCGGATTTGCTGAACCGGGTGCGCCAGCCCTTCAACAATAATCAGCTGGCCTTGGTGGCCGCTGAAGCCTCGCTGGGCGATGCGGACTTCATCCGTGAGTCGGTGGCCGTCAATGCGCACGGCATGACCCAGCTGCAAGAGGGTTTGGCGAAGCTGGGGCTGCATTGCCTGCCCAGCCGGGCCAACTTCCTCTGCGTAGACATGGGGCAGCCGGGGCGCCCACTGTTTGAAAAGCTATTGCGGGAAGGGGTAATCGTGCGCCCGGTTGGCGGTTACGGATTGCCCAACTTCTTGCGGATTAGCATTGGTACAGAATCTGAAAACGCCCATTGCCTGGAAGCGCTGACGCGTGTGCTGGCGGCTTAGCTTGGAGAGCTGCTGGTGATCAATCGGCTATGCGTTATTGGAGTCGGGCTGATCGGCGGCTCGTTGATTGCTGGCCTGCGGGAACGTGGTTTGGTTCGCGAGGTGGTGGGCTGTGCTCGCCGCGAGGAGACCTTGGCTACCGCCCAGTATCTACAACTCATCGACGCTGGTACGACGAACCCCCTTGAAGCGGTCGCAGGCGCCGATATGGTGGTGATCGCCGTGCCCATGGGGCAATACGCGGCTTTGTTTCAGACTTTGGCGCAGGCGTGGCCCGCGCAAGCCGTAGTGACCGACTGTGGCAGTACCAAAGCCAGTGTGCATGAGGACTTGCGCCAAGCTCTGGGGCAAATTCCAGCCAACTTCGTCGCCGGCCATCCTGTGGCGGGTACGGAGCGGAGTGGGCCCGCGGCGGCCAAGCCTGACCTTTATCGACATCGCCGGGTCATTTTGACCCCGCACGAGCAGGCCCACAGCGCTGCAGTTGACCGCGTGCGCGCGATGTGGGAAGGGGTTGGCGCCAGTGTGGCGCAGATGCAGGATACGCATCATGACGAAGTCTTGGCTCTGACCAGCCATCTGCCCCATGTGATCGCTTATCAGCTCATCGGCACCTTGGCCGCGGTTGCGGATGAGCGTGAAGTCTTTGCTTACGCTGCAGGCGGTTTGCGTGACCTCACCAGAATTGCCTCCAGCGATGCGGGAATGTGGCGCGATATTGTCAGCGCTAACCGGGTGGCTGTGCTCGCCGCACTGGATCGCTACATGGCCGATCTGAAACAGGCTCGACAGGAGCTGGCCAACGGTGACGATGCTGCCCTGGAGCAGCGCTTTGGGCGGGCTAAACAGACCCGCGACCAATGGATACGAACGGCGGAGGCCGATTAACAATGAGCCGACTAGATTGGCGCGTAGAAGCCCCCCGACCTTTGCGTGGTGACATCCGGGTTCCCGGTGATAAGTCCATCTCCCACCGCGCGGTGATGTTCGCCGCCCTGGCTGATGGGGTGTCCGACGTTGAGGGTTTTCTGAACGGCGATGATTGTTTGGCCACCATGCGCGCTGTCGAAGCCCTGGGGGCGGAGGTGGAACATCTGGGGCCAACCCGACTGCGCATTCGCGGTTTGGGCGGTCGGCCGATGCAAACCCCGGCGGCCCCCTTGGATTTGGGGAACTCAGGGACATCCATGCGGCTGTTCTGCGGCCTGTTGGCGGGGCGCGGTGTGGCCGTCACCCTGGAAGGTGACGAGAGCCTCAGTCGGCGCCCTATGCGTCGAGTCCTCAACCCCTTGGCGCAGATGGGAGCGCAAATTGACTCCACCGATGCAGGGACAGCGCCACTGCATATTCATCCCGTCAGCAGCATGCAGGGCATGGAGTACGCGCTACCCATGGCCAGTGCCCAGGTGAAGTCAGCCGTCTTGTTGGCCGGCCTCAGTGCCGAGGGGCAAACCACCACTATTGAACCCGCGCCCACCCGTGATCACACGGAGCGCATGCTGCAGACCTTTGGGGTCGAGGTCAGTATGGACGGGGCAAAGGCTAGTTTGCAGGGCGGGCAGATGCTACATGCCGCGCGTGTGGAGGTGCCCTCTGATCTCAGCTCGGCAGCATTCTTTTTAGTCGCCGCGGCCATTTCCCCGGAGAGCGAATTGATCCTTAGGCAGGTGGGGACAAACCCCACGCGGGACGGCGTTCTGCGCGTACTCAAAGCTATGGGCGCACGCATCGACTATCTGGAACCGCGCCTCGTTGGGGGTGAGCCGGTCGCCGATTTGCGGGTCACTGGTGGAGATTTACAAGGGGTGGAGATCGGCGCCGAGTGGGTGGCTTTAGGCATCGACGAAATTCCTGCCTTGTGTATTGCCGCCGCCGCCGCCAAAGGCACGACGACCATTTCCGGCGCGGAAGAGCTGAAGGTCAAAGAGTCCGACCGGCTGGGTGCCATGGTGCGCGGTTTGCGGGCGCTGGGTGTGTCCGTAGAAGAGCGCCCGGACGGGATGGTGATTGAAGGCCAGGAGCAATGGTCCGGTGGTGATATCGATGCCGATGGCGATCACCGCATTGCGATGGCGTTTGCGGTCGCTGCTCTGCGTGCTACAGCGCCCATTCACATCGCCGACTGCGCCAACGTGAATACGAGTTTTCCGGGCTTTGCCGAATTAGTGCGGCGTCTGGGCTTTGAGTTGACCGAGCAGTGGGCATGAGCCAGCGTTCAGTGGTGTGTATTGACGGGCCTAGCGGCGCCGGCAAGGGCACCTTGGCCCGTGCTCTGGCGCGCGAGTTGGGTTGGGCTTACCTGGACAGCGGCGCTGTTTACAGGGTGTTAGCGCTGCGTGTTATGCGGCGAGGTTTAGCTGACGATGAAGCTGCCGCCGCAGCAACAGATATGCAGCTGCGCTTCGACCTGGACAGCAACGAGGTTTGGCTAGACGGCGAGGCCGTAGCCAGCGAAATCCGCAATGAAGACGTTGGTGGTATTGCCTCGCGTTTGGCGGCCAGGCCCGAGGTGCGCGAGGCCTTGCTGGCGTTTCAGCGCCGTTTCGCCGAGCCAGAGCCTTTGGTGGCGGATGGCCGAGACATGGGAACGGTGGTATTCCCCGAGGCTCCCTGCAAGATCTTTTTGGATGCTAGCGCTGAAGTTCGCGCGCAAAGGCGCTATCTAGAATTGCGGGATGCAGGGAAAGATGCTAACTTTGAGCAGATTTTCCGCGAGATTAGTGCGCGCGATGCCAGAGATCGCGGGCGAGCGACGGCGCCTTTGCAGGCAGCCGGCGACGCCTTGACGCTGGATTGCACACAACTAACCGTGGCGGAGGTCCAAAAGGCTGCACGTGCGCACTTGAGTCGCGCCGGCATTCTTTAAAACCTCTGATTAAGAACATCACGGAAAGTTCTCGCTAGCCGATGGCTGGCGTTTTTTTTCTGTTTTTGGTGTGCCGGCAAGGACGCTAGCACTCATCTTGAACCCACGCGCAGCACGGATGCAGCACGTGACAATTCGCGAATTTTTTTACAACCCACATGACTGAAAGTTTTGCCGAGCTCTTTGAAGAAAGCCTGAAATCTGGCCAGAGCATGCAACCGGGCGACATCGTTGAAGCCCGCGTGATCACCATCAAACCCGACGTGGTGATCGTCGACGCCGGACTCAAATCCGAGGGTGTGATCCCTCTGGAAGAGTTCAAGAACTCCGAAGGCGAGTTAACCATTACCGAAGGCGACGCTGTTGAGGTTGCCCTCGAAGCTCTGGAGGACGGGTTCGGTGAAACGCGTCTGTCCAAAGACAAAGCCGAGCGCATCCGCACTTGGGATCGTCTGGGCACGGCCTTTGAAGCTGGCGAAATTATTACCGGCACCATCAGCGGCAAGGTTAAAGGTGGCTTCACGGTCGACGTCGATCGTATCCGCGCCTTCTTGCCTGGCTCCTTGGTCGACATTCGCCCGGTTCGCGACACCGCTTACCTCGAAGGCAAGCCGCTTGAGTTCAAAGTCATCAAGCTGGACCGCCTGCGTAACAACGTGGTTCTGTCGCGCCGCGAAGTGCTCGAAGCCGAATACAGCCAAGAGCGCGAAATGCTGCTCGAAACCTTGCAAGAGGGTGTGGTGCTGCACGGTGTGGTGAAGAATCTGGTCGACTACGGTGCCTTCGTGGACCTGGGCGGCATTGACGGTCTGCTGCACATCACCGACATGGCCTGGAAGCGGGTCAAAGATCCGGCCGAAGTGGTCGAGGTTGGCCAAGAGCTGGATGTCAAGGTGCTCAAGTTCGATCGCGAGCGTATGCGCGTGAGCTTGGGGCTGAAGCAGCTGGGCGAAGATCCTTGGGTCGAAATCGCACGCCGCTATCCCGAGAACACCCGTTTGTTCGGCAAGGTCACCAACATCACTGACTACGGTTGCTTCGTGGAAATCGAAGACGGTGTTGAAGGTCTGGTTCACGTCTCCGAAATGGATTGGACCAACAAGAACGTCAACCCTGCCAAGGTGGTGCACGTCGGCCAGGAGGTCGAAGTGATGATCCTGGACATCGACGAAGAGCGTCGTCGGATCTCCTTGGGCATGAAGCAATGTGTGCCGAACCCCTGGGAAGAGTTCGCGCAAAACCATGCCAAGGGCGACCGCGTCAAAGGCACCGTCAAGTCCATCACCGATTTCGGTGTGTTCATTGGCTTGGACGGCGGCATCGACGGTCTGGTTCACGCCTCAGACGTGGCCTGGGATCTGGACGGCGAAGACGCTCTGCGTGCCTTCCAGAAGGGCGAAGAAGTCGAAGCTGTGGTTCTCACCATCGAAGCCGGTCGCGAGCGCATCTCCTTGGGTATCAAGCAGATGCAAACCGACCCGCTCACCGCCTACATGGCCGAGCATCCTAAGGGCTCCATCGTCACCGGTAAGGTGACCTCGGTTGAGCAACGTGTGATTCACGTGGAGCTGGCTGAAGGCGTCGAAGGCTTCATCCGGGCCGCTGACATCAAGCGCGAGCGCGTGGAAGATGCCCGTCATGAGGTGAATGAAGGCGACGAAATCGAAGCCCGCTTCATCTCTGTAGATCGCAAGAGCCGTGTACTGGGCTTGTCCATCAAGGCCAAGGAACAATACGAAGAAGATCAAGCCATGCGTGAGTACGGCCGTCAGGACGAAGAGCCTGTTGGTGCGACCACCATGGGTGATCTGCTCAAGCAGATCCGCAGCGCGGACGAATAAACAGCGGCTGTGGCCGGCAGCTTAGGCTGCCGGCGTCTTTATCGGAATTAAGAGATGGATCAGTGCCTTAGCCATTGATTCATACACTCAAGCCGAAGAAATCAAGCTAAACTACAAAGCCCGTTGGTCAGCCAGCGGGCTTTTTCTTTTGTTGGAGAGGGCATGACCAAGTCGGAACTTATCGACAGCCTGTCTTTGCATCATGGCCAGCTGTCCCTGCGCGACGTAGAGCTGGGCGTAAAGATTGTGTTGGACTGTATTAGCGATGCCTTGGCAGACAACGAGCGCATCGAGATTCGCGGCTTCGGCAGTTTCAAGTTGCATGAGCGTCCACCACGCAGCGGACGCAATCCGCGTACCGGTGACTTGGTGGAGATACCCGCGAAACGGGTGCCACACTTCAAGCCGGGTAAGGAACTGCGTGAGCGGGTTGATCAGTCCGCCAAGGCCGAATCATGAATGTCCTCGGGCGTGTGCTATTCATTGCATTGGCCCTGGCAGCGCTGGCTATAGGTGCAACCTTTAGTTACTTCAACCCTCAAGACGTGAGTGTGGATTGGCTGTATTCCCAGGGAAGCGCTCCGCTGGGTTTGCTGCTCCTTGGGGCAATGCTCGCCGGCTTCGTGTTAGCGATGGTGCTACTCATTCCGCTGTGGTGGATGCAGCGCATTCGAGTGCATCGTTTGCAACGGACCGTGCTGCGTCAGTCTGGTGAGCTAGACAGCTTGCGTGGCCTGCAAATCGAGCAGAGCTAACAGGTCATGCCGGATCCCAGCGGGCTTTTGCTGATTCTGCTGCCGCTGGCTGCGGCGAGCGGCTGGTTCTTGGCCCGTATGCGCCCGGCGGAAGAACAAGAGCCAGGACTGGACCCCCGCCTGACGGAGGGCTTGGGCCTGTTGGTGAATAACCAAACCGACGCGGCCATAGATCTATTCATGAATATCGCCGAGGCCGAGCCGGAAACGGCGGAGCTGCAGCTGACTTTGGGCAACTTATTCCGTCGGCGGGGTGAAATTGATCGGGCTTTAAGGGTGCACCATCAGCTCAGCCAAAACCTGTCCTTGCCGCCGCTACAACGGAACCGGGCACGCTTTGAGTTGGCCGGTGACTACTTGCGGGCCGGCATCCTGGACCGGGCCCAAAGTTTGTTTCAAGAGTTGGCCGATCAAGGGGTCTTCTTAGAGGCGAGCTTGCGTGCATTAGCTAGAATTCATGAGCAGCAGCGGGACTGGGAGAAGGCGATTGATACCTTGCGCTGGCTGGCCAGTGCCAAGGGCAAAGACCAAGGGACGACGATCGCCCATTACCATTGCGAGCTGGCTCAGCTTGCGCTGCGCGAGGGCGAGAGCAAAGAGTTCCAGCGGCAGCTCAAAAAGGCGCGTGCGGCCGATGCAAAGAATGTTCGGGCTAGCTTCCTGTCTGTAGAGGCGGCTCGCGCCGCGGGTGATCCCAAGGCGGCGTTGCAGTCCTTGCTACTCATTCCCGAACAAGATCGGCGCTTCATTCCAGAAATTTTGCAGTCTTTAGCCGAGCTCAGTGAAGAGCTCGGCAATCCCGAGCAGTACGTTCAGGTCTTGCAGAGTCTGGCTCAATATAAGGAGGGTGTGACTGCTGCCATTGCCTTGGCCCAATGGCGGCAGGCGCGTGGTGAGCAAGGCCTAGAGACGCTGCTTGCAGAAATTCGCCAATTTCCAAATTGGTTAGCCTTGCAAGCCGCCTTGGACCTGCCTTGGCCCGAGGCGGATGGCGAGGCGCGGGTGCAAGACCTTTTGCAAGGCTTTAAAGCGGCGCTTGAGCCCTTGTTGGCGAGGCGCATTCGCTACTTGTGCGAGCAATGCGGCTACGGCTCAGGGATGTTGAACTGGCAGTGTCCCAGTTGTAAGAGTTGGGGTTCGCAATCTCCAGTGCTGGACCTGCGTTTGGCGCAGATGGCGGCGCCACGGCCGGGTATCCAACTCGGCTAAGCCGGTAGGTGCCAAGCTATGGGCCGCCAGGGCCCCGCTGAGGACGCCGCAGTTCATCGCGTACGCTTTGCGGAGCGTTGGCCACCAAAACTTCTAGGCGGCCCTCCAGACGAGCGCGAGAGTACTCATCCCACTCTTCCCTGACCAAGGCATTTTGCAGCTGCCGAATGGCCGCTGCCCAGTCGCCTCGAGCTCGCTGATAATTGGCCAGTTGAAACTGGGCCTCGGCTGGCTGGTCCATTTGCGCCGCGGCTTGCGACAGTAATCGAAACACCTCAGGAACTTCCGCCGTGTAGGCCTGGGATTCGAGCAGCAGCTGGCGCACATCCTCGGGGTCGCCAGCCCGCAGTCGCCATTGGGCCAGAGTCAGCGTGACGGCATGGTTGTTGGGTTGGTCTTTGTGCAGCTTGCGCAGGGATTCCGTGGCGGCCTCGCGCTGGCCCGCAGCAAATTGGGTGCGGGCTAGCTCCAGCAGGATCGTGGGTTTTTGCTCAGGAATTTTGACCGTATTCCAGGCGGAGACTGCGGCCGCCAGGGCGGCGTCGTGCTGTCCTACCGCCCTCAGAGCATTTGCTCGTCCATATTGACCCACCAAGGGATCACCCTCCCAAGAGCTGGGGAAGCGGGCTAATTTTTCGCTGGACAGGTCGTAAGCGGCCAGTTCAGCGCGTGCCTGCATCAATCCAAATATGAGGCTGCGTTCCGCCGCGCCATCCGGTAGATCCTGCTCCCGGCTGCGTGCCTCCGCTAAGCGTGTGGTGCTGACCGGGTGTGTGCGCAGAATTTCGGGAATGCCCTCGCCGTAAAGTCTGGACTGCGCTGCAATGCGTTTAAAGAAGCCCGCCATGCCTTCCGGAGCGTAGCCGGCGGCAGAGAGCATTTGAATGCCGAGGCGATCGGCTTCGAGCTCATGTGCCCGGGTGTAATTCACTTGCTGCTGATAGGAAATACCCATTCCCAAGCCCAGCGCCGCTTGAACTAGGGCCGGATCAGCGCCCCCCGCGGCAATAGCCGCGAGTAGCAGAGCTGCGCTCGCGAGATCCCATCCCTTGGTGTTATCAATGCGCCGGGCAATGTGCCGCTGGGTGACATGGGCAATTTCGTGGGCCATCACACCGGCGAGCTCGGCCTCGGTAGTTGCTGCCCGGATCAGGCCGGTATGAATGCCGATATAACCACCAGGTACCGCAAAAGCATTGATGCTGGGGTCGTTGACCACAAAGAACCGGAAATGCCCGCCGCGTGCGGCGGGGTTCGCCTCCACGAGTAAAGCGCCCAAGTCTGCAATGTAGCTTTGCAGCTCTTGGTCGGGAGAGAGCAAGCCGTAGCGCTTGAACTGCCTGAACACTTCAGCGCCGAGCTCCCGTTCTTCAAACAAAGGCAGGCTGCGGTCTGCAGGCTCGCCAAACTCGGGTAGGTTGAAGTCGTTGGCGTGGACAACACCGCCTAGCCCGGCACAAATGGCCAAACCGACACCAACACTACACAAGAGGGCACGTATCATGGGGGACAGATTCAACAACTGACGAAGATGCGCAGTAGCACTAAGGACCACATTACATGAACATGGTTCAAGGGTGGATTAAGCGCCACCTGTCCAACCCGCAAGTCGTGAGCCTGGCCCTGCTGTTGGCGGGTGTCCTGCTTCTGATCACGTATTTTGGCGGAACCTTGGCGCCTTTGTTTTGGGCCATTGTTTTCGCCTATCTGCTCGAGGGGCCGGTCGCTGGCCTCGAGCGGTCTGCTGTGTCACGCAACATGGCTACGGTTCTGGTGTGGCTGTGTTTTGTGGCCTTGGTTTTGGTGGTGTTGTTCGCAATCATCCCCTTGGTGACGCGCCAGATGGGGCAGGCCATTCAGGAGCTGCCGGTGTTAATGGGGTCGGTGCAGGCTTACCTGCAAACCTTGCCCGAGCGCTACCCGCAGTTTGTTTCTACCCAGGAGGTTAATGACCTGCTGCAGGCCATCAATGCGGGCATCATCGATGTACGCAACGTGGTTCTGGCGCGCTCTTGGGTGGTTGGTGTGGGCTTAATCTACTTCGCCATCTATTTGGTGCTGGTGCCCCTGATGGTCTTTTTCCTGATTAAGGATAAACAGCGCATTCTGGCTTGGGGACGACGCTTCTTGCCAAATGACATGAGCCTGATTCAGCGTGTTTGGGGCGACGTGGACCGGCAGCTGGCCAATTATGTGCGCGGCAAGGCCGTGGAAATTGTGATTGTGGGCGGTATTACCTGGGGGGTGTTCACCGCGTTGGGGCTGAATTATGCGGTTTTGCTGGCAACACTCACCGGGCTTTCCGTTTTAGTGCCCTATTTGGGCGCTTTGGTCGTGACTGTGCCTGTGATGCTGGTGGGCATGGCGCAATGGGGCTTGGGAAGTGAGGTCGCGTGGGCGGTGTTTGCGTATGGCTTGATTCAAGCCCTAGACGGCAATGTACTGGTGCCGCTGCTGTTTTCTGAAGCGGTTGATCTGCACCCAGTTGCAATTATTGTTGCCGTGCTGTTTTTTGGCGGTGTGTGGGGTTTCTGGGGGGTGTTTTTCGCAATACCTCTGGCCACTGTAGTGAATGCCGTGATTCAGGCGTGGCCACAAAGCCGGGAGATGCCGCCAATTGAAGACGAGCCCCCCGAGGATGAGCTCGAAGGCTGGGTGGATGCTGAGCTATGATGTCGCCGGGTTGGCGCCAGATGTTAACCACGATGGTGTAAAGCTTTAGCAACAACAAAAACTGGGGAAGTGACCCCGAATACTGTGGAGGGAAAAGACATGCGATTACATTTATGGCTGCTGCCGGCATTGACGGTGGCATTGGGGGGATGTGCCATCGCCCCTTATCAGCCTGGTTTTTTGTACACCGGCACCAAGATGCCGGCGGACGTGCGGGATAACGCCGTCGCCTGTACGCGCTATGGCCAGTCCAGCTCGACCAATGTATTGGGCTTAATTAGCGTGGGCGATGCCAGTACGGCGGCTGCCAAAAAGGCCGGGGGCATAACCCGCGTTGGCACGGTAGACACCAAGTTCACCAGCTTTTTGGGCCTGTTCTCTACCTCGACCACAGAGGTGTGTGGCGAATAGCGTCGACATTAGCCTGCTAGTTGTCGATAGATCGATGAATAGTGTCCTGTCGTCGAAGTTCGTTGCATATCAGAGCCCCTCAAATCGTTCGATACAAGGCGCGCTCCGCCGGGAATGGTCATTCCCTTGCCAAGGAGCGCAACGCGGTAGCGGGCGATTTGAGGGGCTCCCTGCGGGCGAGCCAGAACGCGGCGTTCCGCGGTGTTGCGCTCGCTTGAAATGGAACAACCATTCCTGCGCGAGCGCGCCTAGCGGCACACCGCGTTCTGACTCGCTGATATGTAACGAACTTCGGAGACAGGACACTAGCAGGCCGTCTGCACAGGCTTGCTCAGAGGTTGTTTGACGCGAAGTCTGCCAGGCGTGAGCGCTCACCTCGGGCCAGAGTGACGTGGCCACCATGCTCCCAACGACGAAAACGGTCCACCACATAGGTGAGGCCGGAGCTGGTTTCGGTGAGGTAGGGCGTGTCAATCTGCGACAGGTTGCCCATGCAAATAATCTTGGTCCCTGGGCCTGCGCGGGTGATGAGGGTGCGCATTTGCTTGGCTGTGAGGTTCTGCGCCTCGTCGAGGATGAGCCAGCGATTCAAAAAGGTACGCCCGCGCATGAAGTTGAGCGAGCGAATCTTGATGCGCTTTGAGAGTAGCTCATTGGTCGCCGCTCGCTCCCAGTCACCACCGTCTAATGACTGTGTGAGCACCTCCAAATTGTCCATGAGGGCGCCCATCCAAGGCGTCATTTTCTCTTCTTCGGTGCCGGGCAAGAAGCCAATATCCTCGCCAACCGGGATGGTGACGCGGGTCATGACGATTTCCCGGTAAATGGGTTCGTCCAAGACCTGGGCGAGTCCAGCGGCCAGGGCCAGCAAGGTTTTTCCGGTGCCCGCTGCGCCCAGCAAGGTGACGAACTCGATTTCCGGGTCCATCAGCAAGTTCAAGGCAAAGTTCTGCTCGCGATTGCGCGCATTCACGCCCCAGGCCGAATAATGACCTCCACGGAAGTTGCGCACCAACTCTAAGGTCACTTCATCGCCTTGAGTGTCGCGTACGATGAGTTCAATGCCCATGTCGTCAGCGTCTTCGGCAATGGCCACGAATTCGTTCACATGCCAGTCGCGGGCCTCTTCCGTGCGCGCCTTGTAGAAGGTTCGTCCCCGCTTATCGGTCCAGCTTTGCAAGCTGTCGCCTAGGCTGTTCCAAAAGCTGGGGCTGAGCTGGCGCCAGCCAGAGTAGAGCAGGTCAAGATCGTCGAGAACCTGATCATTGCTGTAGTCCTCTGCGGCTACACCAACCACAGCGGCTTTCAGCCGTAGGTTGATGTCTTTGGACACTAGAACCACCTGCCGACGGCCGCGATGTTCAGCTGCCAGGCCAAGCACCACCTGAAGGATGGAGTTGTCAGGCTTGTTGCCGGGCAGTAAGTCTGGCAGCCGAGCCGGTAGTTCCCGTGTCTGCAGGTACAGTCGGCCGCTGCAGTTCACGCTATCGCCTAAGCCATGCAGGTCATGCAGCGGAATGCCTTGCTCAATCTGCTTGTGGGTACGGTCGGCGAACAGGCTGTCTAGGGTTCGGCTGACCTGGCGAACATTCCGCGCTGTTTCCGACATGCCCTTTTTGCCGTTGTCCAGCTCCTCCAGCACCACCATGGGAATAAACAGATCATGTTCCTCAAAGCGAACCAAGGCGGAGGGGTCATGCATCAACACGTTAGTGTCCAGCACGAATAGGCGTTTGCTCATGTTGTTTCCAAGGTGGGCTGTTGGTGCCGGCGGCGGGTTTAGGCGGCGTCCTGTGCAGCAGCTAAGACTTCATCCACATGGCCTGGCACCTTTACGCCGCGCCACTCTTTAACCAGTTTGCCTTGGCTATCGAAGAGGAAAGTACTGCGGTCCACACCGAGGTACTTCTTGCCATACATGCTCTTTTCCTTGATGACCTCGAAGTGGTTACAAAGCACTTCGTCGGGATCGGAGAGTAGATCAAAGTTGAAGTCGAACTTGGCAATAAAGTTTTCGTGCTTGCGCACCGAGTCGCGGCTCACACCCAAGATGCGGCAGTTGGCGGCGTCGAAGTCTGCCTTGGCATCGCGGAATGCTTCACCCTCTTTGGTGCAGCCAGCCGTATTGTCTTTGGGATAAAAGTACAGCACCAATTTACGGCCTTTTTGTGCGGCCAGCGAAATGCTTTGGCCATCATTGGCGTCCAAGGTGATATCCGGCAATGCGTCGCCTAGGGCAATGCTCATCATGTACTCCTGAAGTTGTTGTGGGTTCGCGGCTGCTTCCCAGCCGCAGTGGCAGATCTGCCTTAGTTCTTGATGGGGTCAAATATGCCATCCGCATGGTAATCGTCGCAGAAGTCCATGAAGGATTCGCGTAATGCGGGAGGCTGAGCTTTAGCGCCGATCAGGACCACGAGTTGGATGTTGACCATGGGCGCGCTGGTCATGTGTGCGGCGTAGGGCTGGCAGACCGCTTCAGCAATAACCGCGCTGTGGTGCTCAAAAAACTCCACCAAGGCGGGAAACAGTTCGGCTTGCTGCGGTGCCGATAGCTCCACCGCAAAGGGGCGCAGTTCGGGTTCAGCTTGGCGCTGATCTATGCGCTGGCTGCCAATTTGCAGGCCTAGTTTCTCGGCCAGTGCAGGCAATGCTGTCTCCAGCTTGCCTACGCTGCTCCAGTTGCCTTGGACCACGATGTGGGCGGCGAAGCCGTCTTGCATTTGGGAAACGCGTAAATCCTGGGTGTGACATCCGCGCTCACTGAGCGCAGCGAGAAGATCACGCAGATGGGTGGCTTTCCATGGGCCCATGGCCCATAACAGCAGTTGATGATTGATTTCTGGCACGAAAGGCTGTGGTGTCCTTGAGTGACTAAGTGTCGTCAAAACGACGGATATAGCTCTCAAGTCTAATTCAGCCAGCCCTAATTGCCGATAGCTGCGATGCTAAGCCCGATATATACTGGCGGGATGACTTGGCGTACTTCAATTTGCGGGAGCCTTCCCGCGCTCGTCACCCCTATGCAGAGTAATGGTCGCGTCGACCACGGAGCATTGCGCGCATTGGTGGACTGGCATGTAGAGCAGGGCACTGCGGGCCTTGTTGCGGTTGGCACAACTGGGGAGTCGGCCACCCTCGATGTGACCGAGCATATGGCCGTGGTCACCGCAGTGGTGCACCAAGCCGCAGGGCGCATCCCGATAATCGCCGGGACCGGGGCGAATGCCACTGCCGAGGCCATCGTTTTGACCCGTGCCGCGCAAGATGTGGGTGCAGACGCGGCATTGCTTGTGACCCCCTATTACAACAAGCCCCCTCAAGCCGGGCTAAGAGCGCATTACGCTGCCATTGCCGAAGCCTGTGACCTGCCGCAGATCCTTTACAACGTGCCTAGCCGAACGGGTTGCGACCTACTACCAGAAACGGTGGCCCAGTTATTGGAGTTTCCGCATATTGTCGGAGTGAAGGAAGCCAAAGGGGAGCTGGACCGGATTCAGCAGCTGCTGGACTTGGGTAAGGGCTTGGTGGTGCTCAGCGGCGACGACGGTACGGCTTGCGAATCCATTCTGCTCGGCGCTCGTGGGGATATTTCGGTGACTGCCAATGTCGCTCCCGCCGCCATGCAGGCCATGTGTGCTGCGGCGCTTGAGGGTGACGCAGAGCGCGCCCGAAGCCTGGATGCCCCTCTGCAGGGCTTGCATCAAGAGTTATTCTGCATGCCCAGTCCTATACCCGTGAAATGGGCATTGCAGCAGATGGGCCGCATTCCAGCGGGCATTCGCTTACCCCTGGTCGAGCTTGAGTCCGAGTTCCATCCCCGCGTCAGTGGCGCTATGCGTCAAGCCCATATTGAACTGCCCTAAGCTATGACACAGCAGCACCGCGTTTTGCGCACCTTTGTACTCTCACTCCTGTCGGTCTCAGTTCTTGGCGCATGCAGCGCGCGTAACTGTGGAGCTGGTTCTCCATATTTGGAAATGAGCGAGCCGCCAACATTCATCGTTCCTGAGGATGTGACCCTAGGGCCGCCGAGCCCTGCATACCGCATTCCTGACGGCGGGTATCAGGAGGTGGTTCTCACCCGCGAGTACCTGGACGAAGACGGTGACACTCAGGTCAGCTGTCTGACAGAGCCTCCGCGACTAATCGCTGACCCGACTTTGTAGAGCGGCTAGCGAAACTTCACCGGAGACGCTACACTACGCGGCTTCGCGTCATCGGCGTGAAGACAGAAATCCGGAGGAATGGCCGAGCGGTTTAAGGCGCACGCCTGGAAAGCGTGTTGGGGCGTAAGCTCCTCGAGGGTTCGAATCCCTCTTCCTCCGCCAGATACTAAAAAACCCTGCCTTGTGCGGGGTTTTTTAGTATCCGGAGCAGGCACGAGGATTGATGAGAACCCTCCGGGTTCGACCATCCGGCAGGACAGCCGGATGAGACTGACGCGCAGCGTCAGCCCGCAGGGCGCGGGCCAGGACGGCCCGCGTCAATCCCTCCCGTCAGCGCGCACCGTGCCCGTTTGATATGCCCGCGCGATGCGGGGTTTTTAGTATCTGGAGCAGGCACGAGGATTGATGAGAACCCTCAGGGTTCGACCATTCGGCAGGATATCCGGATGAGACTGACGCGCAGCGTCAGCCCGCAGGGCGCGGGCCGGGACGGCCCGCGTCAATCCCTCCCGTCAGAGCGCGCCGACAGTGACCGAATGCACCAAGCCGCTGCGTGCGGGGTTTTTAGTATCCGGAGCAGGCACGAGGCTTGATGAGAACCTTCCGGGTTCGACCATCCGGCAGGACAGCCGGATGTGACTGACGCAAAGCGTCAGCCCCGTAGGGGTGAGCGCCAGGAAGGCCCGAATCTATCCCTCCCGTCAGAGCACACCGGCAGTGACCGAAAGCGCTACACCCTCACAAAGCGGGCTTTTCTATCCTCAGAAGGGGGGCGTTCGGTCGGTAGGGCGGCCCGTCTTCTCAAGCCCTATATGACTAGGGTGTCTCCAGGCACCCGCACCCAACCCTCCATCAGCACTCGGGCGCTGCGGCTCATGGTCACGGCATCGATGCGCCATTGACCCTGTTCTTCCCGGGCTTGGCCGCCAACACGTAATGTGCCGGAGGGATGGCCGAAGCGAACACTGTCTCGGCTGCCGCCCCCGGCGGCCTCATTGACTAAGGTGCCGGGGATGGCGGCGGCGCTGGCGATGGCCACTGCGGCGGTGCCCATCATGGCGTGATGGAGTTGGCCCATCGACAGGGCGCGAACCAAAAGATCAATGTCATTTGCTGCAACGGTTTTGCCGCTGGAACTGAGATAGTCTTTGGGTGGGGCAACAAAGGCGACTTTGGGCGTGTGTTGACGACCGGCGGCTTCGTCTGGTGTCTGGATCAGCCCCATTGCTACGGCACCATGGGCGCGAATGGTCTCAAAGCGCTCTAGTGCGGCGGGATCTCCGTTAATGGCGGGCTGTAACTCGGTGCCGGTGTAGCCTAGGTCGGCGGCGCGCAGGAATATGGTGGGTATGCCAGCGTTAATCATGGTCGCCGCAAAACTACCCACGCCGGGCACTTCCAGGGTGTCGATGAGATTGCCAGTCGGGAAGATGGCGCCTTCGCCATCGGCCGGATCCTGAAACGCGATCTCGACTTCGGCAGCAGGGAAGGTCACCCCGTCCAGCTCGAAGTCGCCGGTTTCTTGTACGGCACCCTGAGTGATGGGAACCTTAGCAATGATGGTTTTGCGAATGTTGGCCTGCCAGATGCGCACCTCGGCAGTACCGTTCTCGGGGATACGGCTGGGGTCTACTAGCCCCTGGCTGATAGCAAAAGCGCCTACCGCCGCCGTGAGGTTGCCGCAGTTGCCGCTCCAGTCGACAAAGGCCCGGTCGATAGCGACCTGGCCAAACAAGTAGTCCACATCATGACCGGGTTGCTCACTGCGGCTGAGGATCACGGTTTTGCTGGTGGAGGAGCTGGCGCCACCCATGCCGTCGATTTGCTTGCCATAGGGGTCGGGGCTGCCGATGACGCGCAGCAGCAGGGCGTCGCGCGCTGGGCCAGGCTGCTGAGCCGCTTCGGGCAGATCATGCAGGGCGAAAAACACACCCTTGGAGGTGCCCCCTCGCATGTAGGTGGCGGGAATGCGGATTTGTGGGCGATGGTTCATTGTCATTTACCGGGTGTGGCGCCGGCCAGGAGGACTGCAAAGCGTTTTTGGGCCTCCTCCTGGCTGATGGTTTCTTTGTGGGTGGCCAGGCTCCATTGCTGGCCGAAGGGGTCGCAAAGCACACCCATGCGATCGCCCCAGAACTGATCTGTGACCGGCTCAATTTCTTTGGCACCGGCGGCAAGGGCCTGGGCAAAAGTACGATCCACATCCTCCACGTACAGCAGCAGGCGTTGGCTGATAGCCCCCAAAGCCGCGGCATTGCTGGTCCCGAATTGGGCCATTTCTTGGCTCAGCATCAGTTTAGTGTCCCTTAACAGAAGTTCGTTGCATATATGAGCCCCTCAAATCGTCTGATACAAGGCGCGCTCCGCCGGGAATGGTTATTCCCTTGCCAAGGAGCGCAACGCCGTAGCAGGCGATTTGAGGGGCTCCCTTCGGGCGAGCCAGCACGGGGCGTTCCGCGGTGTTGCGCTCGCTTGAAATGGAACAACCATTCCTGCGCGAGCGCGCCTAGCGGCACACCCCGTGCTGACCCGCATATGTGCGACGAACTTTTGTTAAGGGACACTAGAATCACCCAGTAACATCTCAGCATGCATGATGGTCCCGTCGGGCGTGCTCAGACGCAAACCTTCTTTGGCGCCGAAGTGCTCGCAGTAAAAAGCCATTGCGGCCAAGGCGTCGCTTACGAAAATATAGGCTGTCAGCGCGTGGTGGCCTGGGGGTTGATGAGGAGTGGGCATGATCTGTGCTCCTTGCCGTTAGTCAATCAATCCCTGGTTCAATCTGGGCGTCAGCAGCACCCGCCTCAAAGCCGCAGATTCAAGGCGTGAACTGCAGTCAATAGCGACACTATTGTCAAGTTTCACAACGCCGAAGCTGCCGTTCTGAGGCCATGATGCTGCGTTCATGATTGGATCAGGGATTTCTCATGCAGCCTCGGCTTCCAAGAAGTCTTTAGCAAAGCGCTGCAGAACTCCCCCGGCGGCATAAATGGAGACTTCTTCGGCCGTATCCAAGCGGCTGCGCACGGGTACCTGTTCTTGGCTACCGTCGCTGCGATGCACGATCAGAGTGAGTTCGGACCCTGGGCTGTGTTCGCCAATGACGTCATAGGTTTCGCTGCCGTCCAGGCCGAGCGTTAGGCGCGTTGTTTCTGGCAAAAACTCGAGTGGCAGCACACCCATGCCAATGAGGTTAGTGCGGTGAATACGTTCAAAACCTTCGGCGACAATGGCTTCTACACCAGCGAGGCGTACGCCTTTGGCCGCCCAGTCGCGCGAGGAGCCCTGGCCATAGTCGGCGCCTGCGACGATGATCAAAGGCTGCTTGCGCTGTTGGTAGGTCTCAATAGCCTCCCACATGCGCATAATCTTGCCTTCAGGCTCCAGCCGTGTGAGTGAGCCCTGCACGATGTTGCCGGACTCGTCGCGCACCATTTCGTTGTAGATCTTCGGGTTGGCTAGAGTTGCGCGCTGCGCTGTGAGGTGGTCGCCACGGTGGGTGGCGTAGGAGTTGAAGTCCTCTTCCGGCAAGCCCATCTTGGCCAGATACTCGCCAGCCGCACTATCCGGAAGAATGGCATTGGAGGGCGAGAGGTGGTCGGTGGTGATGTTGTCCCCGAGCACAGCCAACGCTCGCATGCCTTTGAGGCTACGCTCAGCAGCCAAGGCCCCTTCCCAATAGGGTGGACGCCGAATGTAGGTGCTCATGTCGCGCCAGGCGTAGAGCGGGTCGATCCCGTCGTCTTCGACCACTTCAAACTTAAACATCGGGTCGTAGACCGAGCGGAAATGTTCTGGCTTCACGCTTTGGGCGATGGCGGCGTCAATTTCTTCGTCGCTAGGCCAGAGGTCCTTCAAGGTCACAGGTTGTCCGTCCTGGTCGTGACCCAGCACATCCTTCTCGATATCGAAGCGGATGGTGCCTGCAATGGCATAGGCCACCACCAATGGTGGCGAGGCTAAAAACGCCTGTTTGGCATAGGGGTGAATGCGCCCATCAAAGTTCCGGTTGCCGGAAAGCACGGCGACGGAATACAGGTCGCGGTCAATGACCTCTTGCTGGATTTTGGGGTCTAGTGCGCCACTCATGCCGTTGCAGGTGGTGCAGGCGAAGGCCACGATGCCGAAGCCCAGTTGGTCTAGTTCTTTTTGCAGGCCGGCTTCTTCCATATACAGCTGTACGGCCTTGGAGCCTGGAGCAAAGCTGGATTTCACCCAAGGTTTACGCGTCAGGCCACGGGCGTTTGCGTTTCGTGCGAGTAAGCCCGCAGCAATGACATTGCGCGGGTTGGAGGTGTTGGTACAACTGGTGATGGCGGCAATGATGACGGCGCCGTCTGGCATTTGCCCAGGGGTGTCCTCCCAGGCTTTGGCAATGCCTTTACTGCCTAGCTCCGTGGTCGACACACGGCTGTGTGGCGTAGACGGCCCGGCAACATTGCGCACCACGCTAGACAGGTCGAATGTCAGTACCCGCTCGTATTCTGCGCCGGCCATGGCATCGGACCATAAGCCTGTGTGTTTGGCGTAGTTCTCCACCAAGGCGATGTTGTCGGCTTCGCGCCCGGTCAAGGTGAGGTAGTCGATGGTTTGCTCATCGATGGAGAACATGGCTGCGGTGGCGCCGTACTCCGGGGTCATGTTGGAGATAGTGGCGCGGTCACCCAGGCTGAGGGCGCGGGCGCCTTCGCCATAAAATTCCAAGTAGGCCGAAACTACCTTCTCGCGACGCAGGAATTCGGTCAGCGCCAGCACCACATCGGTGCCGGTAATGCCTGGCTGGGGCTTTCCAGTGAGCTCTACACCGACGATGTCCGGTAGCCGCATCCATGAAGCCCGGCCCAGCATCACGCTCTCGGCCTCGAGTCCGCCCACACCAATGGCAATCACGCCCAAAGCGTCCACATGCGGCGTGTGCGAGTCGGTGCCTACCAGGGTGTCTGGGAAGGCTACGCCGTCACGCGAATGGATGACCGGAGACATCCGTTCCAGGTTGATCTGGTGCATGATCCCGTTGCCTGGCGGGACCACATCAATGTTTTTAAAGGCGGTTTTGGTCCAGTTAATAAAGTGAAAACGGTCTTCGTTGCGGCGGTCTTCAATGGCCCGGTTTTTCTCGAAGGCGTCTTTCTCGAAGCCGGCATGTTCTACGGCCAGCGAGTGATCCACGATGAGCTGAGTGGGTACTACTGGGTTCACTTTGGCCGGGTCGCCGCCCTTGGCGGCGATGGCATCACGCAGCCCGGCCAGATCGACCAGAGCGGTTTGCCCAAGAATGTCATGACAGACCACGCGCGCCGGGAACCAGGGGAAGTCTAGGTCGCGCTTGCGCTCGATCAACTGGCCTAAGGCCTTGGGAAGCAGTTCTGGATCGCAGCGACGGACCAGGTTTTCGGCAAACACCTTGGAGGTGTATGGCAGCCGGTCATAACTCCCCGGTTGAATCTCCTCAACGGCTGCGCGAGCGTCAAAGTAGTCAAGCGTGGTGCCGGGTAGTGGCTTGCGATACTGGCTGTTCATGAGTCCCCTTCAATGGAAAGATTGCGCGCATCCTCTATCCCGTCGCTTCGCGGCGCGGGAGCACTGCGCATCACAGGGCGCTATTTTCGCACCCCCGATGGGCGTTTCCCAAATCTTCGTAGAATCAGGGGGTTATCAGGTGTTTTGGCGGCTTTTCCGGCCGCGCAGAGCTGCTGCGACCCCTAGCAGGGCCGGATACTCCGGATGTGGCTGGTCTAAGCCAATCCCGTGACTTTGTGCGTTTGCAGACTGAGCCGCCACTGGGGATGGGCCAGGCAATAGTCAACGGTGCGTTGGATATTGCGCGCCTGGTCGGGCCCGTCTAGGGGCTGCAGGAAGAAGTGAGTGAAGGACAGCTTAGCAAAGTGGTCTGGATGGGCTTCGGTTTCAACTTGGGGGTAAACCAGCTTGAGCTCTTGGCCTTGACGCTGAACGAGCTTGGAGCCGGGCTTAGGACTAATGGTGAGCCAATCGATGCCGCTGGGTGCGGCGATGGTGCCATTACTTTCTACCGCGATTTCAAAACCCTTGGCATGGAGAGCCGAGATCAGCGTGGGGTCCAGTTGGAGTAGGGGCTCTCCACCTGTGCAAACCACCAATGGCCGGCCGCCGCCTGGCCAAAAGCTCAGAACATGCTGGGCGAGGTCGTCAGCATCAGCGAAGCGGCCTCCACCCGGGCCGTCCACGCCGACGAAGTCGGTGTCGCACCAGCGTGCGCAACCACCAGGACCTTGGCCCCGATGCTGTTCACGCCCAGACCACAGGTTGCAGCCACTAAACCGTAAAAAAACCGCGGCGCGCCCGGTTTGTGCCCCTTCACCTTGCAGCGTGAAATAGGTTTCTTTAACCGCGTAGCTCATGTCAGCAGAGCCAGGCCTGGGTCTGGATCCCAGGTTTGTATGGCCCCCATGCCTTGCTCCTGATACAAGTCTATGCGCGACAGGCTGGGCAGGGCTGCGCGAGCTTTTTGCCCGATCCACTGCAATAACTGCGGCGTGCTGGCATCGGTGAGACCGGGAAGGCGGTGCAGGGGCTGATGATCAATCTCGCGGAAAATCGGGTCGAAACAGCTTTTGACATCGCCAAAATCCATCGCCCAACCGTAGACGGTATCCAGTGGTGCGCTGAGCTGTAGGCGTAGCTGAAAGGTATGTCCGTGCAAACGAGCCCACTGTTCTTCCGATGCCTCCGACTCCGGGAACTCCACGGCGCTGTCTAGGCTCATGTCTTTCCAAATTCGATGGCTATGACCATCGAACCCAGCGCCGCAGCTCGATGTTTCAAAGACTTTGACGTAGCGCAGCGCAGGAAGATGCTGCTGTAGCTGAGGCCAAAACCAGGCTGCCAGCATCTCGCTAGTGGGGTTGTCTAAGCCAGGGATGTGATTGAGGCAGCGGTGTTGGACTTGATTCCTGATGGCCTCCCAAGCGGCATGCAAAGGCATGTAGGGGCAGCCATCGTCAGTGCTGACCTCAGAGACAATTTTCAGGCTAAAGCTATGCCCATGCATACGGCCACACTTGTGGCCTTCAGGAACATTGGGTAAGCGATGGGCGGCCTCGAACTGCACCCGAATCCAAGCCCATTGGCGCTTGCCGTCAAGCCGAATCAGTCCTTGCGAGGGATGGCTGCGAAGTTCAGTAATACCTGGTTGTTCTTGCAGCATCTGCTGATGTAAGTGCTGCACTATCCCTGCATCGCTTGCCTGCGGGAATTGCTGGTCCAGGTGCGCATAGTTCAGGGGCTGGCAATAGCTGTGCCAGCGGGCTTGTTCGTCGAGCAGGGTGGTGGGTGTGGTGGCGGCGGCAGGCTGCCAGCAGCGCGCGCGGAAGTCATGTCCGTGTAAGCCCGCTGCTGGGTGCGCTGGGCCGAGCAGTGGAAGGCTGCGTGCTGCGGAAAAAATGGCTTGGCTACGGAGCCAAAGCTGCGTATCGCTCATGAGTGCAGAGCCGGGTCCGCAACGCCCGCCTGTGCGAAGCCCTGGGCGCGCAGTAGGCAGGAGTCGCAGGCGCCACATGGCTGCCGGTTGGGCCCGGGGTCGTAGCAGCTCAGGGTTTGGCCATAATCCACACCCAAGTCCAAGCCTCTACGAATAATGTCGGCTTTGCTCAGGTCTATCAGCGGTGTGTGTATCCGCAACTGCGCCCCTTCGATGCCAGCCTTGGTCGCAAGCCTCGCCATAGCCTCATAGGCTCGGATGTATTCCGGCCTACAGTCTGGATAACCGCTGTAATCCACCGCATTCACGCCGATAAAAATGTCCTGGGCGTGCAAGACCTCTGCCCAGGCCAGAGCGAAGGACAGAAAAACCGTGTTGCGGGCGGGCACGTAGGTGATGGGAATGCCATCCTGCATGGCGTCGGCGCTGCGGTGCTTAGGTACATCGAGGTCGTCGGTGAGGGCAGAGCCGCCGAACTGGCGAAGGTCGATGTCCGCGATGACGTGCTTGGCCACGCCTAGCGTTTGGGCCACGGCTCGCGCAGCGTCGAGCTCATCGCTGTGGCGCTGGCCGTAGCGGAAGCTGAGCGCAAAAACCTCGAAGCCTTGGCTTTGGGCGAGGGCGGCTGTAGTGGCGGAATCCAATCCGCCGGACAATAAGCAAACGGCCGGACGAGCTTGGCTCATGTGGCAAAGGTGCGGGAAACGTAGCCGTATTATCTCACGCACAGGTGCTGACTACGGAACTTGGCCCTGGCTGCTACGGTCGAGAAGAGAGTCATGACAGGAGAACCACGCATGCGGAACAAGATTCTTAGCATCGCTTTGGCGAGTTTATTGCTGACGGTTGCGGGCTGTGCCAGCAGTCCAGAGGAGCAAGGAACAGATCAGGCCTGCGCTGACTGCGGCCGGGTCGTGGCGGTAGAGCCCACGCAGGGGACGCGCATCCAGCCACGCGAGCTTCCTGGTGAAGCGGTCAGTGGCCAGATATTGTCGCCAACCGCTGGGTTGAATCGGATGCCGCAGCTACAAACGCAGGGGACGCGATCGTTGCTACTGGATAACCAAGTGCCTGTGGTGGAAGTGCCAGACATGGGCCGACTCAGCCGGCGTGCGGAAATTACCTTGAATATGGATCAGGGCGGCATGCGCACCTTGATTGTGGATGATCCAGGGACTGTGCAAGTTGGTGATCGCGTACGAATCGTAGGCAGTCGCCTCTGGCCAGCGCCAGCAGCTTCGCAGCCCTAAACAAGGGACATCTAGACCGCAGCGCCGGTACTTGTTTGAACTAGGCTCCCCACCATCGGCGTCGGCTCAGTACGGCGATTTGGCTTGCTACCAATGCCAGCATGGCACCGCACACCCACCAGAATGCTTTGGGTGTCTCGGTGCCAGGCAGGCCAGCTACATTCATCCCCAGCAATCCCGTGATAAAGCCTAAGGGCAAGAACACCGCAGTAACCAGGGCCAGTAAGTACATGTTGCGGTTCATTCGTTCCGCGGCGCGGGTATTGAGTTCCTCTTGCGTGACCATGGCGCGCTCACGCAGGGCGTCAAGATCCTCGACGAAGCGATTGAGGCGGTCCGCGGATTCACGGATGCGCCCCTTGTCCATGTCATCCAGCCAATCCGGCGGTGTTGCATACAGGCGTTGCAACACCTCA
The DNA here is from genome assembly GCA_019192445.1 of Oceanococcus sp. HetDA_MAG_MS8. Lineage (NCBI taxonomy): Bacteria > Pseudomonadati > Pseudomonadota > Gammaproteobacteria > Chromatiales > Oceanococcaceae > Oceanococcus > Oceanococcus sp. HetDA_MAG_MS8. Next base: position 574,647 of record JAHCMK010000003.1, read on the forward strand.
CGTTGGGGTGCCAAGAACCGGCGCAGGGCGATGGCCTGCCGGCGCCGGGTGGCGAGGGTGCTGCGCAAGTCGGGGCCGGTGCGCGTCATGAGTTCGTCTTCCACATCGTCCAAGGCGCCGGCGATGTCTTCGATGACCGGGCCCATGCGCTCGGTTAATCCCTCGATGAGTTGTGCCAACCATTGACCAGTGGAGCGTGGCCCACCGCCACTATCGATGGCTTTGCGCATATCCATGACGGCAAGCAGCTGCGGTCCACGTAAGGAAATGATGCGTTCAGCGTTGATCCACACCCGAATGGACACCATGTCTTCAGGGTCGGCGCCAGGGTTCAGGTTCACCCCGCGCAAGATCAGCAAAAGACGTCGTTCATTAACCAGCAGTCGCGGCCGGGTTTCTTCGGCCAATAAGGCTTCGCGGTCCGCGGCGGAGACCTCTCGAGATTTGGTCAGCCAGCGTTTGGTGTCATCAGCATGCCGGTTGAGATGCAGCCACAACGGGCCTTCCGAGCTTTGCCAGTGGTTAGCTGCAGCCAAACTTTCCACGCGGCGTCCGCCGAGAACATGGGCACAAATTAATGCGTGGGGGTTGTTCGTCATAGATGGGCGACATTGCAAGCCATGTGCCCGCATAATAGGCGGACATGGAATCGCAAATGCAATTTCAGCCGCAGGCAGAGCTGACAACATTGGGTTGGCGCGAGTGGGTAGAACTGCCCGACCTTGGCTTGCCGCCTATTCGCGCCAAAGTCGATACGGGTGCCCGTACATCGGCCCTGCACGCATTCTCGGTGGAGGCTTTCCAGCGTGACGGCGAGGACTGGGTCCGCTTTTCGCTGCACCCGCTGCACAAAGACGACAGCGAAGTAAGGCACTGCGAAGCCCCCTTGGTGGATCGCCGCGAGGTGAGTGACTCGGGTGGCCACCGCGAGTTACGCCCGGTCATTCGGACTCGTATGCGTGTTGGCGCGCTCGAGTTTGCCGCTGAACTCACACTGACTGATCGCGACAGCATGTCCTTTCGAATGCTACTTGGGCGTACGGCCATGAATGGTCGCTTTGTCGTGAACCCCGCAGCGTCGTTTCTCTGCGGTTCCCAATAACTTCACACTTTCAACGGCGTTACTGCATAAACATTGCGGCGCTGCTTATGCGGAGGACACAGGTATGAAGATCGGTATTTTGTCGCGCAGTTCTAAGCTGTATTCCACGAGTCGTTTGGTTGAGGCGGGAAAGGAGCGTGGCCATGAAATGCATGTTATCGACCCGCTGCGCTGCTACATGAAGATTGTGTCGCATTCGCCAGAAATTCATTTCCGCGGCAAGCTCTTAGAAGGCTTCGACGCCATCATTCCGCGTATTGGCGCCTCGGTGACCTTCTACGGCACAGCGGTGCTGCGACAGTTTGAAATGATGGGTGTGTATCCGGTCAATGAATCGGTCGCCATTACCCGCTCCCGGGATAAGCTGCGGGCCCATCAGCTTTTGGCGCGGCGCGGTATTGGTATGCCCGTGACAGGCTTCGCCCACTCACCAGACGACACTTCTGATTTGTTGGACTTGGTCGGCGGTGGACCCACGGTGATTAAGCTGCTGGAAGGGACCCAAGGCGTCGGCGTGGTGCTGGCCGAAACCCGTAAGGCTGGGGAGTCCGTGATTGAGGCTTTCCGCGGTTTGAATGCCTACTTTTTGGTGCAGGAGTTCATCAAGGAAGCCAAAGGCGCCGACCTGCGCTGCTTCGTGATTGGTGACAAGGTCGTGGCTGCCATGCGCCGTCAAGCCAAAGACGGGGAGTTTCGCTCTAACCTGCACCGCGGCGGGAATGCCGAAAAGGTGCGCATTACCCCCGAGGAGCGCTCTACGGCTGTCCGGGCGGCACGCATCATGGGTCTGAATGTGGCCGGCGTAGATATCTTGCGGTCTAACCATGGTCCGGTGGTGATGGAGGTGAACTCTTCGCCGGGATTAGAAGGCATCGAAACCATTACCGGTAAAGACGTGGCCGGTATGGTCTTTGCGTTCATCGAGAAAAACGCGCGGGTAGGGCGCACTCGCACACGCGGACAAGGCTAGGCCGTGGTTCAGATTGCCGGGCGGCAGATCGCGCCAGGAGAGCAGGTTTCGCTGGAACTCCCCTTGGCCGATTTGTACACCCATAGCGCCCTGACGATGCCGGTTCGCGTGTTGCGCGGGCGCCGTGCTGGGCCGACCATGTTTTTGAGCGCGGCTATCCATGGGGATGAGCTCAACGGTGTAGAGATCGTGCGCAGGGTTCTCCGCCACCGCAGTTTGGCCCGGCTGCGCGGCACTCTGATCGCCGTACCCGTGGTGAATGTGCATGGCTTTGTCAGCCGTTCGCGCTATCTGCCAGATCGCCGGGACCTCAACCGCAGCTTTCCAGGAAGCACCAGCGGGTCGCTGGCTGCGCGCATGGCGCATACCTTTTTGCAGGAAGTTGTCCGTCAATGCGATTACGGCATTGACTTGCACACCGGAGCAGTGCATCGCGGTAATTTGCCGCAGCTGCGCGCCGAATTGGCACAGCCTGGAGTTCGCGAGTTAGCCGCAGCCTTTGCCGCACCTTTGGTTCTGGATGCGCCAGCAGGTGACGGTACTCTCAGGGCCTTCACGCGGAAGGCCGGCATTCCTGTTGTAGTGTATGAGGCTGGTGAGGCGTTGCGTTTTGATGAGACCAGCATTCGCCTTGGCGTGACGGGGGTTCTGAATGCTCTGCGTGGGCTAGAGATGTTGCCTCCGGCGCGCGCGCGCAAAACCGCCCAGCGGACAGCCTTTGTGCACAACAGTCAGTGGGTGCGAGCGGGCGGTAGCGGGATACTGCGCACTCTGGCAGGTTTAGGTGAGTACGTGACGCAGGGGCAGGTACTAGGGCGGGTGGCCGACAGCTTTGGCGACCATGAGATGTGCATAACCGCGCCGTTCTCTGGTCTGGTCATCGGTAAACTCAACCTGCCAGTGGTGTACGAAGGTGAGGCGGTCTATCACTTGGCGGAGGCAGGGCAGGCGCAGCGTTTAGCGGCTGATTGGGAGCGGGTTCAGGCCGAGGAGCCGCCGGCAGAGCAAGCAGCGCAGGAACCGCCCATTCTTTAGCGCAGTCATGACTGCGCGCCGTGGGCCTGTGTAGGCTAATTGGTCTGCTTGACCCTCGAGGTGCCTAGGTTATGGAATCCCGCAAGCTGTTATCGCTGCCTTCAGTCCGGCTGGAGGTTGATTACTGCGAGGCGCTGCCATGTGCGCAGGACCTAGACCCCCATCAGTCGCAAACGGTGCCGGATGCCTGTGCAAGTGTGGCGCAGCCGGAGCCGGTGACTGCCCCAGAGTTAATCGCTTGGTCTGCAGGTTGTGCCTCGGAGTTGGGATTCGCCGCGCCCGAAAGCGCTGAAGAACAGCGGCATTGGGCAAATCTGCTCAGTGGCAACGCTTTGCTTGATGGGAGCCGCCCTTACGCCATGCGGTATGGGGGGCACCAATTCGGCAACTGGGCTGGCCAACTTGGAGATGGTCGCGTGATCAACCTCGGCGAGCTGCGTGATGCACGGGGTGCGCTGCACACCGTGCAGCTTAAAGGTGCGGGGCGGACTAATTTCTCCCGCGGGGCTGATGGACGGGCGGTACTGCGCTCCTCGTTGCGGGAGTATGTATTGAGTGAGGCGATGGCCGCGCTGGGTGTTCCGACGTCGCGCGCCTTGGCCTTGGTGAGCACTGGCGATGCGGTCGTCCGTGACATGCTTTATGACGGACACCCGGAGCCAGAGCCTGGCGCCATTGTGACCCGCGTCGCCCCCAGTTTTGTACGAATTGGTCATTTCGAGATTCATGCGGCCAGCGGTGAAACCCAACTGCTACAACAGCTGTTGGACTACTGCCTAGAGCGCAGTCCCTTTGCCCACGGCAATGACGCGGTGGCCTGGTTTGGTCAGCTTTGCGAGGAAACCGGTCGCTTGGCGAGTATGTGGATGCAGCTGGGTTTCGTGCATGGGGTGCTCAATACAGATAACACCAGTGTGTTGGGGTTGACCATCGATTACGGTCCCTTCGGCTGGTTGGAGCCTTTTGACCCAGGATGGACGCCCAACACCACAGATGCACATGGCCGTCGGTATGCTTTTGGTCGGCAGCCGGAAATTTTGCAATGGAACTTGGGTTGCCTAGGCTCGGCACTGATGTCTACAGGCTTGCCCAGGGCGGCCCTCGAGCAGGCCTTGCAGCAATACTCAGCGAGCTATACCCAGCACTTTTACGCCGGGATGGGGGAAAAGTTCGGCGTAGGCCCCTTGCAAGCGCAGGATCTGGACTGGCTGCAAGAGGGCTTTGAGCTGCTGCGGTTGTTCCGGCTGGATTGGACCCGCTGGTTTTGTGCTTTAGGGGAGATTGACCCGAGCACACGGCCAGACGCGACAAAAGTCTTTACGCAGTGTAGTTATGCGTCTGAGCCTCCCACAGAGAAAAGTCTGCAGCGGGCTCAGCGGTGGTGGGACGAATATTTGCAAAGAAGACTGACAAGCTCGCAAACACCAGACCACATGCGCGCAGTGAACCCCTTTGTGGTTCCGCGGAACTGGTTGTTGGCTGAGTGCATTGAATCAGCAGAGTCTGGGGATATGCAGCCATTGGAGTCCCTGATGCGGGCTCTGTCCTCGCCATTTGACCGGCCTGATCAGGAGCACTACATGCAAATGCGACCGGCCTGGGCGGAACACAAGCCCGGCTGCAGCATGTTGTCCTGTAGTAGCTAGATAGAGGTTCGCGGGGCAACCGCTCCCGCGAACTGTCTGCTGGGCGAACGATGCGGCTTTGCTTAGGGCGCGAAGCGGCCGCGAATCTGCGAGATGTCTGCGCGGGGGTCGAGTTCCAACACGACTGGTCTGTCGAGCACTAGTGCCCCCGCGATGCGAACTTGTGGGCCGATGCTGACTAGGATTGGGGGGCTGCTCGCATCTTTGCTGCGCAGGATCACATCACCATGAACCAGGGTCGTTCCGCGCAGGGTCAACGGCGTATTTCGCAGTTCAATATCTCCGTGCACGGTACTGTCGCTCAGTTCCAAAGACCCATTGGCGAGTTCTACATCGCCTGCGACAGAGGTTTGAGTGAGTGTGACCCGCCCGTTCACGGACTCCACATCGTCACGAATATGAGCCCCGGCTTCCGCGTCGATATTGCCGTTGACGCTTTCAACTTCTTCGACATGGGCGTTGGGCCCGAGGTAGATATCGCCATTCACAGTTTCTACTTCACCAGCGCGCGCGCCTGCCGCAAGGTGGATATCACCGTTGACGCTGGCGGCGTCACCATGTTCGCGCTTTGCGCTGAGGTGGAGGTCGGCATTGACGGAGTGTGCGCTATCTTCATCATGGCCATTGCCCGAGTCGGACACATCGACAATGATGCAGCCGCTCAGTGTGAGGGCGATGGCGGCGAGGGCGGTGCAGCGGGTTAGTAACATCAGGGCGGTTCCTTGTTGAGGCTCATTCGGATGCTTAGCCCATGTTGGAGCAATGCCCATGCCAGTCCCTAAGCCACTGAAAAACAAAGGATCGCTGCCCGGGCCGCCTCCTTCGCGCGGTGACAAATGCCAATGGTTGGGAATAACTCCCAGCACAATGTGGCAACTAGGCCCGGAGACTCATCACCGGCCATCGTCGCTGTTGCGCGAGTTCCCGCAGCCGCGGGCATGGGTCGACCACCACCGGGTAATCCGCCTGCTTTAGTAGCGGTAGGTCATTGATAGAGTCAGAGTAAAACCAAGTCTGCTGCGGCTCACGTTCAGCCAGCCACTCTTTGAGCTTGGTGATTTTCCCAGCTTGAAAACAGGGAGTGCCCTGGATGCGGCCGGTCATTTTTTGGTTGTGATATTCAGGCTCGGTGCCAATGAGATGAAGCACCCCGAGTGCCTGCGCTATGGGGCGTGTGATGTAGGTGTTGGTCGCGGTGATGATTACGATCTCGGCGCCATTGTCCTGGTGCGTCTGCAGTAGGGCGCGGGCGCCCGGAGCCACCATCTGCGGTAGTTCATCACGGATAAAGTCTTCACGTGCCTGGTCCAGCTGCTCGGGCTCAATACGTCCCATAGCGCCCAAGGCAAATTCCGCGTAGGCGTGGATGTCTAAGGTCCCGGCCTGGTAATCCGCGTAAAACTGCTCATTGGCGCGGGCGTAGTACTCGGCATCGACAAATCCGCGTTGGACCAGATACTGGCCCCAAGCGTAGTCGCTATCGCCGGCTAGGAGGGTGTTGTCTAGGTCAAATGCGGCTAATTTCACGCGCTGCTCTCTTGGGTCGCTGGCCAGCCTGTGGAAAAATGGGCGGCAGTAACAAATGAAAGGATCAGATCATGGTCGATCTTGATGGGTTTAGGCCCAACGTCGGCATTGTGGTCATTGGGCCAGAGGACAAGTTGCTCTGGGCCAAGCGCGTCGGTCAAGACGCTTGGCAATTTCCGCAGGGAGGAATTCAAAAAGGCGAAAGCCCGGAACAAGCTTGTTTTCGGGAATTGTATGAGGAATTGGGCCTGGGTGAGGCGGATGTACAGCTCATTGGGCGGACCTCCGGCTGGCTTCGCTACAGACTTCCCTTGCGTTACATCCGCCGAGGGAAACACCCACTGTGTATTGGCCAGAAGCAGAAGTGGTTTTTGCTACGTCTGCAAAGTAGCACCGAAGCGATCCAGTTCGACGCCACGGGGCACCCCGAGTTTGATGGCTGGCGTTGGGTGGATTGGCAGTTGCCAGAAAAGGAGGTGGTGTTCTTTAAGCGCTCGGTGTACCGGCGCGCCTTGAAGCAGCTGTCTCGTTACAAAGAGCGTTAGTGCCCCGCGAGGGCTATGCAAAAAATGCCACGAGAACTATTGACAATCATTCGCATTTGCATTCTACTGTGCGTATGGTTGTGTGTATCTGTCATAACGTCAACGACAAGCGCATTGCGGACTGCGTCGAGGAAGGCGTACGGACCATCAAAGGCTTGTGCGTTGCCACCAGGGCTGGCACCAAGTGCGGTAAGTGCTTGTGCGAGGCGCGGCGCATTCTGGACGAAGCAGTGTCGGCGGCTGAGCCGGCCTTGTCGGGGCTGACTGCGCAAGCAGTGAATGCCTTGAATGCTCAACCCGTGCCGACGATGGCGCGCTCCTAACGCCGCACTACACCCTGAGGCCGTGCTGCGCGCAAAGCTGGCACTGTTTCCTCCGGAAATCGCTTACTGGCTTGATTTCAAGGTGTGGGGTTGAGCGGCTCTGAACCGCTGCATTTTCGTTCTCAACCCGAGCTGCGGCTGCAATAAACGCGGACTGACGGGAGTCGCATTTTTTGGTTGGTTTGCAAAGCGCCTTTTGTGCCTGCGAAAGAGCCTGAGTGTGACCGGGTAGGTCTTACTCAACGACCGCTTTGGTGGGCTGAGTAGAATAATGAGAATCGGATTGATTCCGATTAAAAATACAAGTAAAAACAGATGCTTATGGTTGACCTGCCCGAGCTTCAAGCCTATGATGGCGACCTTATTGACACGGATAGGCAATTCCCATGAAAGGCGACGCAAAGGTCCTCGAGTATCTCAACGCCGGTTTGAAAAATGAGCTAACGGCAATCAACCAGTACTTCTTACATGCACGCATGTTTAAGAACTGGGGGCTTTCGGCACTGGCGAAAAAAGAGTACGAAGAATCCATTGATGAAATGAAGCACGCCGACGCCTTGGTCGAGCGGATCTTGATGTTGGAGGGGCTGCCTAATCTCCAAGACGTTGGGCGTCTACAAATTGGGGAAACCGTTGGCGAGTGTTTGCGCGCCGATTTGGCCAGTGAAATGAACGCTCACCCTTTATACAAAGAGGCGATTGGCTATTGTGAGTCCGTTGGGGACTACGTGACTCGCGAGCTCTTCGTGCACATTCAAGAGAGCGAAGAAGAGCACATTGATTGGCTAGAGACTCAGATTGAATTGCTGGACAAGCTGGGTGAACAGAATTACCTGCAGTCCGCCATCAGTGGTTTGAGCGAAGACTAAACCGCGCCTTGGCACCAGAATTGGGCCGGCCTGAGAGCCGGCCTTTTTTGTGCATGGCTGGTTTAGCCGCCCCAATAGGGTTTTTGGATGGCCAGCAATACAATGGCAATCAGGGCGAGGGCGGGGACTTCATTGAAGACGCGATACCATCGAGCGCTGCGCTGATTGTCGCCGGCAGCAAACTGTCGGACTAAGGCGGCACACCAAAAATGGTAGCCGTACAGCAAAAGCAGTAGCCCCAGTTTGGCGTGGAACCAGGGAGCCTGCAGCAGCGTGCTCCGCCAGCCCACTAAGAGCCAGATGCCGAAGACCGCGGTGAGCAGGGCGCCCAAGTGGGTAATGCCCATCAAGCGGCGCTCCATCACCAAAAACCGCGCCTCGCCATAATTGTCATCGGCGGGCATGTCTGCGTGGTAAACGAAGAGCCGGGGAAGATAGAACAGTCCGGCGAACCAGGTCACCATGAAAATCACGTGGAAAGACTTCACCCAAAGCATGGCCTAAACGCGTCCAGTCACAAGTCGGTGATGGGAATCATGCCTGTGAACCCAGGCTCGTGCAGTGCTCAGGTGCGGTAGGCGCGGTCGATCGCTTCAGGAGTGAGCACGCCATAGATGGTGGTTTGGTTGTTATGAGTGTTTTTCTCTACGCAAAGCGCATCAGCCGTTTGCTCTTTAAGGGCATCCCAGGCTTCTTGCAGGGAGGCGCGCAAGTGAATGCTGGCCAGTTGTTTGCGTTCACCTGGGATTTTGCTCAGATCGATGCGGCTGGGCGTATCTTCGCCGACCTTGATCTCGCCGCCTTGGCTGTCTTTAGCATTACAGGCATGCAGCAAGTCTGAGGCAGCCAAAGCAAAGCGGGTGCCGCTCTCTAGCTGCACAACGATCCAATCTGGGTGCCGGTTGAGAAGAGCGCGAGCATCATCCAATGCCATTTGTACCGGGGCGCGCGCAATACTGCGATTCATCGCGGCCATGACACTAATGCGGCGCAAAGACTGCGAAACGGGATCATTGCGGTAGTCCAAGCCGCGGTTACGCAGCACTAAGGTAAACACCGACAGCCCCGCAGTATCGCCACGGGCGACGACAACAGCTGTGACCACCACCAGCATGGCGGGTAATAAGATGCCGGTGCGTGCGGAAAGCTCCACCAACAACACCAAAGCGGTGAGGGGCGCCTGTAAGACAGCAGCGACCATGCCGCCTAGTCCGAGGAGGGCATAAACGCCAGGGTCGGATGCAGGCGACTGGCTGAGGATGCCGCCCCACTCACCAAATACCAAGCCGACACAGGCGCCGATGAGCATGCAGGGCATGATGACGCCGCCTGGCAGTCCAGCCGCTATTCCCAAGGCCGAGCACAGCAACATTAAGCCGCCGAGGGAGGCGGCAACACTCAGCTCCAGCTCGCCAGCAAGTGCGCGATTGATGACAGAGAACCCGTTGTCGACGAGGTCGTTGACCGCAACAGCGCCTAAAGCGGTGATGACGCCGACAAGGCTCATGCCGACCCAGATGGGCCAACGTCGCAGACGGCTGGTGGCCTGTGCGGCCAGGTCCAAATACAGCCGAGCCAACAAACCGAGTAAGACACCCATCAGCGCTAGATAGGGCAACTCGGCCATAGAGAGTAAGCCGCTGTTGGTCGCGATGAGTGCAGGGTGGCTTTGTAACCATAGATGCGCCACTGCATTGGCGCATACTGCGGCGACAATGCTGGGGGCGAGTTTGGCCACGGAGTACTCCACCACGATCACTTCCATGATGAAGATCACGCCGGCCAATGGCGTGTTGAACGAGGCCGATATGCCAGCGGCAGCCCCACATCCCACCAGCGCTCGGACGCTTGCTGTTGGAACGTCTAAACGCTGCCCTATCCAGCTGCCCGCAGCTGCTCCCATGTGCGCAGCCGCACCTTCTCGGCCCACAGCTTGGTGGCTACTAGTCGCCAGGACTGTGCCTAAAATCTGCAGCCACAGGTTGCGCGCTGGGAACTGGCCTTGGTGGTAGGTGAGGCGTTCAATGATGTGCACAAAGCCACCATGCCGATGGCGGGGCTTAAACAGGCTGTACACCAGCCCCAATAAAACTCCGCCATAGGCCGTCGTGAGAAAAATCCTCAGGCCGCTGCCACCCCAACCCTGCCACTGCTCTTGGGCAAGAACTAAGCTCCACTGCGCTGCCTGGATCAGCCCATGCAGGCCGGCAATGGCGAGGCCGGCCACCGCGCCCACCGCAGCGCCTAACAATGACAAATGTGCCAAGCTCAACGGCTTCTCGCGCGGTAGAATTCGTTCGCGAGTTCGGGATAACCATGCCGGCCAATTCATAGTCGGGCCATACTTTGGGTCGATGTCCTTTTGCAGTCTTTTAGGTGTTTAATCCAGCGTGAGTACGCAAGCCATCAATATCGGAATTGTCGGTGGGTCCGGCTACACAGGTGTGGAACTGATGCGCTGGCTATTACGCCACCCGCTGGCGCGGCTGCGTGTTGTAACCTCGCGCGCTCAGGCCGGAGAGCCCATCGCCCAAAGCTTTCCCAGTCTTTACGGCTGCGACCTGTGTTTTGTCGATCCAGCTGATGTGGACTGGTCTAGCTTAGATGTGGTGTTTTTTGCGACCCCACACGCCACTGCCATGCAACAAGCTGCAGAAATTCTAGCGTCAGGTTGCCGAGTTATCGACCTTTCTGCGGATTTTCGCCTGCGCGATCCAGCACTCTTCGCGCAGTGGTATGGCGTCGAGCATGCTGCCCCGCAATTGCTGGAGGAAGCCGTTTACGGTTTGCCGGAGCTTTATCCTGCGCGGCTTTCCGAGGCGCGCTTAGTGGCCTGTGCCGGCTGTTATCCCACGGCGGTACAGCTTGCGGCAGCACCTTTGGTGGCTGATGGCGCTGTTGCGCCGCATTCGTTGTTGGCCGATTGTAAGTCGGGGGTCACGGGGGCAGGACGAGGAGCGAAAGTCGGCAGCTTATACAGTGAGTGTGCTGATAGTTTTAAGGCTTACGCGGCGGGTGGGCATCGCCATCAGCCAGAAATTGAGCAGGGTTTGAGCGAGCTGTGCGGCAGCCCGGTTCGGGTGTTCTTCCAACCCCACCTCGTGCCTATGCTGCGCGGTATTCACGCTACCGTCTACGCCCAGCCACTGCGTGCGAATACGGATTGGCAGGCCGTTTTTGAAAGCTATTATCAGGACCACCCCTTTATTGTGGTGCGTCCCGTGGGCTCCCATCCGGCGACGCGGGACGTGCGCGGCAGCAACCGCGTGCATCTCGCGGTACACGCCCGAGATGAGCGGGTTATGGTTTTGAGCGTCATTGATAATTTGGCCAAAGGAGCCTCAAGCCAAGCGGTACAGTGCATGAATGTGATGTTTGGCCTGGAGCCTGCCACCGGTTTGGATGCTTGGGGGATGCAGCCCTGAATTTCACAATCAATGTTTGGGTGGCGGGTGCCGCGCTTTGCGCTACGAGTGCTCTGATTGGCTTTGTTCTTGGGGAGCAGCAATCGACCTCAGTGCCGCTTGATCGGGTGTCCCTGCCGAACAACGCTGGCCAGACAGATGTGACCGAGCAGGCGGCTTCGAGCGCTGATTTGAGCTCCGAGCTGCGAGACCTTACCCGCTGCGAAACGGCGCGCGCCTCTTTGCGTGAGTCTGTTGCCGAGCTTACAGCGCAGCGGGCCCGGCTGCGCGAGGACTTGGAGTTCTATCGGGGGCTGGTGGATCCAGAGAACTCGCCGGGCGGTGTGCGTTTGCATGCCGTGGAGTGGTACGCGCTGGCCGGAGCTCGGGTGATGCTTAGGGCCGTTTTGGCGCGCTCTGGTGGCTCGCGTGGCGTAGCCACCGGACGTATGGAGTTTCGCCTGCGTGGGCGTGAGGGGGAGCAGGTGCGTGAATACCCGATCGCCGAGCTGGCGGCAGGGCCTACTCCTGGGGCAGAGTATCGTTTTAGCCGCTTTCAAGAATGGGAGGCTGAGCTGGGGATTCCTTCGGCTTTTCAGCCCGAGCGCTTGATTGCATTAATTACACCCCAAGGTAGTGATGATACTGTCGTAAAATCTTGGGCCTGGCCTGCTCTGGAGGCAAACACATGACCGAAGCTGACATTTCAACCCCTGTGGTGTTCACCGAAGCGGCTGCGCGCAAGGTGGATGAGCTGATGAAGTCCGAGGAGCGGGAGGATCTCAAGCTGCGCGTGTTTGTCACCGGCGGCGGCTGTTCTGGCTTTCAGTACGGATTTAGCTTCGACGAGGAGCAGGCCGAAGACGATACGCGTGTCGACACCTTGGGCGTTGCTTTGCTCATCGACCCCATGAGCGTGGTCTACTTGGAAGGCGCTGAAATCGATTACAAAGATGATGTGAATGGCGCCCAGTTCGTGATTCGCAATCCTAACGCGTCCACGACCTGCGGCTGCGGGTCCTCATTTGCCGTCTGAGCTCGGGACGGGCGCGGGATAGTAAGCGCCCAAAATCACATGCTGATCCGCGCCGGTCACTGTGACGGCATTGCCAGGGGTCGCCGCGCAGTGGCGCATGGCTAGCCAAGCCATCGTTCCAGCTTCGATGGTGTCGTAGGGCCAGCCCCATTCCGCGCTATGGCAGAAATCTAAGCTTGGATTATTGAGCTTGAGCTGCTCAACCAAGAAGTCATTGCGGCTGCCGCCGCCGACCATGATTACGCGCTTTACAGGCCACTCCGCCAAAGCTTGAGTCACGGTTTGCACGCTGAGCTCCAACAATGTTCGTAGAACATTCGCGGGTTCGGCGTCATGACCGTTATCGCTATTTAGGCCGGCCCAGTCCAAATGGAAATACTCTCGGCCGGTGGATTTCGGAGCGGGTAATTGAAAATAGGGGTCTTGCAGCCAAGCTTGAAGCAGCCCGGGCACGACTTGGCCTTGGCGGGCCAGGGCGCCCTGGAGGTCAAAGGACTGTTGCCAATGCCGCTGGACCCAGCTGTCCATCAACCCGTTGGCCGGCCCGGTATCAAAACCAGCGCATAACTCGCCTTCGCGCAGAATGCTGAGGTTGGCAATGCCGCCAAGGTTCAATACTGCCGTCGGCACATCATCTAGTCCCCACAGGGCATGATGAAAGGCACTGGCTAGGGGGGCGCCCTGGCCGTTTTGGGCCATATCCGCTCGGCGCAAGTCAGCAACTACAGGAAGGTTGAGCCTCGCCGCGAGATGCGCCGCGCTACCTAGCTGCAGCGTGTTTTTCTGCTGTGGCGCATGAAAGATCGTCTGTCCGTGAAAGCCAATCGCATGCGGTGACTCCGGCAAGGATGTGTGCTCTAGAAAGTCGTGGACAGCCTGCGCGTGCGCAGCTGAAACTGCGACATCAAGCTCCATGTATTCGGACCAGCTGCGTGGCGGAGCCAGGGGCAGGGCCTGAAGGCGAGCTTGAAGCTCCGCGGGCCAGGGCGACTGCCAATGCCCAAGTAGAGCGCCTGCATAAGGCCGAGATGGGCAGGGGCCCAGAGCGACAACATCAATGGCATCCACGCTGGTGCCAGACATTAACCCCAGCCAGACGCCCTCGACCCACATGGTCATGGGCTTAGGGAGTGGCGCTAGTGGCGGCTTGTGCGAAGGTGGCGCCTTGACTCAGCTGAGCGAGCTGTGTGAGCAAGGGAGTTGTAGTCTGCTCGAAGCGGGCCATTTCCGCTGCGGGTAGCGGCGCCGCTGCGGGCAGGGCGACCGACAGCGGGTCTACGTGCTGCCCGTGTTTATGGAACTCGTAATGGAGATGGGGGCCGGTCGCTAGGCCAGACGCGCCCACATAGCCGATAGTTTGGCCCTGTTGCACCCGGCTACCCGTGCGGAGCCCGCGGGCATAACTCGACATATGTGCATACAGCGTCCGGTACTGTCCTGCATGCTCAAGAATGATCGTACGACCGTATCCTCCCCGCGTGCCCAAGTGCGCCACTCGGCCGTCGCCTGTAGCGCGGATGGGTGTGCCGTGCGCCGCCGCGTAATCAACGCCTTTATGGGCCCGCACCCGGTTCAGAATAGGGTGCTTGCGTGCCCGGGAGTAGCGGGAGCTAATCCGTGCAAACTCTACTGGCGTACGGAGGAAGGCTTTGCGCATAGGGCGTCCATCGGCGTTGTAGTAGCCGGCGGAGCCTTCAGCGGGCGTGTAATACACAGCCTGAAAATCGCGTTTTGCGGCTTCATAAGCAACGGCCATAATCCGTGGGTGTCCGGCGACCGTTTCCGTGTTTTGCAGATAGCTTTGCTCGTAAATGACGTGCAGGCGGTCGCCGTCACGCACATCGCGTTCGAAGTCGATATCCCAGGCGAATATGTCCGCGAGCTGCATGATCATGCGGTCACTCAGCCCCATCTCTAGCGCGCTCAGGTACAAGCTGTTGCGAATGACGCCGCTGGCTTGGTGGCGCTTGGTTTCCGTGGCCTGGGTGGTGATGGACTGCTCCCAGCCCGCATCCGAGCCGGCGATTTCCAACGTGCGCAAACTATCTAAGGGGTAGCTCAGAGCTAATAGGCGGTCGCCGTCGCGGCGAATTGTCAGGACTTCACCGGGCTGCATGCGATGCAGGCGTTTGGCTTCATCGGGCAGTTTGGACACGGCCAACCAGTCCGCTGCGCGAATGCCGGCCTGCGCCAGTAGTCCGGATAAGCTGTCGCCACGCGTGACAACTAATGATTGCTCTTCACCTGCAGGCGTCTGCTCAGCGACGCTATGGGGTTGTGCGGCGTCAGCGAGCTCGGCTTCCGTGGCCAGCGGGGGAGTAGGCGTCGTACTGACGGCGGGAAGTGGAAGTTCTAGCAGGTCCAGGCGTGCGTGGGCCGGATCGGCGGTCAGGCTGAAGTAAAGGGCGGGCTGTAGGGCTGGCGCCGCGTAGGCGCTCGCAATCAAAGGCATCGAAGCGAGTGTCTTGGAGGTGCCGGAAACCTGAGTTTGATGAGTCCAGTCTGAGTGTGGTGGACGGGTCGCCTGTGCTGCCAGCAGACCTGCGACGGCCAGCGCCGGCGCAGCTATCAGCACCCAGCGGCGTGGGTGACGATGTGCGTCGTGACCTACACTATGCATATTCATGGGCCCTGTCCCGAATTCAACCCCAAAAGCTTGTTGGCGAGAGTAAGGCATGCCGGCGGGTAATTCAACAAAAAACAAATGGATACAGATGGCTTTTGAGGCTATGCGTCAAAATATTGCCGAAACTGCCTCCCAATGATGGTGAAATGGAATGAGTGATTACCTTCAGCAGCTGGACGAGTTGGTTCGTGGTGCCGCAGAGGTGGTGCCCGAAAGTGGGCTGCGGAAACGCCTCGAGGAAGCGAAGAAGCCGCTGCGTATCAAAGCGGGCTTTGACCCTACCGCGCCGGATCTTCACCTGGGGCACACGGTGCTGCTGAACAAACTGCGGCACTTTCAGCAGGCCGGGCATGAGGTGATCTTCCTCATTGGTGATTTCACGGGGCGGATTGGGGACCCCACTGGCAAGAACGTCACCCGCAAACCCCTGACTGAAGACGATGTGCGACGCAACGCAGCCACATATAAAGAGCAGGTCTACAAAATCTTAGATCCAGAGCGGACCCAAGTCGCCTTCAACTCGGAATGGTTGGGTGCTATGTCCGCGGCCGACATGATTGGCTTGGCGGCGAGGCATACAGTCGCCCGCATGCTGGAGCGTGAAGATTTCAATAATCGTTATAAAACCGGGCAGCCAATTGCCATCCATGAGTTCTTGTATCCCTTGCTGCAGGGCTATGACTCCGTGGCATTGCGCGCTGATGTTGAGCTTGGTGGGACCGATCAGCTATTCAATCTCTTAGTCGGTCGCCAGCTTCAGCAAGACTACGGTCAAGCGCCCCAGGTTGTGATGACCATGCCCATCTTGGAGGGCTTGGACGGGGTGCAGAAAATGAGCAAGTCCCTGAATAACTATATCGGTGTCCGAGATGCCCCGGACGATATGTTCGGCAAGCTTATGTCTATTTCCGACACTTTGATGTGGCGGTACTACGAGCTGCTGAGCAGTTTGAGCCTGGAAGCCATCGCCACTCTTCATAAAGACGTGGACGAGGGCAGCTTGCATCCCAAGGAAGCCAAGCTGCGCCTGGCGGCTGAGATGGTGCACCGTTATCACGGTGGTCCAGAGGCGGAGCAAGCTCGGCAAAACTTCGAGTCACGATTTCGTGATCAGCAACTGCCCACGGATTTAGATCTCATTCGCGTCCCTGCGTTCGACGAGTCAGGAATCGCGCTGCCGCAACTATTGCGTGAGGTGGGGCTGGTCAAGTCTGGAGGCGAGGCCTTAAGGATGATTCAGCAGGGCGCGGTAAAGGTCGATCAACAGCGTGTATCGGACAAAGCCATGGTTTTGCCCGTGGGTACAGAGTGTGTAGTCCAGGTGGGCAAGCGCAGAGTTGCGCGCGTCGCAGTTGGCCAAGCTGCTCAATAGCCGCCTAAGTGGTTGATTCATCATCCTCGCAAACTTTTTTCGCAAAAGGTGTTGCGCGTCACGAAAAATGCTCTATACTGCGCAGCTCCTGACGCGACGCGGCCAACACAACGGCGGCGGCGCAGGG